>VBOY01000007.1:27590-81054 GCA_005893295.1 Candidatus Eiseniibacteriota bacterium | reverse complement strand
CGTCTTCATGGCGATTCAACGCGCGGCGATCGCGGTGCTCTCGGGCCCGCAGGATTACTGCGCCGAGGCCGCCGCCCTCTATCGCCGGCGGCGCGACGCCTTCCTCGAGGCGATCGCCCCTCTCGGCTACCCGGTCGAGCCGCCCAAGGCGACGCTGTACGTGTGGCTGCCCATTTCGCGTCGCTCGGCAAGCTCGATGGACTTCACCCGCGAGCTGCTCGAGCAAACCGGGGTCGTGGTCGCTCCGGGGTCGGGCTTTGGTCGCGCGGGCGAGGGCTTCGTGCGAGTGGCGCTGTCCGACACGGAGCAGCGTCTCTCGGAAGCGGGCGCGCGGATGGCCAAGGCTGGTCTGCGGTACTAAATGACTTTTAGCGATTCGAGCAGCGCCTGACGCTGGGTGTCGAACCGCTCGGTCGCTCCTCGCTGCCTTAGGCCGCCGGGATCCCGGCGATGCTCCGCGCGTGGTGGCGGGCGTGCACGGCGTGGATGCGCACCGCTTCCGGCAGGCGGTAGTGCCAGGTGGTGACCTTGGACGGAACACCCCCGATCGGATTCCAGATCCAGAGACGGTCGCGCTCGGGGGCGCTCATGCGCTCGCCAACCGCCCGCAGGCGTCCCGCATCAGCCCGCAGGGCGGCGAGGGTCGCCGCCGGCTCCGGGCAATCGGGCGGCAGCGAGGCGGCAACGGCCCGGGCGCCGCTCGGCATGAAGCCGCCCTCGACGACGACCTTCACGAACATCGCCTGCAGGAGTCCGCGTCGTGGGACCGGGGGCAGGGTGCTGGCGCGCAACGCTGGCTCCGCGGCCTCGAACGCCTCGGCCATCAGCGTCATGATGAGCCCCACGTGCGCGATCTGCTGGCCGGCGGCCCACTTCTTCGGTCGCCCGCGCGTCCACAGTGATGTGTCGCGCTCGACCCCCGAGGTCAGTTCGCGCAAGGCCTCGTCGAGGTCGCCACACAGCGCTGGGAGGTCCTGGCCGGTCAGCTTCACGCCGTCATGATGCCCGAGGCGGCGCGCTGGAGCAATCCGCGCCGCAAGCTCCGGGTGGATGCGGCGGGAACGATGGGAGCGACGAGCCAACGCTGCGATCGGCGTTTCGAGCGATGCCTAGTCCGTAGGCCAGTCGTTCGCGCCCAGCGGGCCACCGTGCGCCGGGCCGAGCGCGGCGAGCGAGAAGCGCGAGGGCTCGAGGTGGCGCCGCGCCACGTCGATCACCTGTTCGCGGGTCACCGCCAGGATCTTCTTCACCTGCTCCTCCGGCGGTGTGTGCGTTCCCCGATAGATCTCTTCGTGGGCGAGATAGTTCATGCGCGAGCTGACGCTGTCCTGCTCGATCATGACGGTGCCCCGGATCTGCGAACGGGCCGCCTCGACTTCTTCTTCCGTCGGGCCCGCGTCGCGCAGGGCATCGAGCTCTTCGCGCGTCCTGTTCAACGCCTCCCGGCCACGATCCGGCGAAACGCCCATCTGGATCGAGAGCATCCCCGCGTCGCGATAGAACTCCTGAGCCGAGTAGACGGAATACGCGAGCCCTGCCTGTTCGCGCACGCTCTGAAAGAGCCGCGAGCTCATTCCGCCCCCGAGCAACGTGTTGAGCACCACGAGCGGATAGCGATCCGGATGGACGTCGGCCACGCCGCGCGTGCCGAGCGACACGTACAACTGCTGGAGATCGCGCGCATAGTGTTGGATCTTCGGACGGTAGGGAGGCGGCCCCTCGGAGAGAGGCATGGACTCGCCGGCGGGCGGGGCGAACATGCGCTCGGCCAGCTCCTCCAAGTGAGCGTGCTCGAGCCCGCCGGTCGCGATCAGGACGAGATCGCGTGGCCGATAGCGACGCCAGAAGTAGTCTTTCAGGTGATCCGCGGTGAGCTCGCCCACGGTCGCGGCCGTGCCGAGGATCGGGCGGCCGAGCTCGTGGCCACCCCAGACCTGCTCGGCGAGCAAATCGTTCACCTTTTCCTCGGGGTTGTCCTCGTAGGCGAGGATCTCCTCGCGCACCACGTCTTTCTCGCGCGCCACCTCGGTGGGAGCCAGGAGCGAACGGCACACGATGTCCGAGAGGACGTCGACCGCCTCGGGCAGATGTTCCGCCAGGGCACGAGCCTGGTAGCAAACCTGCTCGCGCGCCGTGTACGCGTCGAGGTGCCCCCCGAGCGACTCGAGGCTAGCGGCAAT
The DNA here is from genome assembly GCA_005893295.1 of Candidatus Eiseniibacteriota bacterium. Taxonomy (GTDB): domain Bacteria; phylum Eisenbacteria; class RBG-16-71-46; order RBG-16-71-46; family RBG-16-71-46; genus WS-8. The sequence continues at coordinate 78,874 of VBOY01000007.1, read as the reverse complement.
CGAGCGGGCGTCGCGGCGCTCGGTGCCCTTGAACATCATGTGCTCGAGGAAGTGGGAGATGCCGAGCCATTCGACGGGCTCGTCTCGCGACCCGCTGCGGACCCACACCCCGACCGCGACCGAGGTGCGCCACGGCATCGCCTCGGTGACGAGCGTCATCCCGGAGGTCAGGACGGTCTTGCGGTAGATCCCCTGCACCATCGTCCTTCCCCCGACCGAGAGTGGCACCGGAATGCCACTCACCCCAGGGCTTAGCCGCGCCGTCCGCGCTCGCGATCGCGGTGGTTGCGCCCGCCCCCGCCGGCCCCGGCCGGCACGCCGCCCTCGGGCTCGGGCAGCAACGCCTTGCGCGAAAGCTTGATCTTGCCGTCCCGGTCGACTCCGATCACCTTGACCATCACCATGTCCCCGACGTTCAGCACGTCCTCGGTGCGCCCGACGCGGTGGTGGTCGATCTCGGAAATATGGAGCAACCCGTCGCGGCCGGGCACGATCTCGACGAACGCCCCGAACGTCACGACGCTCCGCACCTTGCCCTGGTAGACGCGACCGACCTCGGGATCCTCGGTGATGTTGCGGATCAGCTCTTCCGCCCGGCGCCCGCCCTCGCTGTTGATCGCGGCAATGCGCACTTCCCCGCTGTCATCGATGTCGATCTGGGCGCCGGTCTCCTCGGTGATGCGCTTGATGATCTTGCCGCCCGGCCCGATCACCTCGCGGATCTTGTCGGGATGGATCTGCATGATGAAGATCCGCGGCGCGTACGGCGACATCTCGGCGCGGGGCGCGGCCAGGGAGCGGCCCATGATGTCGAGGATGTGCATGCGCCCGCGAGTGGCCCGCGCCAGCGCGTCGCTGAGCACCGCCTGCGAAATGCCCCCGATCTTGGTGTCCATCTGGAACGCGGTGACTCCTTCGCGCGTGCCCGTGACCTTGAAGTCCATGTCGCCGAGGTGATCCTCGACGCCCAGGATGTCCGTGAGCACCTCGACCTGGTCGCCTTCCTTGATCAGCCCCATCGCGATGCCGGCGACCGGAGCCTTGATCGGCACACCGGCGTCCATCAGAGCCATCGAGGCCGAGCACACGGTGGCCATCGACGAGGAGCCGTTCGACTCGAGGATGTCGCTCACCAGCCGGATCGTGTAGGGGAAATGGGTATCCGCCGGGATCACCGGCTCGATCGCCCGCTCGGCGAGCGCGCCGTGGCCGATCTCCCGCCGGCCAGGACCGCGGATCGGCCGCACCTCGCCGACGCTGAACGGCGGGAAGTTGTAGTGCAGCATGTACGACTTCCAGGATTGCCCTTCGAGCTCTTCCACGCGCTGCTCGTCGCTCTTGGTGCCCAGCGTGGCGACCGCGAGCGCCTGCGTCTCTCCGCGCGTGAACAGGCACGAGCCATGGGTGCGCGGCAGCGTGCCGACCTCGACCGTCACCGGCCGGATGTCGTTCGGCCCACGGCCGTCGGCCCGGACCTTCTCGCGCAGCACCATGTTGCGCAGCTCGTCGCGCTCGATGTCGTGGAGCAACTTGCCAATGTAGACCTCTTGTTCCACGAAGCGCTCCTTCAGAGCCGCGTGCGCCTCGACGGCGATGCGGTCCACTTCTTCCTGGCGCGACTCCTTGCCCGGGATGCGAATCGCTTGGCGCAGCCGCTCCCGATAGTCGCGGTCGAGCGCCCCCTGGAGCTCGGAGGTGTCCACCGCGGGCGCCAGCGGTCGCTTGGCCTTGCCCGCCAGCGCGATGAGATCGCGCTGGATCGTGACGATCCGTCGAATGTGAGTCAGCGCGAAATCGAGTGCGGCGAGCAGGTCCGGCTCCGACACCTCGCGCGCGCCGCCCTCCACCATGATGATGTTGTCCGCGGTGCCGGCAACGACGATGTCCATGTCGCTCGCGTCGAGCTGTTCGAAGGTCGGATAGAGCACGAACTGCCCGTCGACCCGACCCACCCGCACCCCGCCGATCGGTTCGGGGAACGGGATGTCCGACAGGCTGATCGCGCTCGAAGCTCCGACCAGAGCGAGCACGTCGGCGTCGTTCTCCTGGTCCGAGGAGACGACCGTCGCCATGATCTGGGTTTCGTACGGGAACTGCTTGCTGAACAGGGGCCGGATCGGCCGGTCGATCAACCGAGAGCTCAGGACCTCCTTCTCGGTGGGTCTGCCCTCACGCTTGAAGAAGCCGCCGGGGATCTTGCCGGCGGCGTAGGTCCGCTCGCGGTAGTCGACCGTGAGCGGCACGAAGTCACGGTTGGGGCTGGCGGTCTTCGCGGCGCTCGCGGCCACCAGCACGACGGTGCCCCCGAGCTGCACGACGGCCGAGCCTCCGGCGAGCTTTGCCATCTTCCCGGTGCTGATCGTGAGGGTGCGGCCGTCCAGCTCCAGCAATACGCGTTGTTCCATCGAGTTTCCTATCCTCTCGCCTGCCAGTCCGGCGCACGCCGGACCGCTCGAAACGCCCCGGGGGGTTCCTGCCCGATGGCGGCTGCGGGAGCGAGCCCTCCCGCCGGGTCGGACGCCCGCGCCTCTCAAGCGAGGCGCCGACGTCGCTTCGGCTGGCCCTAGCGGCGCAGCCCTAGGTCCTTGACCACCTTGCGGTAGCGATCCACTTTCGTGGCCTTGAGGTAGTCCAGCAGTCGGCGCCGCTGCCCCACCATGCGCAGCAAGCCCCTTCGTGACGCATGGTCGCGCTTGTGGATCTTGAAGTGTTCGGTCAGGTAATGGATCTTCTCGGTCAGGAGCGCGATCTGCACTTCGGGCGACCCCGAATCTCCCTCGTGGATCTTGAACTTACCGATGATCCCCTGCTTCTGCTCCTTGGAGAGCGTCACAGCGGTCACCTCCTGCACGTGAGTCGGTGGGAACGGCGCCCCGTCACCGGGTGCAAGCTCCCGCGTGGCCGAGCGGCAAGTGAATCCAAAGGCGATAAAGCCGGCGGACTTTAGCACCCCCTGCCGGCCTTGGCAAAGGGCTTCGGCCCAGCCCCGAGCCGTTTCAAGTCGTTACACCACGGGCCTCAGGGCCGAGCCGGCGGCGCGTCTCGGCCACGTCCTGGCCCATGGCCTGGACCAGGGCATCCGAGCTCTCGAACCGGATCTCGGGGCGCAGCCAGTCCACCAGCTCCACTTCCAGGGCACGGCCCACCAACTCCCCCGACCAATCCAGCACGTGGACTTCCACGGTCCGCACCCTGCCGTCGAAGGTGGGGCGCACTCCGATGCTCATCGCCGCCAGGCGCCACGGTGCGCCCTCCCACTGCGCTCTCGCGGCGTAGATGCCGTCCGCCGGAAGGAACTTCTCGTGATGGAGCCTCAGGTTGGCGGTGGGATACCCGAGGGAGCGGCCGATGCCTTCACCTCCCACCACTCGCCCTTCCAGCTCATACGATCGGCCCAGCAGCCGGCCCGCCTCGGCCACCCGGCCCTGGGCGAGCAGGTCGCGAATTCGCGTGCTGCTGATCGGCCCGCCGTCCCGCTGCACCAGGGGCACCGCTTCCACCTCGAAGCCGCGCGCCCGCCCGATCGCCCGCAGCCGTTCGACGGTCCCGGTCCGGTTACGCCCGAGCGCGAATCCCTCTCCCACCACCAGGGCAGAAGGCGCATACGGAGTCACGAGGTAGCGATCCACGAACTCCTCCGGCTCGAGCGACGCCAGTTCGCGCGTGAAGGGGAGGACCACGAGATCGTCCACCCCCATCGCCAAGAGCCGCCGCCGTTTCTCGGGCAGCGGCGTGAGCGGCGCTCGGATGCGGAACGCACCTCGTGATAGCACCACGTCGGGGTGCGGATCGAAGCTCAACACAATCGGGCGCCCGGATGCCTCGCGGGCACGCGCCAGCGCGCGCTCGAGCAGGGCGCGATGTCCCAGATGCAGCCCGTCGAAGACGCCGATCGCCAGGGAGGTGCTCACGCGCCCCGGCCCGTGCGCACCGCCCAAGGGAAGACGACCCGCGGACACGCGATCGCCAGCGCCGGGTCCTCCGGATGCGCGTGCAGCTCTCCCAGCGCCAGGGCGTGCCCCGCGCCGTCCCGCAGCACCACGGAGCGCGGGCCGCCGCCGAGCGGAGCGTCTCCTCGCGTCACCGCGGGGCGGCCCCCCGCCCCGATCCGCAGCGCGGCCGCCGGTTCGAGGGTCACCGCGGGCAGCACCGCGAGCGACTCATCGAGCGGCCGTCCCGCCTTCGCCAGCACTTCGTGCGGGGGCAGCTCGTCCAGGTCGCCGAGCCGCACCGCGTGATCGAGGCCGAACGGCTCGCTGCGCAGCCGGCGCAGGCTCTCGAGCGCGGCTCCGGTTCCCAGCGCCTGACCCAAGTCGTGCACCAAGGTGCGCACGTAGGTCCCGCTGGCGCAGCGCACCCGAAAGCGTGCTCGAGGCAGATCGAAAGCGATCCACTCCCACGCGTGCACGATGACCCGGCGGGGCCGACGCTCCACGGTCACCCCCCGGCGCGCCAGTTGATGGAGCCGCCGCCCCGAGACCTTGAGCGCCGAGACCATCGGGGGAATCTGGTCGAACGTGCCCGCGAAGGCGCGGCTCGCCTCGCGCACCGCCTCCTCGCTCAGCGCAACCTCGCGGCGCTCGGTCACGTCGCCCTGGATGTCCTGGGTGGTCGTGGTGAGGCCGAACAGCGCGGTCCCCTCGTAGGTCTTCTCGCCCCCCTGCCACACGGCGATCGCCCGTGTCGCCGCGCCCAGCGCGATGAGCAGCAGGCCGCTGGCGCCCGGGTCGAGAGTGCCGAGGTGCCCCGCCCCAGGGCTCTTCAAGCGGCGTCGCACCTTGACCACCACGTCGTGCGAGGTAACGCCGACCGGCTTGTCGACCGCCAGCAGGCCGGAGAACCCGAGTGCGCCCGCGCTCTCCGGCCCCCACGCGGGCGCAGCGGCGCCGATCGGGCGCGGCGACTCGTAGGCGACTGGCCCATGGATCTCGCCTTCGGTCCACGCGTGCTTCATGCCTCGGGCTCCTCGTCTCGAATCGGCTCGCCTCGCGAGAGCTTGCGCAGCAGCTCCTCGACCCGCGCACCGCGCTCGATCGACGAATCGTGCACGAACCGGATCTCGGGCACCTCCCGCAGGCCCAACCGCGGCGCCAGCTCGGCCCTCACGAAGCCCGCGGCGTGGGCGAGCGCGGCGAGCGCACGGTCGCGAGCCTCTCCGCCTTCGAGCACGCTCACGTAGACGCGAGCCAGCGACAGGTCGCTCGTCACCTCGACGTCGGTGACGCTCACCATGCCGGTGAGGCGCGGATCGCGCAGCCGGTGCTCGAGGATCTCGGCGATTTCGCGCCGGATTCTCTGCGCCACCCGTTCCGGACGGATCTTCGCGTCCGCTTGATGGGTGGCGTGCACCAAATTGCGCACCGACTGAAGCAGCTCGTCCACCTGATGCGACTCGCCCGAGACGACCACGACGCCGAGCGCGGCCCGCTGCCACAGCTCGTGGTGATCGACCTCGGCCACCGCCGCGCGGGTGCGCTGGCGGATGCGCTCCTTGAGCCCGTGAACCACGGATCGCTTGTCCTTGAGCGAAGACGATGCGGGGATGTGCAGCTCGATGCGGACGATTCCGACGAACATGGTGCGCGCTTCCGGAGCCGCGCCGCGCCCGGGGCTACAGGGTTCTCGCCAGCTCCTCGATGGTGAACGCCTCGATCACGTCGCCGGTCTTGACGTCGTTCATGCCGTCCAGCGCGATGCCGCACTCGAAGCCGGTCGTGACTTCCTTGACATCATCCTTGAAACGGCGCAGCGAGCCGATCCTGCCGGTCCACACCGTGGTACCGTCGCGCAGCAGCCGCACCTTGGCCGCGCGCGGGATCGCGCCCATGACGACCATGCATCCGGCGACCGTGCCGGACTTGGAAAGGCGGAACACCTCGCGCACTTCCGCGGAGCCCACGACCACTTCCCGGATCTCGGGCTTCAACAGACCCTCGAGAGCCTGCTTCACGTCCTCGACCGCCTTGTAGATGATGTCGTAGAGGCGGATCTCGACGTCGTCGCGGGCCGCCAGCTCGCGCGCCCGCACGTCCGGGCGGACATGGAATCCGACCACGATCGCCCCGGAGGCCGCCGCCAGGAGCACGTCCGATTCGCTGATCTGCCCGACGGCCTGCCGAATCACCTTGACCTGCACTTCGGCGGTGCCGAGCTTGACCAGGGCCTCGGACAACGCCTCGACCGAGCCGTCGACATCGCCCTTCAAGATCAGCTTGAGCTCGTTCACCTCGCCCTGCGAGATTTGAGAATAGATCTCGCTCAACGAGATGCTCTTCGCGGCGCGGAACTCGTGCTCCCGATGCACGGCTTGGCGCTTGTTCGCGATGTCGCGCGCCTCGCGCTCCTCGGCGAACGAGTGGAACAGGTCGCCGGCCGCCGGCGTTCCGCTCCAGCCCAGCACTTCGACCGGCGTCGAGGGGCCGGCGGCTCTCACCGGGCGCCCGCGCTCGTCGAACATGGCCCGCACGCGTCCCGAATGCTGACCGGCCACGAACGGGTCGCCCACCCGCAAAGTTCCCCCCTGCACCAGCACGCTGGCCATGACCCCGCGCCCCTGCTCGACGCGCGCCTCGAGCACGACGCCGCGCGCCAGGCGATCGGGATCGGCCTTGAGATCGAGCAGCTCGGCCGAGAGGAGGAGCATCTCGAGCAGCCGATCGATGTTGGTGCCCTTCTTGGCCGAGATCTCCACGCACACCGTCTTACCGCCGTACTCCTCGACCACCACACCGTGCCCCGCCAGCTCCTGCTTCACGCGGTCGGGCTGAGCGGCCGGAAGGTCGATCTTGTTGATCGCCACGACGATCGGCACGCCGGCCGCCTTCGCGTGGTCGATCGCCTCGATGGTCTGCGGCATCACCCGGTCGTCGGCTGCGACCACCAACACGACGATGTCCGTTACTTGCGCGCCGCGCGCACGCATGGCGGTGAACGCCTCGTGACCAGGGGTGTCCAGGAAGCAGATCTTGCGCTTGTCCGACAGCTCGACGTCGTACGCCCCGATGTGTTGGGTGATCCCACCGGCCTCCCCGGCGATCACGTTGGTCTTGCGGATGTAGTCGAGCAGCGAGGTCTTGCCGTGGTCGACGTGCCCCATCACGGTCACGACCGGGGCGCGCGGCACGAGCCGTTCCGGAGACTCCGCCGCCTCGGTCTCCGCTTCCTCGTCGGCGCCGTACTCGGACACGAACTCGACCTCGTAGCCGAACTCGTCGGCCACCGACATGATCGAATCCTTGTCGAGACGCTTGTTGATCGTCGCCATGAGCCCGAGGCGCATGCAGGTCGTGATGACCTCCTGGGGCTTCACCTCCATGAGGTTCGCGAGCTCGGCGACGGTGATGAACTCGGTGGTGCGAAGGACCTTGGCTTCTTCGACTGCCAGCTCGCCGCCCTCCTCGTCGCGCCGCCGGTGGCGGCGCCGAACGCCGCCCGACTCGAGGCTGGCGAGGGTCTTGCGCACGCTCTCCTGGACCAGCCGCTCGTCCACCACCTTCTTGCGTTTCCGGTCACGGCGTCGCGGGCCGCGTCCGAGGATCGGCCGCGGGGCCGGGGGGCTGACCCGGCCCGCTGTCGCGGGACCCGCGCGGGCGGGAGCCGTGGGCGCGGCCGTCGCGCTCGCCGCCGCATGGGCCGCCGCCGCCGCGCGCGCGCGTTCCTCGCGCGCACGCTGGAGCTCGTGCTCGTGCTTGCGCGCCAGCTCCTCCTTGACCGTGGCGGTTTCGTGGGCCATCTCGGCGCGCACGCGCTCCACGGTCTCGGGAAGCAGCGTGCTCATGTGGTTCTTCACCTCGATGCCGAGCTTACGCACGATCTGGAGCACGGCCTCGCTCGACATGCCGAGGTCCTTGGCGAGCTCGTAGACGCGTGGCTTCTTCATCGGCGCAGTCTTCGCCATATCAGGCTCCCGTCTCGCCGGCCGCCGCGCCCGACGGAGCCGGCGCGTCAGGAACCGGCTGCGGTTCGGCTTCGGTCGGATGCTCTCCCGCCGGGACGGTGCCGCCCGCTTCCATCTCGGGGGTGAACTCGAGCTCTCCGACCGCCGCCTCGGCCACCACCGGCGGATGCGCGGTGAGATAATCACGGGCCGCCCCGAGCAGCTTCTCCGCGGTCTTCTCGCCGATTCCCGGGATCTCCACCAAACGCTCCAACGCAGTGGCCACCAGCTCGTGCACCGTCTCGATGCCCGCCGAGATGAGCTTCTCGGTGGTCGCCTCGCCCAGCTCGAGCTTCTCGATCTCGATGCGGTTCGCGCGCTCGAGATCCTGCCGCTTCTTCTCGTCGGTCTTCGAGATCAGGTCGATCTTCCAGCCGGTCAGCCGAGCCGCCAGGCGCGCGTTCTGCCCGCCCTTGCCGATCGCCAATGATAGCTGGTCGTCCGCCACGACCACCACCATGCGACGCTCGGCCTCGTGCACCCGCACGTCCATCACCCGTGCCGGGGACAAGGCTCGCGACACGAATACGCTTGGGTCTTGCGACCACGGAACGATGTCGATGCGCTCGCCACCCAGCTCGCGCACGATGCTCTGCACCCGCGACCCCTTGAGGCCGACGCACGAGCCGACCGCGTCCACCCGAGGGTCGGTGGAGTACACGGAGATCTTGGATCGGAACCCCGCCTCGCGGGCCACGGCCTTGATCTCCACGATGCTGTCGGAGATCTCGGGCACCTCGCTTTCGAACAACCGCCGCAGGAAATCGGGGTGGGTGCGCGAGAGGATGACCTGCGGCCCCTTGGCCGACTTGTCCACGTTGATCACGACCGCGCGCACGTAGTCGCCCTGGCGGTGGTAGGAGCGCGGGATCTGTTCGCGCGCGGGCAGGAACCCTTCGGAGTGGTCGAGCTTCACGATCACGTTGCCGCGGTCCACCTGCTGGACGACGCCGCGCACCAGCATCCCGATCTTGTCCGAGTACTCCCGAAACACCCGATCACGCTCCGCCTCACGCACCCGTTGGATGAGCACCTGCTTGGCGGTCTGGATGGCGTTGCGACCGAACTCCGCGATCGGGAGGGGGAACGTGAGCACGTCGCCAACTCGCACGTCCGCCCGGTGGACGCGCGCCTCCTGCACCGTGAGCTGCAGCGCCGCATCTTCCACCGTCTCCACCACGGCCTTGCGCAGCGCCACCGTGATGGCCCCGGTCTCGTTGGAGAATTTGACCTCGACGTCGGCGGTCGCCCCGAATTTCTTGCGCACCGCGCTGGCGAGACCAGCCTCGAGGGTCTCGATGAGCAGGGCGCGGTCCACGCTCTTCTCGCGCGTGATCTGGCTCAGCGCATCGAGGATTTCGTAGTTCATCGAGGTCCCCCGCCGGAGCGCACCCGCGCCCATGGATCGACCACCAAGTGGGCCGTCCGGACGTCGGCCCACGCGAACCAATGCTCCACTCCATCCTCGGTGCGAATTCCGACCTGTCCCTCGCGCGGGCTCAGGATCGCCCCCTCGTAGTTCCGGCGTCCGTCATGCGGCTCGTGCGTGCTCAGCGCGGCGCGCTCGCCCACGAAGCGCGCCATGGCCTGCGGCGTGCGCAACGGGCGCTGGATGCCGGGCGAGCTGACCTCGAGATGGTAGTGCCCCTGGATCGTCTGGTTCATGTCGAGACAGTCCGACAACCGGCGGCTGAAACGGGCGCAATCGGCGATGCGAATCCCTCCCGGGCGGTCGAGCAGAACGCGTACGACCCTTCGCTTTCCGAGGGCCAGGCATTCGACATCCACCAACTCGAATCCCTCCTCATCGGCAAGGGGTCCAGCGAGATGCAGAACTTCGTCGCGGACTGTCACTTTGACTCCACGCCAAAGACAAAAAACGGAGTGGTCGCAGTCGCCCCACTCCTAGCCGCGCACATTACTGGACGATAACGGTTCAGAGCAAGCGGGAAAAGCGCAGCCCAACTCCCATGATGATAAGTGCTTAGCGCCTGCGCGCCAGCGGGCTCTCGAAGACCAGCCAGGCGGCGACCCGCGCCACCTCGGCCAGGCTGGCGGGCGATACTTGGTCCGGCTCGTCTCGATGGGTGTGCCAGACCGGGAAATCGAAGTCGATGATGTCCACGGCCGGGACACCCGCGTCGAGGAGCGGCAAGTGGTCGTCCACGATGCGATGGAGCACCTCACCGTGGAAGCTGCGGGCGTTCGTGGCGCGCGCCGCATCGAGCACCAACCCGGCCATGTTGGTCGCGCGCTCCGCGGAGTTGGCCTCCAGGAAGATGTCGAGATCTCGGTCCCCCACCATGTCGAACAGGAACGCGGCCACCGGCCGGGGGGCTTTCAGGGCGCGCGCATAGCCGCGCGCGCCGAGCGCGAAATCGTTCGGTCGCTCCGACCGTCCTTGGTCCTCTCCGTCGAAGAACACGAGATCCACGGGGACGGGTGGCCGGCGGCGGGCCATGATCTCCGCCACCTCGAGCAGAACCGCCACCCCGGAGGCTCCGTCGTTGGCCCCCGGCAGCGGCAGGTCGCGGCGCGCGGAATCTGGATCCTCGTCGCACCAGGGTCGCGTGTCGTAGTGGGCGCACAGCACGATCGGCCGCATGTCGACCCCGCCGCGTGCGGGACGGAAGTGGCCGATCACGTTCATGAGCGGCAGCGGTCGGCCTAGCGTGGTGTCGATCCAGCTCTGATGCTCCACGTGGGCGCCAAGACGGGAGAGCTCTTGGCCGAGCCACTCGTGGACTCGCGCATGCCCCGGTGAACCAGGGATGCGCGGACCGGCCCCCACCTGCCAAACGACTCTGGCGTGCGCGCGCCGGCCGTCGACCGAGAGGGGCCCTGCCCCGCACGCGATCCCGGTCAGCGTGATCACGAGCAGCACCGCGCCGGCAGAGGTGTTCGGCCGAAACATCAGAAGACGAATTGGGCCCGCAACTCGAGGCGCAAGCTACGGTTCACGAAGTCTCGTTGCAGGTCGCGACGCTGCTCGAATCCGAGCTCGAGGTTGCCGGTGACGTTCGAGCTGAAGCCGTAGGAGCCCTGCCCGTTCACGGTGAGGCGGTCCGTGCCGGTCTGCTGCTGCGGCAGGCCGAAACCCGCTTGGGTCGTCTCCCCGGTGTGTCGCGAATAGACGGCGGTCATGCCCAAGTTGATGTTGCTCTTCACCACCGTCTCCTTGCCGAGCACGTTGACCCTCTGCCCCTTGGTGTAGGCCCGGCTCATGCTGAAGTTCAGGTCGGTATTGCGGTCGGTGGTCACCGACCGGCCGATGAGCCGATTCTCGCTCTGGGTGATGCGGCGCTCGATGCGCAGCTCGGTGCGAGTTCCGTTCTTGAGATCCCCGGTGACGCCGAGCAACGGACGCCACTCGCTGGTGGTCAGCAGGCTGGTCGCGCGGGTGCTATTGAAATACTCGACAGACTGCGAGCGGCTGTACGTGGTCTTCAGTCGTGGCTCGACGAACACGCGGCCCAAGCCCAGGATCTGCGCCACCTTTCCATACTCCATGTCGAGGTCGGGGAATTGGGTGCTGCGGCTGCGGTTCGTGACCCCGTTCGAGACCAGTCGGCGTCCGGTCAGGCCTCCGCGCGTCGACAGCACCGAACCCCATCCCAGATTGAGGGACGTACGGGCTCCCGCTCGCCAGTCCTGGCTGTCGTCGGAGCGGTTGCCGAACTGCGGACGCACCCGGCCGCTCGTGTCGGCGCCGAGGCCCGGATTGGTCGACACGCCGACCAGGTACAGGAAGCCAGGGGTTCCGCTCAGGCGCGAGAAGCTGCTGCCCCGGTTGAACTGCATGTCGGTGGAGACCGCGCTCAGCCGTCCCGCCCACGGGCGAAAGCCTCGTCGCGCGCGACTCGTGTCGGACTTGGCCGGAAACACTCGGTCCAAGGGAAAATCCCAGTTCATCGTGATCGACTGCCCGTTCGAGATCGAGCGGACCGACAGGTCGGAGGAAAGCTCCGGCCCGTTGTTCTGCGAGTATCTCGAGTTCCACCCGATGCTCGGGCGTACCCATGGCCCGAACTGCTGCACCCCCACACGACCATCCATGCTCTGGTCCCAGCGCACCACCTTGCCGAGATTGATGAAGCCGATCTGCTCGCGCAGGGGCTCCGGCAGCGTCAGGTTGCGGTAGGCCGAGAAGCGGTGGTGGAAGAAATCGAACGGACGACTGTCCGCTCCGAAGTCGATCCCGGCGGTGCGCCCGTTGGTCAGCGTGCGCAGCACCAGGGCCCCGGTGGTATCGCGCAGCCGGTCATAGGAGTGTATCTCGCTGGTCTGGATCGAATAGTTCCACCAAAAGCGTTCGGGGAGCGGATAGAAGCGTGTCTTGAGGGCCGGCAATGGAAGCACGAGGAGCCGTCGCGGGGTGATCCCATAGCTCACGGTGGCGGCCAGCGTCTTGGACGAATCGACCGAGATCGGGCTCCGACTCTGCGACCAGGCGCGCGAGATGGAGGCGCTGATCCCCCCCAGCGTGTACCGCAGGAACGGGTTGCTCCGGTCGCTCCAGCTGCGCGAGTAGTTCGCGGCCACGGTCCGGGTCGTCAAGCGCGATTCGCTCGCCGCGGCGGCGGCGCCGGTACGGATGACGTCGTCCCCGGCCGTGAAGCGCGGTGAGGATTTGCCGCTCGAAAGCCCGAAGCTCACCGGCAGCAGAATCCCGGTGCCTTCGAAGAACCGGTGGAGATCGAAGCTGGTGCCGAGGTTGAGGTCTTCGGTGGCGTTGCCGCTCCCGCGGCTCTGGCCGACGCTTTGGAAGTTCTCGTCGGTCCCGTTCCACGCCAGGTTGTAGCTGAACAGGTTCGCGAGGCGGCCGTTGAGGCTGACGCGCCGGGCGCTGCCCGCGTCCTTGGCCACGTCGACTGCTCGCAGCTCGTCGAGCCACACCTGGCCGCGCGAGAAGGCCTTGCCCGACGAGTTCACCATGCCGAAGGAGATGCGCCGGATGCGCGTGAAGGATGGGCGTCCACTGATCACGTAGAACTGATTCGGGATCGTCCCAGGTACCGTGTCGAGAATCGGCTCCACCTTGGGGAAGGCGGGGCTGAGCTTGCGATTCGACAGGTCGGTGAGCGTCAAGAGCACCTCGGCCCAGTGGATCAGAGGCTTGCCGTTCCCGTCCTTTTCACCCCGGACCGAGGGCTGGGGCACCCGCCCGCGGACCTCGTAGTAGTTGCTGCCCTTCTCGTCGGACGCGAACCGCACGTAGTACTCGAGCGCGTCGGTGGCGGGATCGTAGTCGGGCGTATCGAAGCCCGCCGCGAACCAATTCAGCTTGCCGTAGCGGCTGTAGTCCTCGTCGAGGGAGAAGGTCTTGTACGCCTCCACCGTGCCGCCCGGCTGCAGGTTGGTGAACTCGAGCGACAGCGACTGCTCGCGTCGCGTCAGCTCCTGGTTGCCACTCCGTGTCTTGCCGGGGTCGAACGGCGGAGCGTACGAGTCGGCGTTGTCGATCGTGTTGACCGAATTGATCGTGACCGTGGTGCCCGCCTGAGTCGCGACCGAGTCGAGATCGACGGCGAACCAGCGGCTACCGACGACGTCGAGCCCGCCCAGCATCACGAACGGCCGGCACTCCAGCTTGGTATCGGACTCGTTCGCCGGGCACGGATCGGTCTCGAGCACGTCGTCGAGCCATACGCGCACGTGGCGGGTGAGCGTGAGATCGGGAAGACCGAACTTCACTCCGTCTTCGATCGGGATGCGGAAGCGACGCCAGCCGTTGGTCGACGGAATCGGGGTCTTGTCGTTCTCGTACACGCCCCTCGCCCCCAGGGCTTCCACGTAGGCGTGGTAGACGTCGGTCTCCAAGTAAGTAGTGTCGCCGAGATCGATCGTGTACTCGAAGTAGTTCTGCTGCGTATCGAGCGCGTTGTTGAGGTTGAGGTCTTCGGTGTCGGGGATGGGAATGAAGTTCTTGTTGCCCTCGGTACCGTTCGTCAGGCGCCACTTGCGCGTGTCCAGGTCATTGTCGAAGGTCTTGTCGGGGAGCTGGAAGTCGTCCCCGGAGGGGTCGGTGCCGCTCACCGTCACGAGGTCGGGCGTGGGGGCGGCTCCCTCGCCCGCGTCGAGCAGGTTGTCCAGCCCGGTGTCCTCGTTGTTGGAGTCCGTCACGGTGAGCAGGTTGTCCCGCGGCGGCTTGTCCTCGCTGTCCAGGTGCCCGTTGGGCGGGATGTTTGGCGCGCGCCTCTCGTCCTCCGAGACCGCGCCGAGATCGATGTGCAGCTTCACGTGCTGGTTTCGGACCCGCGGGATGTCTCGGAAGTCATTCACCCACACGTCGATGAACTGGGCCCGGGACAGATCGATCCCGACCGGGTCGATCGGGTAGGTGAGCCCGGCCCACAGGAGCTGTCCGCTGACGGCGGCGGTCGGCCGCCTCGGCAGGGAGATCGCCAGGCTCTGATGGGTGTTCTGGGCGCCCTCGGCGTTCGAGAGAGAAGGCTTGAGCTCCCGCTCCTTGACGACGTTGAGCGGCGAGTACCAGTGGATCTCCGCATCCATCCGGCTGTCGGCCGCCTCCTCGACGTCCTGAGCCTGGTTGCGCTGCGGAATGCTGGTCCAGCGCCAGCGCTCCGGCGTCATGGATACCGACACCGCGTCGCGCACGCCCTCCATGTCGTCGATGAAGACCTCGTTGCGCGTGTTCGGGTTGGGGAACGACGCCCCGACCTCGGCGGCGACGTTGAATTCGGAGGGAGCGGTGGTCCTCACCCCGGGCAGACGATCGACCAGCCGGGTGATCCAGTCGGGCTTGAAGTGCCATTCCGTGTTGAGGTCGCCGATCAGCACGCGCGAAGGCTCTTCGCCGAGCCGGGGCCTCAGATCCTGGGCTCCCTTGCTCTCGTAGAGGAAGGCCCCACCGAAGCTCCGAGCGGGTCCCTCGTAACGGAACGAGTTGGCTACCAGCGTGCGCCCGGCCTGCTGGAACAGCGGGGCGTACGAGTAGCCGACGTTGACCTGGTCGGCGGGACCCAGCTGGCGGATCAAGGTCACCCGGCCGAGGTCGTAGTCGATGCGGTAGTCGCGATCCTTGGTCAGCGGTTGGCCGTTGATGGTCACGACCTCCGAGCCCTCGATGATGTTCGTGCGCCCGAGCGAGATCTCGTTGCTGGCCTGGGCGGCGGTGAACTGGACGTCGATCGAGTACTCGCGGTCGGTGGGGAGCACGGTGCGCTTGTCGTAGATCGCCGGGTTGGCTTCGTTCGCCGAGCCCGGAGGGCCCACCAGTCGCTCGTCCCGGAACAGGACCGCGTCGACGCTGCGATCGAAGGGCGTGCCGCCCTCGGCGTCGCTCCCGACGCGCGGGGCGAACGGTCGTGGATCCGGGAAGAACAGGATTCCGTCGTCGAAGTCCACGAAGGCGCGGAAGTTGCTCGTCGGCGCCGTGCCGTCGACGCGATTGTCGTGGCCGTGGTGGCTGTAATCTACGAAGCCGCTCGTCTCGTCGTAGTTGTCGAGCCCCAGCACCTGGATGTAGGGAACTCCGGGCCGCACCGTGGTCCGAGGCGGAACGTCATCGCCCTTGCGGATCGCGATCTGGAAGGTCTTGGGATCGATCCTCTGGCCGGAAAGGTGGTAGAAGTTCTTCAGCTCGAGCTCGCGGGTGGCGGCGAAGGGGGCGGTGGCGGGATTGGTGTCGAAATTGCCGCTCGCGTCCTGGGGGAGCAGGTTGAGCGGGGCGCGCAGGAGCTTCATCGTCAGCGCGCCCGCGCCATCCGCGTCTGGGATCGTGTCCGCCACCGACTGGCCGCCGACGTCGATCGGCAGCGCGGACGTCTGTCCACTCGCCACCGGCCGATAGCGGTATGTGACCGCGAGCTTTTGGTTCTCTCCCGTGACCGCGGTCCGCATCCGGATCACCTTGACGTAGGGGCCGTAGACGTCGCCCATGATCTCGTAGTCCTGATCGGCCCCCAGCTTGAGCAGGCGGAACGTGCCGCGCAGCGACTGAGTGGTGTCGGGGGCGGTATCCGCGTCGGGGCCATCCGGGCACGCCAGCGGGTCCGTACACGCTCGGTTCGGGTCCACGAACGCCCGCCCGCGCACCGTGCTGATCTGGTTCACGTACGTGCCTTCGTCGAGGTAGAGCCGGATCGTGCTCTCGTCGATGTCCTGCAGGGTGTCCGGATTCACGTTGGGATCGTAGAGAATGAAATAGACGCCGCGTACGTAGTCCTTGTCGAGCAGGGTCTGGAATTGGCTCGAGGATCCTCCCGCATAGGAGGCCCGCTCGCTCCTCCCCTCCTGCTTGCTGGCGAGCATCGTCACGTCGAGCGGACCCATGCGCGTGGTCGCCTTCATGCCGAACAGGCCCTCGTTCTTGCCGCTGTACGACACGTACTGCGTCCCCGGCAGGGTGAGGCTGGTGTTGCCGAGGTCGAGCGATTGCACCAGGTCGTCCTCATCGCCCTTGTAGTTGATCGCGATCCGGTTCTCGAGCGGGATCTGGTTGGCGGAGTTCTGGAGCAGGTTGACGCCGACCCGGTCCGACAACCGTCCTTCCAGGTGGATGTCGAGGTCCTGCTGCATGTCGAGCGAGGGAAACAGCGATCGCTTCTGGCCCAGCAGGCCGATCGTCTGGTTCGTCCAATCGCTCTGGCCCGAGAGCCGGATGCTCTCCGAGCCCGAGATGTTGAGCGAAGGACCACCGGGGCCGAGCAGGCTTTGGACTCGCTTGGGCAGCGGCGAGGGAAGCTCGAACGACATCCCCGTCCTCGCGGCCGGCGTGCGAGCTTGCGCTTGCGCGCCGGCGGCCGTGGCCTGGAGCTGCTGGCGAGCCGCGTCACGCCACAGCCGATCGAAGTTCGTACGCGTGAGATCGCGGGCAAACGCGCTCACCGGCGCTCGCGACGCCTCTCCCACCTCGACGCTTGCCAGCCCGGTGGCGTAGCGGACCGTGCCCGAATCGGCGTCGAAGCTGACGCGAACCTGCCGCGGGTCATAGGCGAACTTAAGGCCCCACGGGTCTTGCCCGGGCCGCGGGGCGGCGAGTCGAGCCCGCACGAACTGGTTCTCGAGGGCGAGCAAGGGCGCCGGCTTCCATGCCGGCGGGAGGCTGTCCAGCGGGGCCACGTGCCTGGGCAGGTGCTTGCGAATGTCCTTCACGGCCTTGGGCAAACCAGGCACGCCCGGGAGCCCGGGCAGATGGGGCAGCCCGACCAGGATCAAGGCCAGCGGAAGGCTCAGGATTGGGGACATTCTGGGATAGGGCCGCGCCCGCTAGAGCGGTCAGGCCGGCCGCACCGTAACAGGGCAAGCCACGACGGTCAAAGCCATTAGGGGCATTTTCGGTCGCTCCGACGGCGACCCTTAGGGTAGGCTCGCTTCCGTGCGTCTCCTGCGCTTATACATCTTGCGGCTCCACCTGGTTCCTTTCCTCCTCGGGTTCGGGGTCGTGACCTTCATCCTCGTCATGGACATGCTGTTCGACTACCTCGACCTGATCGTCAACCGCGGGGTGGCGTTCGGCATCGTGGCCCTGCTCTTCGCGCTGTCCCTGGGCTACATCGTCGCGCTCGCGGTGCCGTGCGCCGTCCTGATCGCCGTGCTCATGACCTTCGGTAGGCTATCGCAGGACAACGAGATCACGGCGCTTAGGGCGAGCGGGGTGCATCTGGGAAGCGTGCTGGCGGGCCCGCTGGCAGCCTCCCTGCTCGTTGCCCTCGGGCTCACCTTCTTCAACAACTACGTTCTGCCGGAATCGAATCATTCCTTCGCGAACCTGCTCATCGACATTCACCGGATGCGGCCGACTGTCAAGCTCCAGGAGGGCGTGTTCGTCACCGAGCTTCCCGGATACAATCTGCTGGTCCAGTCCGTGAACGGGCGCACCAACGAGATGCGCGGCATCACGATCTACCAGCTGAACGCGCAGGGGCCCGCCACCACGATCATCGCCAAGCGCGGCTTCCTCACCTACACGCCGGACGGGCGCACGGCGGTGCTCGAGCTCAAGGACGGCGAGATCCACGAAATTCCGCCCGACGAGGGCGGGGCGCGCAAGTATCGGCGGATCGTGTTCAAGACCCACGTGATCAACGTCCCGGGCGCGGGCGCCCTCCTGGAGCGATCCGCGCGCGACGCGCGAAGCGACCGCGAGCTGAGCGCGCGGGCACTGCTCGATCGGCGCGACGCGATATGGCTTCAGTATCGGCGCTCGCTCGAGGCCCGCCGGGAGCGCTATCGGGAGCTCAAGGCGCCGCCGGCGGCGATGAACCTGCTCGCGGAGCACCCGTCGCCATGGTTCGTGATCGCAGGGTGGTGGAGCCGCCTGCGCGGGTACGGCGATCCGCTCGCCGCACTCGACAGCATCTCGCCGGCGCTCCGCATCGATACCCAGATGTGGCGGCTCGAGCGCGATTCCTACCGCAAACAGATGGCCCGGCTGTCGGTGGAAATCCACAAGAAGTTCTCGTTGCCCGTGGCGTGCGTGGTGTTCGTGCTGATCGGCGCGCCGATCGGAATGCGGGTGCGGCGCGCCGGACCAGCGGTTGCCTTCCTTTCGATAGCCTTCTTCCTCTTCTACTGGCTGTGCTTGATCGGCGGCGAGGAACTGGCGAACCGGCTCATCATTCCTGCCTGGCTCGCCATGTGGCTTCCCAATCTCGTGATGGGGACGCTGGGGCTGCGCTGGACCCTGCGAGCGTGCGAGGTGACGTGGCCTGGGGCACGGCCCCCCGGGGCGGCCGTGCGCGCGACCGGCCCCCGCGCCCGGGCCGTCGCATGAGGGTGCTCGACCGCTATCTGCTTCGCGAGTTCGCCGTCTATTTGCTGCTCGGCCTGATCGGATTCATCACCATCTTCGTGGTCGTGGACATCTTCGAGAAGATCGACGTGTTTCTCGACCACCACGCCCCGCCCTTCCTGGTGGCGCGCTTCTACCTCTACCGGGCCCCCGAGGTGGTCGTGCAGGTGCTCCCGGTGGCGCTGCTCATGGCCACGTTCCTGGCCTTGGGGCAGCTCAACAAGTTCGGCGAGCTGACCGCGATGCGCTCGGTTCGCGCTCGGCGAGGCGGTGGTTCCCGGCGCGAACCAGGAGCGCGACCGCATCTTCGAGGAGCAGATCAAGCATCAGGACCCGCACGCCGCGACCGAGCGAGCCGACGTGACGTACCTGGGGCGTGGCGGTCGCATCTTCCTCATGCGGCTCTATCTGGTGCGCGAGCGGCGCATGCACGAGGTCTCACTGCAGGAGTTCCGAGCCGGGGAGCTGGAGCGGCGCATCGACGCGGCCGAGGCCACCTGGGACGGCCGTCAATGGGTGTTCGCCTCCGGCTACGAGCGCACGTTCGAGGAGGGGCGCGAGACCGTGAAGCCCTTCACGAAGTTGGCGGTTGCGGGGCTCGCCGAGCGGCCCGAGGACTTCGCCAAGGAATCCCGCAAGCCCGGCCAGATGAGCTTTCCGGAGCTGCGCAGCTACCTCGATCGTCTGCGGGCGAGCGGTGCCCGCGTTTCGAACTACCTGGTCGACCTCCACCTCAAGCTGGCCTTTCCGCTGGTCAACTTCATCGTCGTCATGATCGGAGCCCCCGTGGCAACGCGGCTCCGCATGCAGAGCGCCGCGCTCGGCTTCGGCCTCTCGGTGGCGATCTCGTTTCTCTATTACGGTTTCATGCGGGCGGGCCAAGCCTTGGGTCACAACGGGGCCCTGCCTCCCTACCTCGCCGCCTGGCTCGGCGACCTGGTGTTCGGAGTGGTGGGCTTCACCATGATGGTGCGTGCGCAGCGAACCTGAGGGAGTGCGGTCGTCGCCTCACACGCATCCGCAATCACACCGCGAACGCCCGACCCAACGTGTCGAGCTGGGCGCACCGTTCCACGTCGCGGACGAACTCGGGCCCCAGGGACCTCAGATAGCGACCGTGCGAGCAGCCGTGCACGATCGAGCGCACCTCTCCCGCGTCCTCGGGCGCGAGCGTGCCGGCCAGCCCCGCCGCGGCGTTCGCGGGGCGCGCCCCACGCGCGCACAGCCGGCGAACCAGGAGCCCTGCACACGCCGCGTCTTCGAGGGCGAACTCGCCCGACGTCCCGGCGCACAGGATCGCCACCTCTCGCTCGCCGCCGAGACGCTCGACGACCGCCGCCAGGTTGACGAACGCGGCGAGGATTCGGGCGCGGGCACTCGCCGCGGCGAGCAGCGCCCGCGAGCCGTTGGTCGAGGCAAAGATCAGGTCGCGGCCTTCGACCCTCGCGGCCTCGTACTCGTACGGCGAGTTGCCGAGGTCGAAGCCCTCGATTCTGCGCCCCACGCGCTCGCCGCACAACAGGGCGTTGGGCGCGCGCGTGCGCAGCGCGAAGCCCTCGGCGGGGGTGGCCACGGGAACGACCCGCGCCGCGCCGTGATCGAGCGCCACGGTGAGCGTGGTGGTGGAGCGCAACACGTCCACGATCACGGCGACGGCCGACGCGCGCACCGAGCCGGCGCGCCCGGCTGGGTTCGTCCGCGGCTGGACCCTCAGATCGACGCTCACTCGCATCGTGGCAGAGAAACCTCGTTCGATCGCGGCCGCGCGAAGGCCGTGGGACTATGCCGCGGGCACCGATTCGCCCTTGAGCAGCTTCTCCACGAAGTGGGTGTCGAGGTCCCCGGCTTGGAAGCGGGGGTCGCGGAGGGCGAGCTGATGGAAGGGAATCGTGGTCTTGATCCCTTCGAGAATCATCTCCTCGAGGGCGATCTCCATTCGACGGAGAGCCCCGGCGCGATCTCTTCCGTAGGCGATCAGCTTGCCGACCATCGAGTCGTAGTCCGGCGGCACGGTGTAGCCGGCGTAGACGTGGCTATCGACCCGGATCCCCGGGCCCCCCGGCTTGTACCAGTAGGTGATGCGACCCGGGCTCGGGCGGAACCCGTTCTCGTGGTCCTCCGCGTTGATCCGACACTCGATCGCGTGCCCTCTCCATTCCACTTGCTCCTGGGTGAGCGAGAGCCGCTCGCCGGCCGCGACGCGGATTTGCTCCTTCACCAGGTCCAGGTCCGTCACCTCCTCGGTGACCGGGTGCTCGACTTGGATCCGGGTGTTCATCTCCATGAAGTAGAAGGAGCCATCCTGGTCGAACAGGAACTCCATGGTTCCAGCGTTGAGGTAGCCGATCCCCTGGGCGCCCTTCACCGCCAACGCTCCCACGGTGCGACGCTGCGAGTCGCTCAGAAACGGGCTGGGCGACTCCTCGATCAGCTTCTGGTGGTTCCGCTGCACCGAACACTCGCGCTCGCCCAGGTGGATCAGGTGCCCGTGTGAATCCCCGAACAGCTGGAACTCCACGAACGCGGCTCCCGCTTCGGCCTGGGCGATCCCGAACCCGGCGCGCAGTTGCTTTCCGTCCCCCGCCACGCGCATCCCCCGCCCGCCGCCGCCGGCCGCCGCCTTGATGATCACCGGATATCCGATCTCTTTGGCCAAGGCGAGGGCCTCGTCCACGTCCGCGATCGTGCCCTCGCTGCCGGGCACGACTGGCAGGCCGGCCTCCCGCATGGTGCGCCGCGCCACCGCTTTGTCGCCCATCGCGCGGATCATGTCCGCCGCGGGGCCAATGAACGTGAAGCCGCACGAGGCGCACACCTCGGCAAAGTGGGCGCTCTCCGACAGGAACCCGTACCCGGGATGGATCGCGTCCGCGCCGGTGACCTCGGCGGCCGAGATGAGCCGGGCGATGTGGTTGTAGGACTGGGAAGGGGCGGGCGGGCCGATGCAAACCGATTCGTCGGCCAAGCGGACATGCAGGCTCTCGCGATCCGCCTCGCTGAACACCGCGACGGTCGCAATCCTGAGCTCGCGGCAGGCGCGAATCACCCGCAGCGCGATCTCGCCCCGGTTGGCGATCAGGACCTTGCGGAACATTCCGCTAGGGACGGCCCGGCCACGAGCCGAACTCGGCTGCTTCCGGGTGGGACGCCGTTTCCCCCAGGTCCTCGTCCGACTCCACCGGCTGCCATACGCGATCCGAGGCGGCGTTGATGCCCTTGAGCTTGAGGTTCAGCTCGTTGGGGTTGTTGCAGTTCTTCAGCGCCTCTTCCTCGGTGATGATCCCCTCGAGAAGCAGCGTCATGACCGACTGATCGAACGTTTGCATGCCGTACTGCGTCACGCCCTCGGCCACCGCGCCGTGAATCAGCGGAGTCTTCTCGGCGTTCAGGATGAACTCGCGGATGGTGGGCGTGGTCACCATGATCTCGCACGCCGGCACGCGACCCGCTCCGTCCCGTCGCGGGATCAGTCGCTGCGTGATCACGGCGCGCAGGTTCGAAGCGAGGGACAAGCGCACCTCGTCGTGCTGGTGAGGCGAGTAGAAAGAAATGACTCGTTGCAAGGTCTGCACCACATCGGTGGTGTGGAGCGTCGAGAGCACGAGGTGCCCGGTGTCCGCCGCCATGAGCGCGGTGCTCATGGTCTCGTAATCGCGAATTTCGCCCACCAGGATGATGTCGGGATCCTGCCTCAACACGTAGCGCAGCCCGTCCTGGAACGATTTCGCGTCGAGGCCGATCTCGCGTTGGTGGATGAACGATAGACGGTCGCGGTGCAGGAACTCGATCGGGTCTTCGACCGTGATGATGTTTCGCGTCGTGACCCGGTTGATGGCGTCGATCATCGCCGCCAACGTGGTCGACTTGCCAGAGCCGGTCCGCCCGGTGACCAGGATCAAGCCCCGTGGCGCGAACGCCAGCT
Source organism: Candidatus Eiseniibacteriota bacterium (assembly GCA_005893295.1). Taxonomy (GTDB): domain Bacteria; phylum Eisenbacteria; class RBG-16-71-46; order RBG-16-71-46; family RBG-16-71-46; genus WS-8. Next base: position 56,260 of record VBOY01000007.1, on the reverse strand, counting down.
CGCGCACCACGGTGGGCAGCCCCAAGTCTTCGAGGCTCGGAACCTCCACCGGGACGTGGCGCAGCGCGAGCGCCGGGGTCCCCCGCTGCATGAAGATGTTGGCGCGGAAGCGCGCCAGGCCCGAGACGCCGAATGCGAAGTCGATTTCGTTGTGGGTCAGGAAGTAGTGGCGCTGTTCCTCGTTGAGCAGCTGGTTGGCTACGCCGCGAAGCTGCTCCGCGTTCGGCGCCGGCTCGTCCAGCGTGTACAGCACGCCGTCGACCCGCACCACCGGCGGGGTCCCGGTCTTGAGGTGCAGATCGCTGGCCCGCGCCGCGATCATCTTTTCGAGCACGCTGCGAATGTTCATGGAGACCCTGGGAACCCACGTCGCGGTCGCGAATCAGACCGGCTCGACGAGAAACAGCTTTTGTCCGAACTCCACTGGCTGCGCGTTGTCGACCAGGATGCGCGCGATCTTCCCGCGCACCTCCGATTCGATCTCGTTCATCAGCTTCATCGCCTCGACGATGCACACCGTTTGGCCGACCTCGACCGAGCTCCCGACCTCCACGTACGGATCTGCGTCCGGCGCCGGCGCCCGATAGAATGTCCCCACCATCGGCGAGGTGATCGCAATGAGATGCGCACTGGAATCGGCCAGCCCGCTGGCGGCGGGCGCAACGCTCGTTCCGGGCTCCACGGCCGGTGCCGCAGCAACGGTCGGCGTCCCGGACACGCCCTGGGCCGCGATCCGCACCGTGCGACCTCCCGAGGTGACTTCGAGCTCCCCGATCCCGGTTCGCTGTACCAGACGGATGAGCCGACGCAGCTCGCGCAGCTCGAAACCGCCCAGCTTCGTATCGCGGGAGTTATCGACCGCCGAGCGGCCCGACTTGATTGCGCCACGCGTGCGGGGGGCCGGCGCCGCCCCGCGTTTGAGCCTACCGCCGCGGCTCACGTTCCAGACACCCGACCAGGGCCCTGAGGCCGAGGAGGTAACTCTCGGCTCCAAACCCCTGGACCACCCCAACGGCCGCTCCGGACACCAGCGAAGGACCACGGAATGGCTCGCGCGCCAAGGGGTTGGACAGGTGAACTTCCACCACCGGCACGCCGGCGCCCGCCACCGCGTCGCGCAGGGGCACGCTGGAGTGCGCGAGCCCCCCCGGGTTCATGAGCACACCATCGGAACGGGAGCGCGCCCCGTAGAGCGCATCGATCAGCACACCCTCGTGCTGGCTCTGGAGACATTCCACCTCGCAGTCGAGGTCGCGGCCGAGCTGCCGGATGCGGCGTTCGATGTCGTCCAGGGATTCGTGCCCGTAAATTTCCGGCTCGCGGATGCCGAGGGCGTTCAGGTTTGGACCGTGCAGGACCAGGATGCGCCGCATCAGACCCGCGCCCCGATCTCGATCAAGGCCGACCGCACGAGCCGCCGGTCGACAGGTCGCGGCACGCTAGCATGGCCCACGCGGGGCGTCAACACCCAGCGCACCTCCGCAGCACCCCGCTTCTTGTCCTGCCGCATCGCGCGCAGCAGATCCTCGAGCGCGACCGGCGGCACGCGCCGCGGGAGACCGAAGGCGTCGAGCAACGCGTCCTGACGCGCCCGCGCGGCGGCCGACAGTCCCGCGACACGGGTCGAGATCGCGGCCGCGGCGCGCATTCCGATCGCCACCGCTTCTCCGTGGAGTGGCCCGCGATAGCCGCAGGCCGACTCGAGCGCATGTCCGAGCGTGTGGCCGTAGTTCAGGGCGGTGCGGGCACCTCCCCACCGCTCGCGCTCATCGCCTCGCACCACCCGTGCCTTGACGCGGATCGCGCGTGCCACCGCCTGCTCGAGCACGGCACCATCGCGCCCGCGCAGTCGCCGTGCGTGGCGTTCTGTCCAGGCGAACAACCCCCCATCCACCGCCATTCCCAGCTTCACCAACTCCGCGAGCCCCGCGCGATGATGTCGCTCCGGCAACGTGGCGAGCGCATCGGGATCCACCAGGACGGCCACCGGCTGGTGAAAGGCGCCGACGAGATTCTTTCCGACCTCGAGATCGACCGCGGTCTTGCCTCCCACGCAGCTGTCGATCTGAGCGACCAGCGAGGTGGGCACGCCGATCCAGGCTACGCCGCGCAGCCACGTCGCCGCGGCGAAGCCCGCAAGATCACCGACCACACCACCTCCCAAGGCCACCACCGCGTCCCCGCGCGTGAGGCCGAGGGCGCCGAGCCACCCCCACAGACGGACCAACTGGCGCGGGTTCTTGGCGCGCTCCCCGGGGGGGACGGTGACCAAGGAGGCCGTGAGACCGGCGCGCTCGAGCGAGCGAACCGAGAGCCCGCCATAGAGGGCAGCGACCGTGGCATCGCTCACCACGGCGACGCGGCGTGCCTTGATCGCGCGGGCGCAAGCGCCCAGGCGGTCGAGAGCCCCGCGGCGTACCTGGATCCGGGACCGGACGGATCGCCCCGGGTAGCGGACCAAGAGGTCGAGGGCCACGGCCGAGCAGTATAGCAGCGTGGGCCGGCCGGGCCGGCGCCGTCTAGCGAGGGCGCGACCCTTTGAGCCTCGCCAGCTCGTCGCTCAAGCGCCGAATCTCCTTCTCGAGGTCGGCGATGCGTGCCGGCGGGCGCTCGGCATCGGCCTGCTCCGGGTCGCCCGCGACCCAGGCGGGAATCGTCTCGGCCGATTCCGTGAGCACGGTGCGTGCGGTCATCCCGACGTCGCCACGCACCCACACCAGCTCGACCCGGCGGCCCGGCAGGGTGCCGGCCACCCAGCGCGCCAGCTGCTCCGGATACTCGACCCGCTCGCGCTGGAAGGCGACGATCATGTCACCGGAATGGATGCCGGCCCTGTCGGCCGGCCCTCCTGGCACCACGACTTGCACCATCGCCCCGATCGGTGTGCTCTGGCCGCCCTCGACGTCGCTCTCGACGCGTGCCGCACGGGTCGTCACGCCGAGAAACCCGTGGGGTACGCGACCCATGCGCCGCAGGCTCTCGTACACCGGACGCACCGTCTCGACCGGCAGCGCAAAGCTCACCCCGCTCGGGCGGCGCTCGCCCGCCTCGTCTTGGTTCACCGGCTCGGGGGGTGCGAGCTCGCCCTGCACGATCCCCACCAGCTCTCCCCGGGTGTTCAGCGCAGCCGCCCCGCTGTTCCCCGGATAAACGGTGTTGGTGAGCTGGAGCAGCGCCTGATGCGGCTCGAGCAGACGGTAGGCGACGTTGCCCACCGACTGGGTCGGCTGGGCGCGATAGGAAGTCCCGAGCGAGATCACCCACTCACCCACGCCCGCCGGGCGGGTGGCGAAGCGGAGCGGCGGCAACCGCACCTGCGGCACGCGCAGCAGGGCGACGTTGAAGATCGGGTCCAGCCCCAAGAGCTGGGCGTCTCCCTGCAGACCGTTCGCGGTGCGCACCAGCAGTCGATCGGCTCCGAGTACCACGCTGGCGGTCGTCAGCACGACGTCCTCTTCGACCGCCACGCCGGATCCGACCCGGGTGTGCACGCGGCGGTCCGCCGCGGGCGCGTTCGCCTGCTTGGGGAGGAATCGGTGCGCGTAGACCGTGACCACCGACGAGCGGGCCCGCCGGGCGATCTGATCCACGTCCGTCTGCAGGGCCGAGAGCGCGCCTTCCGCGCCGGCACGTGAACCGAGGACGGCCCCGCCGACCACGAGGGCGGCGACCGCGAGGCGCGAGCGCAGGAGCGCGATCATGGATTGTCCCGGCTAAAAGGTGATGACGGCCTGTTCGCCTCGCACCGGCGTCGGCGACAGCCGCGACGCGGGATGGGCGCGGCCCTTGTGCAGCGTCATCGCATCGAGGATGAACTCGACGTCTTCACCCTGGTCCAGCAGGCTGTCGGGCAGCGCCGCGAGCGTGCCATCGGCGCGCGACAGAGTCGACTCGCTCGCGGACCGCGAAACCGACGGCCGAGGCGTGTCACTGGGCGTGGCCTCCGTGACCAGCGAGGGCTCCCGGACCACCGGGGTCTCGACCCGCGTGTTCGACCCGAGGCTCACGATGCCCGACCACTGCGCGACCATGGCTCCGGCGGTGGCGAGCAGGGCGGCGGTCGCGGTGATCGGAATCCAACGAACGACGTGCGCCGGGAAGCGGTCGGCCGCCGCTGGTTGCCGGCGAGCTTTGGCGAGCGACCGCTCCGCGAGCCCCGGAGCCACCTCGACGCGAGGCAGCGACTCCATCATCTCGAGAGTGCGGGTCCACTCCTCGTACTCGGTGCGGCAGCTCGCACAGGAGGCGAAGTGCGCTTCCAACCACTCGCGCTCGGCCTGCGTCAGCTCGTCATCCCAGGAGGCGCCGAACAACTTGCGAGATTGCCGGCAGCTCATGGGGTCTCCTCCTTGCGAAGCAACGGACGCAGCCTACGCTTCAGCATCATGCGGGCCCGATTGATGCGCGACCTCACGGTCCCACCCGGAATTCCCAACATGTGCCCGATCTCCTCGTACGCGAACCCCTCGATGTCCCGCAGCACCAGCGCCAACCGGTACTTCTCCGGCACGGTGGCAATCGCCTGGCCCACGGCGCGCTGCAGCTGCTGGCGCTGCAGCGCCACCTCCTGACCCTCGGTTGGATCCGCCAGCTGGCTCGCGCTGTCGCTCACCATCTCCTGCAGCGCGTCCAGGCTGAACCAGTTCCTGCGTCGCACCCGCCGCCGAATCTCGTTCTTCGCTAAGTTCGCGGCGATCGTGAACAGCCAGGTCGAAAACTTGGATCCTCGCCGGTAGTTCCGCCGGTGAACGAACACGCGGACGAATACTTCCTGCGCCAGATCGTCGGAGCATTCCCGGTCGTTGAGAACCCGGCTCACCAGGTTCACGACTCGTCCCTGGTAGCGCCGAACCAGCTCCGAGAAGGCCCGTTCGTCCCCCTCCGCGACTCGCCCCATCAGGTCCTCGTCGGACAGAGAGAGGATCGGGGCCGATACCGAATCGCGGTCAGGTGGCACAGGCGGCTCCACCGGCGTTTCCTACCCCCTTGGAGAGCCGGAGTTCCAAGCGCGCTACCTCAGCCCCGAGAGCTTGGAACGAACCCGCCGGTTGGTGTTGTCGGAGACCAAGCTCTTGCGGTACTGCTCTCGGGCCAAGTCGTTGAGGCGCAGGTCCTTGTACACATCGCCCAGGTGCTCCCGCACCACCGGGTCGCCGCCGGTAATGATCACGGCGCGCTCGAGAGCTCTCCGTGCTTCGCCAAGCCGCCCCAGGCGGTAGTAAGCCCAGCCGAGGGAATCCAGGTAGGCGCCGTTGTCCGGCTCGGCATCCAGGGCGCGCTGAATCAGAGCCAACGCCTGGTCCAGGTTTCGGTTGTGGTCCGCATAGAGGTAGCCCAAGAAGTTGAGCGCTACGGGGTTGCTCGGATCCCGGTCGAGGATGTCACGCACCGCCTGCTCGGCCCCGGCCAGGTCGCCGAGCTTTTCACGGCACGCGGCGAGGTCGAAGATCAGCCCGTTGACCTTGGGAAACCGCGCGGCCGCCTCACGCCACGTCTGCTCCGCCTCCGCAAGACGCTTCGCCGACTGGAGCGTGCGCGCCAGCAGCACCCGGGGGGCCAGCGAATCGGGGGTCAGATCGACGGCCCGGCGCAGGTTCTCGAGGGCTCGGTCGTAGTCGTGGGTGGCCTCGTAGACATGGGCGGCCAGCAGCAGGGGCGCAAAATCCTTGGGCCGCTCGGCGACGCGCGCCTCCGCCTCGAGTGCCGCCTGACGGCCGTGACCGTGACGGGCCAGGATCGTGAGCCTGGCGCCGAACGCGTCCGGATCGTCCGGCCAGCGCCGCTTCAACTGTTCCAAGAGCTTGAGACCCTCCGAGGGAGCGCCGGCTGCAAACGCCAAGTCGGCCTCGACCTCGCGGGTCTCGAGATCCTCAGGGTGCTCGCGCGCCAGGGCCCGCGCTTCCCCGAACGCCTCTTGGTGGCGGTCTTCGCGGCCGAGCACCGAGATGAGTCGCCGGCGGGCCGCCGGGTCCTTGGCGTGGAGCTCGAGGTGGTGGCGGTACGAGGTCGCCGCTTCCGCGAGCCGGCCCAGGTTCTCCTCGATCCAGCCCTGCATGAAGAATCGTCCCTGTCGCAACGGATTTAGCTCGACCCCGCGCGTGATCGCGCTATCGGCGGCGCTGAAGCGGTTCAGGCGCGCCTCCGCCGCGGCGAGCTGGAACCAGGCTTCCGCATCGTCCTCGTCGAGCCATGCGATGCGCCGGTAGCACTGGGCCATCAGGGGAACCCGGTCCAGGCGCTCCGCGGCCCGCGCCAGGGTGCGTGCGTATTCGACCTGGTCGGTGTCACCGTGGGCAGCCGCCTCGAGCGCGTCCAGGGACTCGCCGTCCCTGCCCAGGTTGAGGAGCGCCGAGCCCTTGAGCCACAGTGCCCGCGGGTCCGAGGGATCGATGGCGAGCGCGCGCTCGGCAAACTCGAGCGACTGCGCCGGGTCTCCGACCACGGCGGTCACCTCGCTCACGCGGCGCGGAATGCCGCTCGACTGGTCGTCGAGAAGCATCGCGCGGTAGTACTCGCGCAGGGCTTCGGCTCCCGATCCCTGCTCTTCGGAGAGTCGCGCCTGCGCATAACGGCGCAGCGCCTCCTCGCTGCGGTATGCGGGCTCGGGCGCGGCCGCGGCCGGCGTGGCGGGAGCGCTCAGAATCGCGGTAACGAGAATCCACATGATGAGTTGGGGGCTCCTGGCCCGAAGGTGGAATACCCGGCGGCGGCCGCGAACATCGTACTACTGGCTCGTTCGCCGCCACGCAAGGTCCGCAACAATTCGGCCTATCACCCGCCCTAGGGAGCTCGCTTTCCCCTTCCCGGCCGCCTCCCAAATGCGGGAGGTTCCACCGCCCGAGTGCCACCCACCGGCGGGGCCGGCTTGGGCCACGGCTCGTCCGTCGCGGGGGTAGACTCGAGCTCGTGTTCGAGGCTGCGCTCGGGGGCGGGGGTGGCTGCCGCGGGCTCCTCGAGCTCCGTCACGCGCTCCGGCGCCTCCTCGCGCTCGACGACGTCCTCCTGCCACGCGTACGGGTCGACCCGCGCTTCCTCGTGGGGGCCTTCGGGCCGTCCCACCTCCTCCAGATCGTCCTCGCGGTGCGCGGGGGGACGCGGCTCACGCTCGATCACCGGCTTCGGTCGCGCCGCAACCGGTCGCGGCGCCGGTGCCGGTTGGCCCGTGCCACGCGCACGCTCACCTCCCGCGGGACGCCGTTCCCTCCCGCCCCGCCGCTGGCGGCGGGGCGCGGACCGCTCGGCCTGCTCGAGGGGTCGCTCCTCGTCGCCCACCGCGTGCGGCGCGGGGCCCCCGGCGTTCGGTTCTTGGTCCTCCTCGCGCCGGCCCGAGCGCTCGCTGCGCCTCAGCTCGCGGTCCGACAGCGGGCCCGCCTCGACCCGTTCGAGGGCGTCGCGGGCGGCCGCCTGCTCGGCTTCCTTCTTGTTGCGCCCCTTGCCTTCGCCCAGCAGGCGCCGGCCGACGATGACCTCGACCATGAACTGCTTCGAATGGTCGGGCCCCATCTCGCTCCTTATCCGATAGATCGGGTGCGTGCGGAAGGTGCTCTGCACGTACTCTTGCAGATGACTCTTGTAGTTGGTGTGGCGCTTGTCGGCCATGATCACCCGACTGTCACGCAGCAGCCAGTGCTCGATGAACGCGCGCGCCGCCTCGAAGCCCTGATCCAGATAGATGGCCCCGATCACCGCCTCGAAGGCATCGGCCAAGATCGACAGCCGCTGCCGGCCACCCGACTCCACTTCGGAGTGGCTCATGAAGACGAAGCGGCCGAGGCCCATGGTGAGCGCCCGTCGCGACAGAATTGCCTTCGACACGAGCAGGGACTTGGTCTTGGTGAGCTGCCCTTCGTGCTCGGTCGGGTGCGCGCGATACAGGTACTCGCTCGTCACCAAACCGAGCACCGAATCGCCGAGAAACTCGAGACGCTCGTTCGATTCGCGCGGACCCTGCCCGGTGACGTGCAGATACGAGCGATGGGTGAGCGCCAGCTTGAGAAGTCCCGGCTGGCGGAACGACAGGTTGAAATGGCGGCTGAAGTCGGCGAGCGCGCGCGCCTCCTGATCGCCGAGCGGGGCCGCGTCGCGCGGGGCGCGCGCCCGCGTGGCCGGCGGCGCGAACAGGCCCGTCAGCCAGCTCCAGAACGAGAAGCTACTCGGCGCAGAGGCGGCCGGCGGGCGCGGGCCCCGGCCACGTCCGCGGCCACCGCGTCGGCGCGGACGCCGCCCGGTTAGCTCGCGGCTCGCACGGCCAGGGTCACGTTGTGTCCCCCGAACCCGAACGAGTTGGATAGGGCGGCCTTCACGCGATGCGTTCGGGCCTGATTGGGGACGAAATCGAGGTCGCATGTGGGATCCGGTTTCTCCAGGTTGATCGTAGGTGGGACGATGCCGCGCGCGAGGGTCAAGGCGGTGGCCGCCGCTTCGAGTCCGCCGGCCGCACCCAGCAGGTGCCCCGTCATGGACTTGGTCGAGCTCACCATCAGTCGGCCGGCGTGCGTTCCGAACACGGACTTGATTGCAGCCACCTCGGCAGGATCTCCCGCGGGAGTCGAGGTTCCGTGCGCGTTGATGTACTGCACGTCTTCGGGCCTCAAACGGGCGTCGTCGAGCGCGCGTTGCATCGCGCGCGCGGCGCCGTCTCCGTCTTCGCGGGGCGCGGTGATGTGGTACGCGTCCCCGCTGGCTCCGTAGCCGGCGAGCTCGCAGAGCGGTGTGGCGTTGCGGCGCCGCGTGTGGTCCTCGGTCTCGAGAACCAGCACGGCAGCGCCTTCGCCGATCACGAAGCCGTCGCGGTCCTGGTCGAACGGACGGCTGGCTCGCTGCGGATCGTCGTTTCGTGTGGAAAGTGCGCGCGCGTTGCTGAACCCTGCCAGCGCCATCGGCGTAATCGTCGCCTCGCTGCCGCCGGCCACGATGACATCGGCATCTCCGGCCCGCAGCAGGCGCAGGGCTTCGCCGAGCGCATGTGCGCCGGAGGCGCACGCGGACACGGTGGCGAAGTTGGGTCCCTTGAGACCGAACTGGATCGAGATCTGACCCGCGGCCATGTCGACGATCATCATCGGGATGAAGAACGGGCTGACCCGCCCTGGCCCCTTCTGGATCAGGTTCGTGTGCTGATTCTCGAACGTCTCCATGCCGCCGATGCCCGAACCCAGGATGACCCCGACACGCTCGCGATCGATCGAATTCAGATCGAGCCCCGCGCTGCGGATCGCCTCGGCGGTGGCCACGACCGCGAACTGGACGAAGCGATCCATGCGCTTCGCATCCTTGCGGTCGAGCACCCCCTCGGTCGTGAAATCCTTGACCTCGCAGGCGAAGCGCGTGCCGTACCCGGTGGTGTCGAATCGCGTGATCGGGCCGGCGCCCGAACAGCCGGCGACCAGCCGACGCCAGAACTGTTCCCCGTCGTTGCCGAGCGGCGAGACAATTCCAAGGCCGGTCACCAGCACGCGATGTGGGGCGGGGTTCACTGTGCGTGCGCTGCTTTCCACGATTCCGGACGACCGCGCTGCCGAGCATTCGAGCCCGGCACGATCGCCACGGAAGACTCTAGGATTTGCACTACGACGCCGTCGCGTGCGAGCGCAGGTAATTCATCGCGTCGCCTACCGTCTTGAGCTTGTCGGCGTCCTCGTCCGGGATCTCGAGCCCGAACTCCTCTTCCAGCTCCATTACCAACTCCACGATGTCGAGCGAGTCTGCACCCAGATCTTCGATGAACTTGGCCTCGGGCGTGATCTGCTTCAGGTCGACTTCGAGCTCCTTCGCGATGATCTCCTTCACGCGGTCTTCACTGAACGCTGTCACCGCATTCACCTCCTCGGTTGGAGTCGAGCGATTCCGCGGAGCTTAACCCCCGCCGGCACCCACCCGATCGGCGCCCTTGAGCCGCCTTGCGGCAGGCCCCCGAGCCAAGCATCGGCAATCAGGACACCCTGCTACATCACCATACCGCCGTCTACATTCCAAACTTGCCCGGTTACGTAGGCCGCCTGGGGCGACGCCAGGAACGCAACCACTTCCGCCACTTCCTCGGGGTGACCGAGACGGGCCAGCGGAATGCGCGACAGCAAGTCGGCGCGCACTTGGTCCGAGAGGCCTTCCGTCATCGCCGTTTCGATGAAGCCCGGGCACACCGCGTTCACCGTGATGCCGCGTGGCGCCAGCTCGCGCGCCAACGACTTGGTGAGCCCGAGCAGTCCGGCCTTCGCGGCGGCGTAGTTGGCCTGACCCGCGTTGCCGATCTGGCCGACCACCGAGGAGACGGTGACGATGCGTCCCGAGCGAGCTTTCATCATCGGCCGTGCCACGGCCCGGCAGCAGCGGAACGCGCCCCCGAGGTTCGTCTCGATCACCTCGCGCCATTGCTCGTCGTTCATGCGCAAGAACAACCCGTCGCGCGCCACCCCGGCGTTGTTCACCAAGATGTCGACCTTTCCCAAGGCCGCGAGCGCGGCTTCGAACGCGCCATCCACCGATGGCGTGTCCGAGACGTCGGCCGCGAACGCCTGCGCCCTCCCCCCGGAGCCCCGCAGCGCCTCGGCCGCTGCCCGAGCCCGCTCCTCGTTGCGCGCGAACAAGGCGACCGCCGCGCCACGCGCCGACAACGCGCGCGCCACGGCGAGCCCAATCCCGGTCCCTCCGCCGGTGACGAAAGCCACCTGGCCGGCCAACTCGTCGGTCCGCACGCGGTCGGTCACCGCCTGCGCTTCGGACACACTACGCCTGCCTATCCGGGACCGGGGTCGCTGCGACGGAAGCGGAAGCGCCGAGCGCGGCCAACGTCGAGCGCAGGCTCTCCAAGTCCTCGACGTTCCACGACGGCGCTTGTCGATCCAGCGTGCGCAGCAGGCCGCGCAGGACCGTGCCACTGCCCAGCTCGACGAAGCCCTCGGCGCCGAGCGACCGGAGGCGCCGCATGGAATCCTCCCAGCGCACCGCGCCCAGCAGCTGGGAGCCCAGCGCCGCACGCAGCTCCGCGGCCGTGGCGAGCGGGGCCGCGGACACGTTGACCACGACCGGGCAGCGTGGATCGCGAAAGGTGACCGCGTCGAGCGCCGCCGCGAGTCCGGCGGCGGCCGTGGCCATGAGCGGAGAGTGGAACGCGCCGCTCACCTCGAGCCGCACCGCCCGCTTCGCCCCCCGCGCGCGCGCCAGCTCGCAGGCCCGCTCGACCGCGGGGATCTCCCCGGAGACCACCACCTGTCCAGGTGCGTTCCAATTCGCCGCGGCCACGATGCCGGCGGATGCGGCCTCGCGGCAAATCTCCTCGACCACCGCGGCTTCGAGCCCCAGAAAGGCGGCCATCGTCCCGGGACGCTCGAGCCCCGCTTGGTACATGAGCTCGCCGCGCCGCCGCACCAAGCGGAGCGCGTCTTCGAACTCGATTGCCCCGGCCGCCACGCAGGCCGAGTACTCGCCGAGGCTGTGCCCGGCGACCCACGACGGTTCGAGGCCGGCCCGGTGCACCAGCTGCCACGCCGCGATGCTATGGGTCAACAAGGCGGGCTGGGTATTGAGCGACTTCTTGAGCTCGTCGGCCGGGCCCTCCCAGCACAGGGTGGAGAGCGGAACGGAGAGCGCGCGATCGGCGCGCTCGAAGATCTCGCGAGCGACGGCGAAGCCCTCGGCCAAGGCGCGGCCCATGCCGACCTTCTGGGCCCCTTGCCCGGGGAACAGGAAGGCGAGCTTCACGACTGCGGGACGGCCGCCGCCGCGCCCGACACCGACGCCGTGGATGCCGGCGCGCCCTTGCGCGCCATGGTCCACCGCATCACGCACGAGCCCCAGGTGGCCCCGCCGCCGAACGCGGAGAGTCCGACGATGTCGCCGAGCTTCAAGCGTCCGGCGTTCACCGCCTCGTCGAGCAGGATGGGAATCGAGGCCGAGGAGGTGTTGCCGTAGCGTTCGATGTTGATCAACATCTTCTCCTGCGGCAGGTCGAGTCGCTCACGGACTGCGTCGATGATTCTGAGGTTGGCCTGGTGGGGGACGACGAGGTCCAAGTCCGAGGCGCCGAGCCCTGCCTCGGCCAGGGATTCCCGCAGGCTGTCCTCCATCGACCGCACCGCGAACGGGAACAGCTTCTTGCCCTGCATCTGGATCGCGTGCTCGCGCGCCTGCACCGTTTCGACCGAGGCCGGTCGCGCCGATCCCCCGGCCGGGATGACCAAGACTTCGCCGAGGGCGCCGTCGCTGTGCATGCTGACCGAGAGCACACCCACGTCGGGGTCGCACGGCCGCACGACAGCCGCCCCTGCGCCATCCCCGAACAGCACGCAGGTGTTGCGGTCGGTGTAGTCGACGATCCGAGACAGAGTCTCCACGCCCACCACCAGCACCGTGTCCGCGATCCGAGCCCCGATCACGCCGCGCGCGATCCCGAGGCCGTAGACGAACCCGGTGCAGGCCGCGAACACGTCGTAGGCGGCGGCGCGCGAGGCGCCGAGCTTTTGCTGCAGGGTGCACGCGCAGGAGGGAAGAAATCGGTCCGGGGTGGTCGTGGCGATCACGATCTGGTCCACGTCGTCGGCCGTGATGCCGGCCATCGCGAGCGCTCGCTCGCTCGCGTGCAGCGCCAGGTCGGACGATGCCTGATGAGGCGCGGCGATGCGCCGCTCGCGGATCCCGGTGCGTTCGAGGATCCACTCGTCCGAGGTGTCGACCATCTTCTCGAAATCGAGATTCGTGAGCACTCGTTCGGGCACGTACATGCCGGTGCCCACGATGGTCGAGCCGCGGATCTCACGCTGCCGTTTCACGGTCCGCCTCGATCTCTTCCCGGATGTGCTCGTTGACGCGTTTCTCCACGAACTCGGTCACGGTGCGGATCGCGCTGAAGATCGCCGTCGAGCCGCTGCTCCCGTGGCCGATGAAGCACACGCCGTTCACCCCCAGCAACGGGGCGGCGCCGTGCTCCTCCCAGTCGAGCGACCGTCTCAGGCGGTGGAGCGCCGGCCGCATGAACAGCGTGCCGACCATCGCCATCGGATCGTGCAGGATTTCCTCGCGCATCTTGTGCACCAGTAGTGCCGCCACGCTCTCGGCCGTCTTGAGCACGACATTGCCGGTGAAGCCGTCGGTCACCACCACGTCGCACGAGCCCTTGAAGACGTCCCGCCCCTCGACGTTGCCGATGAATTGCAAGTGGTGCGCACGGCGCAGCAGCGGGAGGGCCTCGAGCACGAGCCCGTTCCCCTTGGTGTCCTCCTCGCCGATCGAGAGCAGTCCGATGCGGGGGTTCTCCCGCCCTAACAGGTAGCGGGCATAGACCGCACCCATGTGGGCGAACTGGACCAGGTAGCTCGCCTTGCACTCGGCGTTGGCACCGACGTCCAGCAGGACCGTGCCTCCCGCGGGATTGGGCAGAAACGCGGCCAACGCCGGACGTGCCACCGATTCGAGCCGGCCGAGCCCGAGCAGCGCGGTCGCCACCACCGCGCCCGTGTTTCCGGCGCTGAAGATGGCGTCCAGGCGGCCCTCCTTGTGGAGCTGGGTCATCACGCCGATCGAGGAGCCCGCCTTTCGCGCCGCGAGCGACGCCTTCTCGGCCATCTCGATGCGCTCCGAGGCGTGTACCACCTCGATCGGAAGCCCATCCGCGTCGGCCTTGCGGAGCGCGGGGCCGATCTCGGCCTGGTCGCCGATCAGGGTGACCGCGAAACGCCCCGGTAGCTCCCGCAGCGCTCGCACGGTTCCCTGTGCGACCACGCTGGGGCCGTGGTCCCCTCCCATCGCGTCAATCCCGATCCGCGGGATCGGAGCCATTCCCTTGGGCCCTGTCTCGACTATTCGGATCGCGGCACGACGATCTCCTCGCCGTCGTAGTAGCCGCAGTTCGGGCACACCCGATGCGGCTGCTTCAAGCTGCTGCAGTGGCTGCAGGCATGGAGACCAGGGGCAGCGAGCTTCCAGTGCGTGCGCCGCTTGCGCCCGCGCGTGCTCGAGTGCCTTCGCTTGGGTACTGCCATCGTGTTCCTCCTACGGGAGTCGTCCCGGGGGCTCGAACCCGTTCGACGAGCCCTAGGACCCGCCGTACGCCGGGTCTTAGGACCGAGCCTATTCTCGCCCGCCGCAGTCGCATGGTCCCTGGTTGAGGTCCGCGCCACACGTCGGGCACAAGCCCCGGCACTCCTCGCGACAGCGCGGAGTGATGGGAAGCTCGACCAGCAACGCTTCGCGCGCGGCCCCGCGCAGGTCCAGCCGGCGGCCGTCGTGAAACCTCATGGCGTGGTCGTCCTCGAGCTCTCGCTCGAGCCCCAGGGATCCACCCGACCGGTCGGCGTACAGGGTCAGATCGCCCTCGACGGGCTGCTCGAACGTCACGAGACAGCGTCCGCATTCCAGCTGGGCCACGGCTCGGACCTGGCCGCGTACTGCCACCCTCTCGCCGGTCCTTTCTACTGTCAGGGCCCCGAAGATCGTCCCGGGCCACTGGGACTCCTCGAGCTCCAGATCGGCAGCCAGGGCCCGTTCCTCAAGGCGGTTGAGCCCCCCGGCCAGGGCCGCTAACTGAATAACGAAGGCCGACATATCGAGTTAGAGCAGACCGTGGACCGGGATACCGGCACACTAGCACACGGTTTCAGACCGCGTCCAGCCGGCCGGGGGCTCGCGCCGCGGGCCTCGCCGGGGCCGCGCTCAGCGGGCCAGGGCTTGCGCGCCGAAGAACAGCTCGACTTCCCGGCTGGCGCTCGCCGGGCTGTCGGAAGCGTGCACCGAGTTCATCTGCTTGCTAAGCCCGAACAGCTGCCGCACGGTGCCTGGTGCGGCCTCCTTGGGGTCGGTCGCTCCCACCACCTCGCGCAGGCCGCGCACCGCGCCCTCCCGCTCGAGGCACGTCAGCATGACCGGGCCGGAGGTCATGTAGTCGAGCAGGTCCAAGAAGAAGGGCTTGCCTCGGTGCTCGGCATAGAAGCGCTCCGCCTCCTCGCGCGCGATCGGCCCCAGGCGCGCTTCCACGATGCGAAAGCCCCGGTCCTCCACGTGCGCCAGGATCTTCCCGATCAGGTTGCGCTCCACGGCGTCGGGCTTGACGATGAACAGGGTTCGTTCCAGCGGCAATTCCTCCTTCACGGTCGATCAGAGCCGCATCAGCGCGATGATCGACGGGTCGCCGTCCGTCGCCCACCGCCGCGCGCGGCGGTCCCGCGTTTCGCCGTGGTCCGCTTCGGCCCCGCGGCGCGTGCGGGACGGCTGGCGGCGAGCGAGCGGCCGGCATGCCGGCTCTTGGGGCGAGCCGAGGCCCGCCGCCCGCGCCGGCGCTCCAGGAGCTCCCCCACCAACCCTGGGATCTCGGACGGGACGCGCGCCACCGGAACGCCGACCGCGCGAAACGCGGCGATCTTCTCGCTCGCCTGCCCGGTGCCGCCCGCGACGATCGCCCCGGCGTGCCCCATGCGCTTGCCGGGGGGCGCGGTCTGGCCGGCGATGAACGCGACCACCGGCTTTCTGACCCGCCGCTTGATGAACTGCGCCGCCTCCTCTTCGTCGGTCCCGCCGATCTCTCCGATCAGCACGATCGCATCGGTCTCGGAGTCGTCCTCGAACAAAGCCAGCGTGTCGACGAAGGTGGTTCCGATCACCGGGTCGCCGCCGACGCCGAGGCAGGTGCTCTGGCCGAGGCCGCTCTGGCTCAGCTGGTGAACCACTTCGTAGGTCAGCGTGCCGCTGCGGGACACCACGCCGACCGATCCTGGCTTGCAGATCTGCCCGGGCAGAATCCCCACCTTGGAGAGCCCGGGACTGATCAGGCCCGGACAGTTGGGGCCGATCAATCGCGGGCGGCCGCGCGCCGGCCGGCCCGAATCGGGGCTCTTGCGCAGCGCGGCGATGTCGTGCACCACCGCCAGCGCGTCGCGCACCGGAATGCCCTCGGTGATGCACACGATCAAGCCCACGCCGGCGTCCGCCGCCTCGAAGATGGCGTCGGCGGCGAAGGGAGCGGGAACGACGATCATCGAGGTGTTCGCTCGCGTGGCCGCCATGGCTTCGGCTACGCTGTCGAACACCGGCACGCCGTGGATCTTCTCTCCGCCCCGTCCGGGAGTGACGCCGGCCACGACCTTGGTTCCGTAATCGAGCATTTGACGGGTGTGAAACCCGCCGTCGCGGCCGGTGATGCCCTGCACCAGGAGCCGCGTGCCCTTGTCGATCAGGATGCTCACGCGAACACCTCCTGTGCCTTGGCGATCGCCGCGCGCACGCCTTCGTCCATCGAGGTGGTGGCCGAGAGCCCGCGCTCGGCCAGGATCTTGCGCGCCAGGTCCTCGTTCGTCCCGGTGAGCCGGATCACGAGCGGCACCGCGAGCGGGCTCTGCTCGAGGGACTGCACGATGCCCCGCGCCACGTCGTCGCAGCGCGTGATGCCACCGAAGATGTTGAACAGGATGACTCGCACGCGCGAATCGGAGGTGATGATCTTGAGCGCCGCCGTCACCTTGTCGGGGCTCGACGAGCCGCCGATGTCGAGGAAATTGGCCGGCTCGCCGCCGTAGTGCTTCACCAGGTCCATGGTGGCCATGGCGAGGCCCGCGCCGTTCACGACGCATCCGATGTCGCCGTCCAGCTTCACGTACGACAGCCCCCGCTCGCGCGCCAGCCGGGCTCCGGGCGTTTCGTCTTCGGGATCGCGCCACAGGTTCCAGTCGCGATGACGGAACTCGGCGTTATCGTCCAGCGTCACCTTGGCGTCGAGGGCCACCAACTTCCCCTCCGGCGTCACCGCGAGCGGATTGATTTCAGCCAGCGTGCAGTCCCCGTCTCGAAACACCGCCCACAGCCTAAGCAGGATGTCCGCAGCTTGGGAAACCTGGGAGCCGTCGGCGAGCAACGGACGGAACAAGGAGCGCGCCTGGTACGGCCTCAGGCCGTCGAGCGACACGTGGCGCCGCAGGATCTTCTCGGGGCTCACCCGGGCGACTTCCTCGATCTCGACTCCACCCTCGGCGGACAGCATCACCAGCGGCAGCTGGGCGGCCCGATCGAGCACGATCGACAGGTACAGCTCGCGTGCGATCTCGGCCGCGCGCGCCACCAGGACCTTGCGCACCGGCAGATCCTGGATCTTGAGCCCCAGAATGGCGCGCGCCGCGTGGTAGGCCTCCTCGGCGCCGCGCGCCAGCTTCACACCGCCCGCCTTCCCGCGACCGCCAACCAGAACCTGGGCCTTGAGCACCACGGTATCGCCCAGCGAGGTGGCGATGTTCCGTGCCTCCTCGGGCGTGGTCGCCACCTGTCCCGGCAGCACCGGAAGCCCGTGCCGCGCGAACAGCTCCTTGGCTTGGTACTCGTGCAGGTTCATGGACGGTCTCGCCGAGGCGCTAGGGGTTGTCGATCTGCGCCCGCTGAATGCGGCCGCTGAAGTCGATGTAGACGCTCTTCCACTCGGTGAAGGGATCGAGCATGGTATGCCCCGCCTCGCGGTGACCGTTGCCGGTTCCGCGCGTACCGCCGAAGGGCAAGTGCGTTTCGGCGCCGGTGGTGCCGTGGTTCACGTACACGATTCCGGTGTCGAGGTCGCGCATCGCGCGAAAGGCCCGGTTGACGTCGGCGGTGAACACCGAAGCGGAGAGCCCGAAGCGCGACGCGTTGTTGATCTGGATCGCCTCGTCCAGGTCGCGCACGCGAATCATGGCCAGCACCGGCCCGAAGATCTCCTCGACCGCGATGCGCGCGTGGGGCTTGACGCAGGCGAACACGGTGGGGCGGTAGAAGTGTCCCTTGGCCAGCGCTCCGTCGTTGGCGCGCGCCCCGCCGGCCGCGAGACGCGCTCCTTCCTCGAGCCCGATCTCCACGTACTGGTGGACGCGCTCGACCTGGCCCTGGTTGACGAGCGGACCCACCTCGGTATCTGGGTCGAGCCCGTCGCCGAGCTTCAAGGACTGGGCCCGGGTAGCGACGCGCTCGACCAGCGCATCGTGCACTCGCTCGGCCACCAGCACGCGGCTACAGGCGGTGCAGCGTTGGCCGGTGGTCCCGAACGCGCTCCAGGCGATGGCGTCTGCCGCGAGCGGCGTCCTCGAGCACGATGATCGCGTTCTTGCCCCCCATCTCGAGCGAGATCCGCTTGCCGAGCGCCCCGCCCTTGCCGGCGATGCCGAGCCCGACCTCGGTCGAGCCGGTGAACGAGAGCACCTGGATGCCGGGGTGGGCGACCATCGGGTCCCCGACCTGCGAGCCGCTGCCGAACACGAGATTGAGCACCCCCGGCGGCAACCCGGCCGCTTCGAAGATCTTGGTGAAATGCCACGCCATCTCGGGCGTGTCGCCGGCGGGCTTGAACACCGCCGTGTTGCCCGCCACCAGGGCCGGCATCAGCTTCCACGACGGAATCGCGAACGGGAAGTTCCAGGGCGTGATCACCCCGGCAACGCCGATCGGGCAGCGCACCGACATCGCCCACTTGTTCGGCATCTCGCTCGGCGTGGTGACGCCGAACATGCGCCGTCCCTCGCCTCCCGCCAGGAAGGCCATGTCGATTCCTTCCTGCACGTCGCCGCGCGTCTCAATTAAGATCTTCCCCATCTCGCGCGTCATGGCTTTGGCCAGTTCTTCCTTGCGCGCGGCGATCATCGCCCCGGCCCGGAAGACGATCTCGGCACGCTTGGGCGCCGGGGTCATCCGCCACGAGCGATAGGCGGCCGCCGCCGCGTCGACGGCGGCGGCGACGTCCTCTGCGCCCGAGGCCGGGAACTCGCCCAGCGTCTCGCCGGTGGCGGGATTGCGGTTGGGGAAGGTGCGGCCGGAGCACGCGGGTACCCACCGGCCTCCGATCGAGTTCAGAAATGGTTGCGGCATGCGTGAGCGCCGGTGCTGGCGCGGGCCTCCAGGAACGGTGGGCGATTCTCGGGCCGGCGCGCGAGAAGCGTCTAGCCACAAAGAACGCGTTAGGCTACGCGCCCTGAAGTCGGGAATCAAGGCGTTAAGCAGCCTCTGCGTTAAGCGGCCTCCTGCCTCAAGCAGCCTCCACGGCCGTGGCGCCGTGTCGCGGCGCGCGCACAGGATGCCACGTGGCCGTCATGGATCGAGCGCCGAGCGGCCGGCGCGGATGCGCTCGACGATGTTCGAGGTTCCGTAGCCCTCGCGCAGGGGAAGGCTCAGCACGCGGCCTCCGTGCGCCTCGACGAATGCGCGGCCGACGATCCGCTCCACCGGCCAGTCGCCCCCTTTCACCAGCACGTGGGGCTTCACCTCGCGGATCAAGCGCTCCGGCGTGTCGTCGTCGAAGATCACGGTCATGTCCACGCAGCGTAGCGCCGCGAGCATCGCGGTGCGCTCGGTGGCCAGGACGAGCGGCCGACCCGATCCTTTGAGGCGCCGCACCGAGGCGTCCCCGTTCACGCCTACCACCAGCCGATCGCCGAGGGCGCGTGAGCGCTCGAGCAAATCGAGATGCCCGCGGTGCAGCAAGTCGAAGACGCCGTTCGTGAACACGATCACATCGCCCGCTGCGCGCCACGCCTCAAGCGTGGCGTGCTCGCCTTTCGACAGCACGGCACCCGCGGCGGGGAGGTCGGCGGCCGCACCCCCGGGCGTCACGGCCCGGTCCCGTCCAGGGAGGCGAGCAGCTCGGCCGGCGAGCACGATGCGGTGCCGACCTCACGGATCACGACGCCAGCAGCGTGGTTCGCGAGGTGGCAGGCGTTCGGGAAGTCGGCGCCCGCGGCGAGCGCCAGTGCCACGACGCTCACCACCGTGTCGCCGGCGCCCGTGACGTCGTACACCTCGCGCGCCACGGTCGGCAGGTGCGTGAGGCCGCCCCCGCGCTCGAACAGGCTCATGCCCTGGGCGCCGCGGGTGATCAGCACGGCCGCGGCGTCGAGCCGCCTCTGGAGCCCCCAGCCTACGTCGAGCAGGCTCGCATCGTCGACGATGCGCCGGCCCATGAAGCTGCCCGCCTCGTGCTGATTGGGGGTGAGGATGCTGACCTCGCGATAGGCATCGAGGTGGCTCTCCTTGGGATCGACGCTGACGTGGATCCCCCGTCGGCGGGCCGCGGAAAGCGCCGCTGCGAGGGCGCGGGGCGTGATCACGCCCTTGCCGTAATCGCTCACCACCAGCCCGTCGCAGTCGGCGATCCGCTCGGCCACCGGAGCGAGCAGGGCCTCGAGGACGCTGCCGTTCACGTCGGCCCGCGACTCCCGATCGGCGCGCACCACCTGCTGCGAATGGGCGACGATCCGCGTCTTGACGGTGGTCGGGCGCGCGAGGTCGCGTTGGACCAACGCCGTGTCGACGCCACGCGTGCGCAGGGTTTCGACCAGCCGTTCCCCCTCGTCGTCCGAGCCGACCACGCCGGCCAGAATTGCCTCGGCTCCGAGCGACCGCAGGTTCGCGGCGACGTTGCCCGCGCCGCCGAGCGTGAACGTCTCGCGCTCGATCTCGACTACGGGTACGGGAGCTTCGGGCGAGATCCGATCGACCCGCCCCCACAGGTAGCGGTCGAGCATGAGGTCGCCGAGCACCAGGATCCTGCGGCCCGAGAAGCGCGCCACCAGGCCGCGCAGCGCGGCGAGATCGAACGAGCGGGACATCGGCGCGGCACGCTAGCATCGCGTCGGGAGAGGGTCAACGCGAGCGGCACGAGAGCGGCCCCGCCTTGACGGCGCGCTCACCGCTTCCTAGCTTCGGTCGGTGAGCCTCGTGATCCGCGTCGCCGTGAGGGCCGAGCTCGAGCCCCTGCTCGCAGACCCTTCGCTCGCCCCCGAGTTCGACTGGCTCTCACGACCCGGTCACCTCGACGATCCGGCCTCCAGCCGGCGCGCGATCTGGGTGGCCGACCAAGACGGGCGGCCCGCCGGCCGGCGCGTGGGATCGGGCTCGGCCGAGCGTTGCTGCGCTGGGCCGTGGGCTGGCTCGAGCGCAAGGAGGCGCCGCGCGCGTGGCTCATGGTGGACGGCGACAACGAATCGGCGCTCCGGCTCTATCGATCCGAAGGCTTCGAGGTCACGCGCACTCGCCACGTGTGGAGCGAGCCCGACACGGCCTGATCGAGCGGGGGCGCACGCGTGGCACGGCGAGGGCCTCAGCGGCCGTCGGGAAAGTCGAATCTCTGTCGGCACCACACGGCCACTGGACGACCGGCCCTAAGCGCCGGATAGAAACGCATCGCCCGCGCGCAGCGTGTCGCCGCGCCCACATGGGCGCTGTCCGCGCTGCCTCCGGCCCAGCGCGCCTCGGACACCGTGCCGCGCTCGTCGACTTGGACGTCGAGCTCGACGAACCCGCTCCTCGAGCCCGGCGGGATTTCGAGCGGCGCGCGCGCCTGCGGCAGGGGCGGCTTGAGCCCAGGATCCACGTCGAGAGCGGGTGGCGCCGGCCACTCCACCGCATCCGGAGCCGCTCCCGGGAGCGGCGCGTCGGCGAGCGGCGGTCGCGCGGGAGCGCTCGCCGGCGTAGAGGGTGCGGAAGCCACGCGCGCCAGCCACACGCGCGGGGGCGGCCGCACCGCCAACCGCTCGCCTCGTCCGGTATCGGCGAGCACGTCGACGGGAAGGACCATGGGTGGTCGCGGATGCCTCGGAGGTCGCCGAGGGCCCAAGCGATCCGCGCAGGAAACCGGACCATTGCTGAGACGCTAGGGACTCGCTCGCGGCGGATCAAGGCGAGCCGCTTGTCGCGCCGCCATGTCTGGACTAGAGTCGAGCGGTGACGCACAGCCGATCGGGGCACTCCATCGCCCTGGTACCGGAGGTCCTCGCGTGAAGCCGCGCGAGCGTGTGTGGGCCGCACTGCGAGGCGAGCCGGTCGACCGCCCCCCGGTTTCTTTCTGGGGGCACGTCTACGACCGCGAGAGCTCCGCGCGCGATCTGGTCTCAGCCACCGTCGAACTCCAGCGACGACATGCCTGGGACTGGGTGAAGCTCAACCCTCGCAAGCATTACCACGTCGAGGACTGGGGAGTGCGCTACCGCTACGCGGGCGGCCCGGCGGACAAGCCGACGCTCGAGCGCTGGCCGGTGCACGAGGCTTCCGAGCTCAGGCTGGTCACTCCACGCCCGCCCGATCGGGGGGCCCTGGGCGAGCAGCTCGAAGCGGTGCGGATGCTGCGAGACCGCCTCCCGGCCGAGGTCGCGTTCGTCCAGACCGTGTTCACGCCGCTCGCGATCCTGGCCGAGATGGTTCCGGAGCCGGGCGATCTCAAACGCCACATGGCGACCGATCCCGAAACCGTTCGCACCGCGCTCGAGGCGGTGACGGTGACGTTCGAGGGGTACGTGCGGCGCGTGCTCGAAGCCGGAGCCGATGGCATCTTCCTCGCGACCACCGACTGGGCGACCCGGGACCGCATGAGCGTCGAGGAATACCGGGCCTGGGCGCGCGCCCTGGACCTGAGGCTGCTCGCGGCGGCTCGGGGTGCCCCGTTCAACGTCCTCCACGTCTGCAAGCGCCGCAACCTGCTGCTCGAGCTGGCCGATTACCCGGTGGCGGCCTTCTCTTACGACGCCACCGACACGACCAATCCATCGCTCACGGAGGCGCTCGCCCGACTCCCGGGTGCCGTGATGGGCGGCATCTCGCAGGAAGACGCGCTCCAACAGCCGACGCCCGAGCGGCTCGAGGCCGAAGTGGAACGGGGGTTCGAAGCGAGCGGAGGCCGGCGCTGGCTCGCGGCCCCCGGCTGCTCGATGCCACCGACCACGGCGCCGGCCCAGCTCGACGCCGTGCGCCGCGCGGTCGAGGCACGCGCGACGCGCCCGCCCAAGGCCGCGTCGTCTCGTAAGGAGGTGTCCCCATGAGAATCAGGACTGCTCTGCCGCTCATCGCCTGCATGGCGCCGGCCCTGGCGTTGGCCCAGACCGAGACCAAGCCCACTGGACCGACCCGCCCCCCGCGCCCCAGGGACGAACGGGTCTCGGTCGCCCAGCTCAGGGTCGCGGGCAGGGTGTACGTGGGCGAGCGGGCTCCCGATTTCGAGCTCACCAGCTCGCGTGAGCGCACCGTGGTGCTGTCGAGGCTGCGCGGGTACTTGGTGCTGCTCCATTTCACCGGGGACCACCGCCAGTTCGCGGCCCTCAAGGGAATCGACACCACCATGACGCGGCTCGGATTCGTGATGCTGGGCGTGTCCAAGGACTCCCCGCAGGCGCTCCGGGCGTTCGCCCAACGCGAGGACATCCCCTTCGAGCTGCTCGCGGATCCGACCGGCGAGATCTCGGCGCTCTACGGCCTCTTCGACTCGGTGCACGGCGAGACCGAGCCGGGGTTCGTGATCCTCGACCGCACCGGAACGGTTCGTCTCGCGCTGCTCGGCCAGTCGATCCCGGCCGACCAGATCGTCGATCTGGCACGATTCACGCTCACCAACCTCTAACAGGCTGCTGAAAAAGCCCGAATGCAAGGCGCGAGGAAGCGACGAGCGAGGCGTATCTTTAGATACTCCGCAGACCCAAGGCGCCTTGAGGCGCACCACGATCGATGAAAATGGGGCGGGGAAGACCTTCTATTTTCATGGCAGCGAAGAGCGACCGAGCAACGCAGCAGTCGGGCTTTTTCAGCAGCCTGCTAACGCCCGGCCGCGTGGCCCGGGGCGCTCCTTGGGATGGCTGCCACGCTAGCGATGGCTGGGCAGCGTGGCACCGGGAAGCGGCAGCCCGAGAGCCCGCGCGGCGACCGTGGGGTAGCCGGAGACCGGCAGGCTGCCTCGCCTCAGAGCCCGTACCCTGCCGCGGCGGTCGACGATGAACCACGAAGGGACCGCAGATTGCGTGATTGGATCCACGACGTTGAACTGGGAAGCGATCACGCAGCGTGGATCCGAGAGCACCGTGTAGGTCAGCCCGAGCCGGCGCACCAGGGACCGCGCGGAGCCGGGCCTCAGCTCCACCAACGCCACCGGAATCACACCCAGGTCGAGCAGCGCTTCGCGCTCACGCTGGAGCCGGATCAGGTTGTGCTCGCGGGGGGCAAACGCCAGCAACACCGCCCCCTTGTCGGTCAGATCGCGTAGACCTCGCCAGTGTCCATCGGTGCCCTGGTACGAGAAGTTGGGGGCCGGTTCCCCGGCGCTGACCACCGCGAGCGGCGGCTCGGGCCCGAGACCCTGGGGAGAGGACGGCGCCTGCGGTCGCGACGCGGGGCGCAGCGTGGCGCCATCCGCTCCGAACCCGACGGAAAGCATCGTATGGGCCAGCATCAACACGACGGGAAGTAACATGGGGACTCCGATTCTCGGTAGGAAAGTGGCGAGAAACGAACGGGCGAAAAGGGTATCGACGCGGAGAAAGAAAAAGTTGAGAGCGGTGGTCTAGGCGACCGCCCGCCGATCGGGCGCAGCCGTGAGCTGTCCCAGCACCCGTTCGATGTCCTCGATCGAGAACGGCTTGGGCAGGATGTGGTCCACGCCCCGCCGCTGCGCCGACGCCTCGTCGAGCTGCACGCCCCAGCCGGTGACGAGCACGACCGTCGTTCCGGGCAGGTCCGCCTTCACCCGCTGCGCGATGTCCCAGCCATTGAGTCCGGGCATCCCGAGGTCGGAGAAGACGACTTGGGGGCGCACCTTCGCCAGCGCGGCGATCGCCGCCTCCCCGCCGAGGGCGGGCTCGACCTGGTGGCCGCGGGCCGCCAGCATGTCCACCAGCACGTCGAGGACCGCCTGCTCGTCGTCCACCACCAGGATGCGGAGCGCCGCGGGCGTGACCTGACTCCGCGGCGACGACTGCGCGGTCCCCTCCACCTGTCCACGAGGCAGGTGAACCGTGAACTCGGTCCCTGCTCCCACTTCGCTCTCGACCGTGATGTGGCCGTGGTGGCGGGTGACGATCCCGTAGGCGACCGAGAGCCCGAGGCCGGTCCCCTGGACCGGCTTAGTGGTGAAGAACGGATCGAAGACCCGGGCCTTCGTCCTGGCGTCCATGCCGGTCCCGGTGTCGCGGATTCGCACCAACAGCTCGGAATCGACGTCCTCGCTCGAGATCGACAGACGCCCGCCCGCCGGCATGGCGTCGACCGCGTTCAAGACCATGTTCGTGAATACCTCTCGCAGCTCCGAGGGGTTGCCGGCGATGGTCCCCCTCGAACGCAGGTCGAGGCGAGCCTCGATCGGGATGCCGCGCTCTTTGGCCCGCGTCTGCCACGCGGAGCGGGTCAGCTCCACCACGCCCAGCAGCACGGGATTGACGTCGAGCGTCTCGAACCGCTCGTCGTGCCGCACGCGCGTGAACTCCTGGACGCGGCGCACGGTCATCGCTCCATCCAGCGCTGCCTGCTCGATGATGCGCAGCTGACGAAGCATCTCGGGGTCCGTGCTGCCCCGCTGCAAGAGCTGGGTGCGCCCGAGAATCGCCGAAAGGATGTTGTTGAAGTCGTGGGCCACGCCGCCGGCCATTTCGCCGAGAGCGGTCAACTTAGCCGACTGGACAAGCTGGGCCTGAGCCTCGCGCAGCTCGTCATACGCCTGTTTGACCTGTTCGTACATGCGCGCGTTCGTGATCGCGGTGCTGCACTGGGCCGCGAACAAGGTCGCCAGCTCGAGATCCTCCTGTACGAAGAACCGGGTACCGATGCGGGCCAGCGTGAGCACGCCGAGGACCCGCTCGCGGGCGGGCAGCGGCACGCACAGCAGCGCCGCCTGCTCCTCGGGCGTGCCCGGAACCTGGACGGCGCGCGGATCGCTCTCGGCCACGTTCACGATCTCGCCCTTGCCGGTCAGCGCCACGGTGCCCGTGATCCCCTCGCCCACCTTGAGAGTCATCCCCATGACTTCTTCGCGGAACGACTTCACGTCGCAGGCCACCGGCTTGAGCATCTGGTCGCGCTCGTCGAGCATGAACACCGTGCATTCGTCCACCTGGATGACGGCGCGCACCTGCTGCGTGATCGTGGCGAGGATGGTCCCCAGATCCAGCGATTGGACGACCGTCTGGCTCACAGTGAGGAGCGCGGTGAGCTTGTCGCGCAGCGCTTTCTCATGATAGAGCATGTCCTGGAGCGGTCGCTCGAGCCGCGCGGTCGGGGGATTGGACCACAGCCGGACCAGCCAGCCCGCGATCTGATCGTTGTCGACCAGCTCGAGCCAGGTGACCATCATTTCTTGACCCGAGCAGGCGGGCAGAGTGAGCCGGCTCACCTGGCCGGTGCGCCCCGATCTTCCGGGCTCCAAGGTCTCGATCACGCCGGCGCGGTCGCGTGGGTCGACCAGGTCCTCGAGCGTTCGGCCGGCGATCGACTCGGCCGGGCGGTCGAGGAGCAACGCCAAGGTCCGGTTCCACAGGCGCACGCGCCGGCTCGCGTCCACGAACAACATCGGGATCGGCATGGCCTCGAGCACCGGGCCGAGGTGCTCCACCAGCGGGCGTTCGACACCACTCGAGGGGAATGGAGGATGGGAATGGGATGGCAAGGGAGCTCCTCACAGGTCGATGCGGACGGCTGATCTGGATTATCGGTCTTGCCGTCGCCGCGCTTGAGGCGCGGGACGTGGTGCGGAGGGAGGCAGCGTCCAGCCAGACTCGGCCGCTCAGTAAGAGAAGTGGAACTGGAGGTACCCCTGGGTCTCGTCGGCGAGAGAGCTGGCCTTGGCATCGATGCGGCGCACCGTCCACCGCAGCTCCGCGAACGGCACCGGCACCACCTCGCCTTCGATGGCAAAGCGATTGAACGTGTTCAGGTCACGGACCACGGGGTCGACGGCCCGGTCGAGCTCGAGGCGGTCGAAGCGCAGGCGGAAGTTGAGCCAGCGTACCGGGGGGTAGTCGAGCTCGCCGAAACCGGCGAGCAGGTTGGTCTTGTCTCCCCCCAGGTCCTCGTCCGTTCCCGCCGCGACCTCACCGAGCATCTGGAGCGGACCCAGGCGCGTGAGCCCGTAGTAGCCCCAGCGGGTGGCGCGTCGCAGCGAACCGGTGCTGCCGCGATACTCGTCGTAGAAGGACACGCCTCCCTGATGCCACGCGCTGCGGTAGCCGAGCTTGATGGTCTCGGTCTGGGCGCGCCCTTGAGGCCCGAAGGGATGGGACTGGCCGTCGGTGAACGCGCCGCGCTCGAAGAAGCCGCCTTGCTCGAGCCCGAACTCCACACCCATGTCAGGCATCCGCGGATCGTAGGGGAGGAAGCTCTGGCCCGAATAGAAATCGAGGAACGAGTTCCGGGTCGCCACGGTGTGGTCGTCCATGCGCAGGCCGAACGGCGTGCGGAAGCGCCCGGCCTTGATGTACCACGGGCCACCCCCGATCATCCCGAACGCATCCCGAGTGGTGGAGCCCGCGTCGAATCCGTCTCGCGTATAGACCAGCGTGAGCTTGGAATGGGGCTGAATCGTCAGGTGAAAGGCGTTCTCCATGCTGAAGAAGCCGATCCGGTCGATCCCGGGGATCTGGCGGGTGCCATCGGCGAGCAACATGAAGCGTTGGTTCACGCCGATGTAGATGGGCACGTTGTCGCCGAGTCGGTTGACGACGTTCAGGTCTGCCCACTGGCTGGTGGTGTCTTCCGGCTCGATCTGGTGGCGGTTCCGCGCGAACGCGAAGCCAAATTCGTTTCGTGGACCACCGCCGTTGGGATCGAAGTGGCAGGTTCCGCACAGCAACCCGGTGCGAGTCGCGTAGAGTGGCACCGCGCCGCCGCCGCGCGCCAGCAGCAGAGCGCCGAACGACGTGAGCGCCAAGGCAATCTGGACCCTCGCGAACCTAGCAGGGTCGCTCGCCCAGCGGGAACGACTTTCGAACGGCGTTATGCGCTGCACCCACGGTGTGTAACGATCGGGCGTCCCGCGGGACTATACGGGTAGCTGCAGTGTTGCCGAGGCTTGGAGTCCGGACCGTCGCGAGACCACTCGGGTGCACGGAGACGCCATCATGAAGACCCTCCGGATCCTGCTTCCGGCCATCTCGTTGGCCGCGCTGGTTGCGCAGCCCGCCAGCGCCACGTTTCACTTGATGCAGATCGAGCAGGTCATCGGCGGCGTGGACGGCGCAACCAACGTTCAGGCGGTTCAGCTGCGGATGCGCGCGGCCGGCCAGAACCTGGTGCAGCAGGGGCGCCTTCTGGTACGCGACGCGGCGGGAGCCAATCCCGTGCTGCTGATCGATTTCACGACGTCTGTGCCGAACGGCGCGGCGGGCGACCGGGTGCTCGCCGCGACCTCGAACTTCTCCAGCCACACGAATCCTGCCCTCACGCCCGACTTCGTGCTCACCAACCCGATCCCGGCGTCCTACTTGGCGGCAGGCTCGCTCACGTTCGAGGACGACTTCGGCACGATCCTGTGGCGGTTGAGCTGGGGGGGCGCGAGCTACACCGGCTCCGGCCTAGGAAGCGTCACGAACGACGCCGACGGCAACTTCAATCCGCCGTTTCCAGGGCCCCTGCCTTCGAGCAACGGGCAGGCTTTGCTGTTCCAGTTCAGCGCCAGCGCTCCTAGCACCAACAACGCGGCCGACTACGCGCTCACGACCGGCCCCGCGACCTTCACCAACAACCTCCACAGTTCGGGCACGATCGTGAGCACCGTGGCGGTGGGGGACGGAACCACGGAAGGCTCGCTGAGGTTGAGCCCTCCCACGCCCAACCCGGTCAGGGATGGGATGGCGTACGGCTTCGTGCTGCCGCACGGCGCGGCAGTGCAGGTTCGCCTTCTCGACATCGGCGGCCGGGTGGTGCGGACCTTGATCGATCGAACCCTGCCCGCGGGACGCCACAGCTTCACGTGGCGCTTCTCAGGCGAAGAT
>VBOY01000007.1:0-27565 GCA_005893295.1 Candidatus Eiseniibacteriota bacterium | reverse complement strand
ATAGCGGCATCTCCGAAGCGGCCGCATCATCCAAGTGACCGTAAGGAGATTCTTGTGCCCTCTCTGCGCCTGCGAGCCCTCGCGGCCACACTCGTGCTGTCAGGCCCTTTGGTTGCCCTCCCGGCCCTGCGGGCGTCCGCGCGCCCCTCGAGCGGCGATCCTGCCGAAGGCAAGAAGATCTTCGTGGTTCGATGCGTCGCCTGCCACAAGGCCAACGGGAGTGGCGGTGTGAAGCTCACCGGTAACCCGACCCCCGACTGGCGCGATGCGAAGCGCATGGCGGATCCGAAGCACGACGACGACTCGCTGCGTGTCTGCATCACCAACGGAAGACCGAAGTCGGGCATGGTGGCCTGGGGCAAGACCGGACAGCTCAAGCCCGCGCAGATCGAGAACCTGATCGCCTACATCCGGACCTTCTCGAAGAAATGACCCAACTCCCGAATGACATGATACGCCTCGCGCGGGCCTGATTCGGCCCGATCGGCCCGAAGAGGACCGGGCCCGAACCGGTGTGGGCCCGGCGGCAGGTCAGCCGAGCAGGCCTTTCTTGAGCTCGGCCGACGGTGGCTTGGGCCCGAGCCAGATCAGGAACAGCGCCTCGGCGAATTCCCGACCCTCGATCGTTCCCAGAAGCCGCCCGCCCAAGGTGAGGGTGGCTCCGGTTCCCGGCACGTACGCCACCGTGAGAACGTCGCCGGTCTTGATGTCGGGAAGCATCGCCACGCATCGGTCGACGTCTGCCTTGCGCCGCTCCACAAACGTGGGGGCGTTGTCTCGAAAACCCTCCCGGAAGGCCCCCGCCAGCCGCTCGTGGCCGACGTTGCGCAGGAACTGCATCCTCACCGCACGCGGCGCATCGGCGGCCAAGATCGCGGCCGGATCGTGGCTGCGAGTCTCTAAGTAGAGACCTCCCACATAGACCTTGATGATCGCCTTCTTGCGAAGTCCTATCCCATTCAAGGTCAGCGTCTTTCCCGAGACGACGATGCTTCCCGGCATGGCGACTCCGGAGAGCTCGGCGCTCCGGCCAACCGTGGGGACCACGATCGCAATCAGCACTGCGTTCGCTGCAGCGAACCTGTTCCACGCTCTCGACCTCATGGGCTCTCTCCGCGCAATTGTGGCCGGCCAGGTACCGCTTCTCCGCGCCACGACCACGCGAGCCTACACCGGTCGCCCGCCCCCCGCCACGGCGCGGGCATGCTAGAGTCGCCGCTTCCACGCTCCACACACGGTCAGCGGGGGATGCCGCGTCGCATGCTCAAGCCTTCGATCGCGTGCTCGGTAGCGCTGCTGGTCGCGCACGGCGCCTTCGCGGAGTTGAGGCTCGTTCCCGAGCCCCGGCAGGTCACCTCGGGGACCGGGCACTTCGCGTTGCGCGGCGCGATCCCGATCATCGTCCCCTCGGGAGACGCCGAGGACCTCTTCGCCGCCGGGCTGTTGGCGGAGGAGATCCGGACCCGGACGGGGGCCGAGCCACGGATCGCGAGCCAAGGCAGCGGCCCCATCGTCCTTTCCCGCGAAGCGCTTCCCGAGGTGGGCGACCAGGGCTATCGCATCGATGCCGCGCCGAACGGCATCCGCGTGCGGGCGCGCACCGCGACCGGGCTCTTCTACGGCGTGCAGACGTTGCGCCAGATGATCGACTCGGATGGCGTCCCGGCCGCCACGATCGTCGATTGGCCGGCACTCGCCTGGCGCGGCTTCCACGACGACTTGAGCCGTGGCCCGGTGCCCACGCTCGCCTCGCTCGAGCGCCAAGTGCGGACGGCGGCCGAGTACAAGATGAACCTGTACGCCCTCTACATGGAGCATTCGTTCGCGTACCGGAGCGAGCCGCTGATCGCGCCTCCGGGTGGCGCCCTGACGGCCACCGAGCTCAAGGAGCTGGATGCCTACGCGAAGCTCCATCATGTGTCGCTGTTGCTCGAGCAGCAGACCTTGTCCCACCTCGAGGGCATGCTGACGTGGGAGAAGTATCGGGGTCTGGCCGAACAGCCGGGCAGCGACATGCTGACGCCCGCCTCGCCGCTCACCTACGCGCTGATCGATTCGCTGCTCGCCGAGATCGCCCCGCTCAGCTCCGCGCCGTTCCTCCACATCGGCGCGGACGAAGCCTCCGACCTCGGCCAGGGCCAGTCACGGCCGCTGGTCGAGGCGCGCGGGCTCGCCGCGGCCTACGTGCAGCACGTGCGCAGGGTCCACGATCTGCTCGCCCATCATGGGAAGCGCACGATCTTCTGGGGCGATTTCGTGATGAAGCATCCGGAGCGGCTCGGGGACCTGCCCACCGATTGCATCGTGGCGAGCTGGAGCTTCGAGCCCCTCGACAGCTACGCCGACTACCTCGAGCCGTTCCGGACCGCGAAGTTGGACGTGCTCGTGTGTCCCGGCGTATGCAACTGGAGCCGCGTGTTCCCGAACCTGGGAGCCGCGATCCCGAACATCCGCCGCTTCACCCTCGAAGGACAGCGTCGGGGAGCCATCGGCCAGCTCGATTGCAGCTGGGACGACGGCGGGGAGGCGCTGGCCGCGTTGCTGTGGTACCCGGCGCTCTATGGGGCCGCCGCGGCGTGGCAGGCCGGCGACTGCGATCCCGAGCGGTTCCGCAAGGCCTTCGACTGGGCGTTCTTCCGCAACCCGGGGACCGAGATGGCCGAAGCGATCGCCTGCCTCGACAGCGCGCATACGATCGTCTCGAGCGTGCGGCCCACCGACATGACGATCGAGCTGTCGTGGCTCAACCCGGTGCGTCCAGGAACGCGCCCTGGAGCGGATCGCGAGAACGCGCATCCGCGGGGGGCGCAACCTCGACCTGTTGGATGCCTACCAGGCCGCCGCGCTCAGGATGCACACCGTCGGGCAGCGCGCGCTCATCGCTCAGCGAATTCGCGAGCTGTACCAACGGGCGCTCGCGACCCAGACCGGGGACAAGAACGCCGCGCTCTCTTCTTTGCGCGAGATGCTCGGCCAGCTCGCGCAGGGTCGCGCGCGCGCCGTCGAGCTGCGCGCCCTCTACGAGCAAGCATGGCTCACGGAGAGCCGTCCCTATTGGCTCGGCAATCTGCTCGCCCAGTTCGACGACGACATCGCCACCTGGCAGCACCGCTCCGAGGAGCTGCGCGTCCACACGGTGCGGATGCGGAACGGCGCGCCGCTTCCTTCCTTGGAGCAGATCGGGCTCGCCCCTTAGCCGGCTTAAGGCTACCACCCCTCGTCGGCCGTCGGCCCGTAGATCGAGGGCAGCGGCACGTCGACCAGTCGCAAGTAGACGCTCAGCTGTCCGCGATGGTGAATCAGGTGATTGATGGTCTGGCTAACCACCGCGACGCGCGGCAGGGTGAAGAACACGCGATCGCCGGACTTGAGAGACCAGGGGACCATGAAGTCCTCGTCCCGGGCGGCCAGTGCGCCGCGCGCTTCCTTCACGTTCCGGTCGAATTCGGCGAGCAATGCCTCGGTCTTTTCGTAGCTGTAGCCCTGGGAGCCGCCGAGATCGAGCGCGGTCTCGCGCATCTCGTTCGTGATCCAGCCGGGCATGCGCGACACGAGCTGGGCGAGGTGTCCCAGCGAGAAGGATTTCTGGTGTGGCTTCCAGGTTCCCTTCTCGCTCGGAACCCGCTCCAACAGCCGGCGCGTGATCACCATCTCCTGGTCGAATTCGGGAACGAAGGATTCGGAAATGCTCATGCGTACCTCCCGGGTGGCCTCGAACGGGCGGAGATGGTACCGCGCCCGTCGCCGGCGACGCCAAGCAATTGGTCCGCCTTGACCAGTCCCGGGCCGCTCGACTAGCGTTGCCGCTCGGCGGCGATTGGGCGCCGATCCGGCGCCCGCGAGCCCTCGCGCTCGCATCGTCGATCCCTCTCGCCCCCCGCGTCTCGTCCCCCATGAGGACTCCTGGTGCTGAGCCGCGTGATGACGGCGGCCCTCTGGGGACTCGAGGCATTCCCGGTCGACTGCGAGGTGGACGTGGGCCCGGGGCTTCCTGGGTTCGCGCTGGTGGGCCTTCCCGACCCGGCGGTGCGCGAGGTGCGTGACCGCGTCTGGCCGGCGCTGCGCAACGCCGGCTTCAAACCCCCCGACCGCAAGGTGACCGTGAACCTCGCTCCTGCTGCACGGCGCAAGGAAGGAGCCTCGGTGGACCTTGCGATCGCCCTCGGGGTGCTGGTCGCGACCGGCCAGGCGCCCGGCGAACGGCTGACGACGACGGGCGTGCTCGGTGAGTTGGCGCTCGACGGCGCGCTGCGTGGACCGCGAGGCACGCTGGGGTTGGCCGAGACCTCGTGGCGCGCCGGGGCGACGGCGTTGCTGTGTGCCTCACCCGCCGCACCCGAGGCGGCGCTGGTCGAAGGACTCGTGGTGCACGCGGTAGCGAGCCTGGCCGAAGCCGTGTCGTGGCTGCGTGGTCGCGACCTGGAGCGGCAGTCGGCCGCGGCGATCGATCCCGAGCCGGCCGGAGCCGAAGACTTGGCCGACGTGCGTGGCCAGGCACTCGCGCGCCGTGCGCTCGAGATCGCGGCGGCCGGGGGCCATCACTTGCTCCTCGTCGGCCCGCCGGGTGCGGGCAAGTCGATGCTCGCGAGCCGACTCCCGACCATCCTGCCGCCGCTCGCTCCCGAGGAGGCGCTCACGGTGACGCGCCTTCATTCCGTGGCGGGGTTGAGGCCTCCGGGCCTGGGTCTCATGCTGCGACGACCGTTCCGCAACCCGCACCATTCGCTGTCGCGCGCCGGACTGATCGGCGGCGGCACGCCGCCACGGCCCGGCGAGCTTTCGCTCGCCCACTTGGGCGTGCTGTTCCTGGACGAGATGGCCCATTACTCCCGCCAGGTCGTGAACGCCCTGCGCGAGCCGCTCGAAACCGGTGTGGCGTGGATCGCGCGTGCCAGCGCATCGGTGCGCTACCCGGCCCGCGCGCTCCTGGTCTGCGCCAGCAACCCGTGCCCGTGCGGCTGGTTGGGACACCCCACGCGCGGATGTCGATGCACCCCCACCGACCTCGCCCATTACGCGACGCGGATGAGCGGGCCGGTGCTGGATCGGCTCGATCTTCAGATCGAGGTCCCCGCGCTGACGTCGGAAGAGTTGCTGCACGCCACCCCGGGGGAGCCGAGCGCGGTGGTGCGCGAGCGAGTGATCGCGGCGCGCGAACGGCAGGGCGTGCGGGGCGGGCTCAATGCGCTGCTGCCGAGCGCGGCGTTGCGCCAGTGCTGCCCGCTCGATGCCGCTGGGCGCCGGCTGGTGGCCGACGCGGTCGACCGCGGCGGCATGTCGGCGCGCGGCGTTCATCGGGCCCTGCGAGTGGCGCGGACGATCGCGGATTTGGCTGGCGAAGCGCGCGTCGGCCCGATGCGCTTGGCGGAGGCGTTGCAGTATCGGGCCTACGAGACGCGGAGGGCCGGGCCGCGATGACGCTTGCTGTTCGCCCGCCCGTCGCCGCCGCAGCCCTCGTTGCGCGGATCGCCCTTGGATGTGCTCAAGAGACCGGTCACCTCGACGCCGACCAGGACCAGCGGCTCGCGGCCCAGGGCATCACGCGCCGCGCGAACAACCTGATGTTTCGCCACACCCGGGGCGCGCGCTGGGAGAACCGGCGGGCGTCCATCGTCGTCAGCCACGGCACGATCCTCATCCACCGGAACGGCGAGGTCGAGTTCCTCTTCGAGCCGCGCTCGCGCCGCTTCTGCGAAGTGCATCGCGACCGCGAGCGTGTTCGTATCAGCGCCGGATCGGGCCATTCCGCCGAAGCGTGGTCGTTCGATGCCCCCGACGATCCGCAGGGCTGGACCAAGGACATCCGCAGCGCGATCCGGGCGACGCGGAGCGCGCGCAATTCCCGCTAGAGAGAGCCCCCCGCTCTTCCGTCTTGGTCACGCAACTCGCGGGTGGCTCACGCACTCATCTCCGGATCGCCAGAGCGGCGACCAAAGTCAGCGCGAGAGCAGCTTCTCGAAGTACACCAGAGGCGTGCCCCGATAGGTCGCGCGCCCACGCTCCGAGAAGCCGCACTTGGCGTAGAAAGCCCCGGCCCCGGCCGGAGCATCGTACGCATCGAGGCGCACGGCGTCCGCTGGCCAGGCCCGTGCCACGCGGATTGCTTCCTCCAAGCAGAGCCGCCCGACTCCCCTTCCCTGCCACTCTGGCGCGACCGCCATGTCGGTCAGGTACAGAGGGCGCCGGCAGGAGGTGAAATACCTGGTATCGATGGCCCAGGGCTTCTTGGTCGCCAGCCGCACCACCGTGATCACGTCCGAGCCGGCGCGGCCGACCACCAGCTTCGCGTCCTGCATCGAGCGGATGACGCCCCTCCCGGTCGCGGGGGACGACCAGTGTCCCTTGCCAAATCGCTCCGTGAGACGAGCCGCGGCCGCCGCCCGCACGGCCGCGATCGCACCTGCATCCGCCTCCCCTGCCTCCGAGAAGGTCACCTGCATCGGCCACCTGGCTCCCACCACAACCTCGGCCAGTGAATGAACCGTCGCGGGAGTGCTCCTCTGCTCGCCGTTTACGCGCAGACCTCCCGCCACCGACTACGGGCGCGTCACGCGGGATGAGCGAGCATGATGATTCCTGGCTTGGCGCCGTCGACCCCGGCCTCCCAGGAGCCGAGCGTGCTGATGACGTGGCCCTGCGGGTCGAGCGTCTTGGTGTCTTCCCCGAAGTACCACACGCTGCCATCTCTGTGCTGCGCATAGAAGTCGAACGTATCCTCGGCCAGGACGCCGTCGAGATAAGCCTGATCGTGGACCACCGTCGTGCGCACACCGAGGATGATTTCCCGGCGTTTCGTCACCGTCACGTCATCGGTCTCGGTGCCGTCTTCCGTGGCCTGCCTGTAGCGAAGCGTGGTGCCTGGAACCAGCGGGAAGAAAGGATTGTCCACGGAGTCGACGAAGTCCTCGGGGCGAATCACGGGGTCGTAGACTTGCGCTGTCGCCGCGACGGCAGCCGTCAGCACGGGCGCGTCGGAAGCGGAGGTTCGGATGGCGGTGGGGGCCGGATGGGTGCCACAGCCCGCGGCGATAGCGGCCAGGAGCAAGCAGGCTGGAATCATGCGATGCCATTTCATGGGGTCTCTGCGGGAACGACGATCTTTCGGAACGCCGTGCCGATGGAACCGGCCCGCCGGGTGCGACCCCTCGTGACCGCGAAGGATACACCAGAGTGGCGCCCGAGGCTCCTATGCTGCGGTGCGCGATCGCTTCGCGTGAGCGCCCACAGCTCCCGTGCCCGCGGCCGGGAGTGGGCTTTGTTATGCTCCGAGCGGTCATGCAACCGCTCTCCCCGAATCCGCGATGGGGCTAACGAATCGCCACGCCGCGATCGCGCTCGCGTCGGCCGCCGTGATGCTCTACGAGATCGCGATCACCCGGATCCTGAGCGTCGTCCTCTGGTACCACTTCGCGTTCCTGGCAGTCTCGCTGGCCATGCTTGGATTGGGTGTCCCCGGTGTTTGGTTCGCCCTGCGCGGTACGGGGCCCCGCTCCCTCGAGCGCGGCTTGACCGCATCCGCGCTGCTGCTGCCGCTCTCGATCGTCGTCTTGTTCCAATACGGGGGCCCGCTCCCTTCGCGCACCGCGCTCGCCACGGCATGCATCCTCCTGCCGATGCTTTCCCTCGGCAGCGTCGTTTGCGTCCTGCTGCTCGAGGCGCGCGGTACGGCGATTGGTCGGATGTACGGCGCGGATCTGCTCGGGGCGACCGCCGGGGCGCTCGCCGTCGTTCCGCTGATGCACGTCGTGCCCACACCGGTGATCATCGCCGGGACCGGGTTGCTGCCGGCGCTGGCGCTGGCGTCGATCGGGCGCGCTCGAAGCGGGGCGGCCCTCGGCGCGGCGATCGTGGCGCTCCTGGTGTGGAACGCCCCGCTTCATCTGCGCTATACGAAGGGCTATTCTGAGAAGGTCGTCCGTCCCATCTACGAACAGTGGACCCCCACCGCGCGGGTCACCGTCTTCCCCGACGTGTTCTGGGCCGCCGATCCCAAGCTGGCCTTCGGGTGGGGAATGGGAAAGAACTACCCGCCGCGCCGGCTCAAGCAGTTATGGCTCGAGCAGGACGGCTCCGCGGGAACGCCGATCACCCGCCTCAGCGGCTCTCCGAGCGCACTCGAGCATCTTCTCTTCGACGTCACTAGCCTCGGATACCAGCTCCAGCCGGCGGATCGGGTCAGCGTGATCGGCAGCGGCGGCGGCCGGGACATTCTGTGCGCGCTCGGGACCGGAGCGCACCAGGTGGACGCGGTCGAGCTCAACCCGCGCATCGTCGATCTCGTCTCTCATCGCTTCGGCGCCTTTTCGGGCGACGTGTACCACCTTCCCGGAGTACGAGCCGTGGTCGCCGAGGGGCGCAGCTTTCTCACCACGACACCGCGGCGCTACGATCTCCTGCAGATCTCGCTCATCGACAGCTGGGCCGCGACCGCCGCGGGCGCATTCGCCTTGTCCGAGAACTATCTGTACACGGTCGAAGCGTACCGGCTGTACTGGAGTCGACTCACCCCGACCGGAATGATCTCGACCACCCGCTGGATCCAGGGAGAACGCACGGTCGAGACGATTCGCCTCGCGCACCTGGTGCGAGCAGCGCTCCGCCAAGAGGGCGTCGAACAGCCCGAGAACCACATCGCGATCGCCCAGGGCGACCAATTGGCCACGGTGCTGGTTTCGCGCCGGCCGTTCACGGGAGCACTGCTCGATACCCTCGAGACGGTATGCGCTCGGCGTGGTTTCTACCTGCACTGGCCGAAGGCGTTCGTCCAACCCGGCTCGAGGAGCATCGTCTCGATTCTCGCGAAGGGACCAAACTTCCTTCGTGATCGGGGCATCGACTTGTCGGCGCCGATCGACGATCGCCCGTTCTTCTTCCATGACGTGACGATCTTCGGGGCGGTCGATCGCGAGGCGATCCGCAAGCTCTCGGTGAACGAGCAGTCGGTGCTCCTGCTGCGCCGGCTCATGGCAATCGTGGGCGTGCTCGCGCTCGGGCTGTTCTTCCTGCCCTTCGCTCTGCGCGGAGCGCTGCCGCGCGGCCCTGGGTTCTGGCGCGGGAGCCTGTACTTCGCCCTGATCGGACTGGGGTTCATGCTGATCGAGCTGCCGGTGATCCAGAAGATGGTCCTCTACCTGGGGCATCCGAACCATGCGATCACCGTCGTGCTGGCGGGCATGCTCGTCGGCGCGGGACTCGGCTCCATCGTTTCGGGGCACATCGCGGCGACCGCAGCCCGGGTGTGGGCCGTTCTCCTCCCACTCGTGCTGGCGGCGGCAATCCTGGCGCTCCACCGCGCGTTGCCCGCGACGATCGGACTGCCTTGGATCACGCGGGCAGTCGCCTCGTTCGCCCTCGTCTCCCTCATGGGCTTCTTCATGGGCTTGGCGCTCCCCACTGGCATGGTGCGCTTCGGCGATGCCAGTCGGGCGTGGTTCTGGGCGGTCAACGGTGCCTGTGGCGTCGCCGCGAGCGTGACCTCGCTCGGCCTGTCCATGACCTTCGGCTTCGAACGCGTGCTGTGGATCGGAGTGGCCGCGTACGTACTCGCGGCTCCACTGCCGTGGGTCGGTGGCGAGAGGCTCGTGCCCGAATCGGTTCGCTCGTAGGGCCCGGTCGATCCGCGCGTGGAGAGTTTGCGCGCGCGGCGGAGATCACGGTGTAGATGAGCGCGATCGTTCCGTGGCCGGCCGAGATCAGCCCGATCACGAGAAGGGAGCCGCCTCAGACCTTGCGACCCGGGAAGGCCGCGTAGAGCGGCTCGATGGTGCGTGCCAACACAGGCCCCAGCACGGCGAGGAAGAGCACATACGCGGCGGCCAAGGGTCCCAATTGCGGCTCGATGCCCGCATTCACTCCCAGGCCGGTGGCCGCTCCCGCCCTCAAGCTGCCGCGCGGGTTCACCCCCGCGCGGCGTGCGGCCCACCAACCGGAGAGGAGCTTCGTCGCCGCGCTCACGATGCCCCGGCCGCACGTCAGCACCAGGACCGGTGGGAGCGTGGCAGGGTCGATCTGCAGACCGAGCGCCCCGGGGGCGCCGACATGGACAAAGTCGGCACCGAGCGCAAGGGCACCAAGCCGCCGTTTCCGAATGCCAGCCTTGCCAGCAAGTAGAGCGGTATCGTGGAGAAGCCGAACCGGATCGCCAGTCGGGTCATAAGCGACAAACTGACGACGGCAGCCCCCAGCTCGATCAGGATCAACGAGAGATCGTGTGGATTCGTCTCAGGCACGAGGACGGTTCGCCGGGCACGAACTCCCCGCAGTCTCGGATCGTACCTCCGGCGGCCTCGACAGCGAGGGCGACGTGCGTGAGCCCGTGCGTCTTCACCGGCGTGCTTCGTCGCACCGTCGCCTCGTCGGAGTCTCGGCCCGTCCGGGGCGCATCCAACCCCCTCGCGGGCGCTCGAATCCTTCGGCCACTTCGGCCCCGTGCGCACCTGCGCGCTTCCGTCATGGATCGGCGGTCACCAGAGCCACGGCAAAGCCGTCGTAGCCCTTGCTTCCCACCGTTTGGAGCACGGTGGCGCTCACGCGCGGCTCCGCCGCGAGCATCGCATTGAACCGGCGCACCCCTTGGACGTTTGGATCGGTGCTCGATGCATCCGCCACCGCCCCGTCGCGGACCACGTTGTCGGCAACAATCAGGCTGCCGCGCCGCACCAGGCGGAGCACCAGGGTCAGGTATTCGGGGTATCCCGGCTTGTCGGCGTCGATGAAGACCAGATCGAACGGCTCGTTCCCGTCTTGGGCGAGCTGGCGCAGCGTGTCGCGGGCCGGGCCGACGCGCACGTCGACCACATCCGACAGTCCTGCCCGCGCCAGGTTCGCCTGGGCGATGGCCGCATGGCGGGGGTCGATCTCGAGGGTGATCAGACGCCCGTCCGGGGCGAGGCCGCGCGCGAGCCAGATCGTGCTGTAGCCCCCCAGGGTGCCGATTTCGAGAATCGTCCGGGCCTTCTGGACCTGTGCGATGAGGAAGAGCAGCTTCCCCTGCGGAGGGGAGACCTGAATCGCTGGAAGACCGGCGGCCGCGCTCGCGTCGAGCGCGGCTTGGAGCGCCGGATCGCTCGGCAGGAGCAGATCCGAGACGTACCGGTCGACCGCGGTCCATCGCTCGAGCGTCACGGTTCCCTCATGACCCGGTTGCCGTGATTGAGAAGTGCTTCCGCCCAGCCCCGCACGTGATGAGGAGGGTATGTACCGGCCGTGTCCATGCTCGTCCCCTCTCCAAGCCCTCACCGGGACCGCTTGGCAACACTTTACTTCATGAAGGGCATTCGGCACCCGTTGGCTCTGACGCAGCGAGGCGTCGACCCGCGGTCGAGCGTGGCGCCACGTCGCTACCGGCCCGCCTCTCTCGCGAAAGGGCACGACGTTACGACCGCGAGCCGGTCGTTCGATGTTGTGTGCCTGGCTCGAGCGTGCCGTGGATCGAAGTCTCTGGGTTGCCTATGCGTTGGGCGGTGAACCGCGCGAGCGTCAGGGCCACGAGGTAGAACGCGCCGCCGAGCAGCAGCGTGGCGGTGAAGCCGTTGTTGATCGCCACCACCATCGCGAGCACCGATCCCAGCACCGACGTGGCACCGTTCACCGCCCACGCCCACGGGATCAGAGCGGAGCGGTCGACGGCGAGCCGGCGGAGCCCCAGCGGAAGCGCGGTGCCGAGCAGCAGTCCGATGGGGGCCAGTGCGACCACCGCGAGCGCGACGCGCCACGGTCGCTCGAGCCCCACCAGCGCACGGAACAGCGGCGGCCATGCGGCTGCGCACACCACGACCAGCGCGACGATTCCCACCAACCGCACCGCCAGCGCCCGGTCGGAGTCCTCGGGCGGCACGCCTCGCACCAGCGCGCTGCCGACCCCGGCGAACAGGAGCAGCGTCGTGAGCACGACGCTCAGCGCCAGGGCCGGATGTCCGAGGAACAGCATCAGGCGTTGCAGCATCCCGACCTCGACCAGCATGAACCCCAGGCCGAGCGCGCCGAAGTACGCGAGCGCGCGGAGGATCCCCGGTTGCCGGGGGGTGCGCCTCGCCCACCCCGGCGCGAACAGCATGAGCGCGCAAAGGGCGGCCGACACGAACAGCAGCGAGGTGAGCAGGAAAACGGCCCGCGAGTTCATGCGTTCGCCACTGTTCACGAGCAGTCCGCGCCAAAACTGCGTGGGCTTGACCACGTAAAAGAAGAACGGGCGGTCGTCCGCGACCGGGGAGATGTCGAGCGGATAGCGCTCGATCACCCGTCGAAAGTCGCGCGTGGCGAGCAGCTCGCCGTATGGCCCGCCTCCGGGGCGCTGCGGCGCGGCCACCAGCTCGAGGCGCGCCGCGGCGCAGTGGGCTTCGATGCTCGCCACCTCCCGATCCGTGAACGGAGAACGCTTCACCAACACCGAGGCCCGGTCGCCTTGGCGAACCACGACGACGTGCCGCGCCGGGTCGGCCACACCGCGGCGCTCGAGGGCGGCGAGCGCCAGGCTCACGAGCCGGATCGACTGCTGAGGCGGCTCCTCGAAATAGCGCTGGATCGATACGATCCCGCCCGGGGTCAGATGGTCGAGGTAGTCCTCGTACGCCTCCCGCGTGTACAGGGTGTTCTCGGTCAACGAGAATGCCCCGGCGGCGGTGGCGGCGTAGGTGTCCACGTAGCCGGCCTGGATCACGTCGAAGCGCTCGTGCGAGCGCCGGATGTAGCTGCGCGCCTCATCGGTGACGATCCGCATCTCGGGGCGCAGGTAGATGCCTCCCGAGAAGTCGGCGAGTCGGTGGCGCATGAGACCGACAATGATGGGGTTCACCTCGACCGCGGTGACCGAACGCGCACCGCATGCCACCGCGGTGAGCAGATCGACGCCGCCCCCCGAGCCGATCACCAGCACCTTGGGCTGGGGCTCGAGCGCGTACTGCACCGCGATCAGGCCGTCGCGAAGAGGTCGAAGGCCCGGAGCGCGTCCGTCCCAGCGGGAGACGAACGTGTTCGAAGCCGCATCGATCTCGATCAGCAACGAGTCGGGCGTGCCCACGTCGCGCACCGCCACCCGCGAGAACGAGTTCCATTTCTCGAAACGCGTGCCGGCGAGCTCCCGCCCACGAAAGTAACGCAGGTGCAACAGGCCGGTGCCCGGATTGGTCACGCCGAGGCTCAGGGCGACGACCGCGAGCGCAACCCCGAGCGCGACCCGGCCTCGCCGTCTCGAGGCGGCGGAGAAAGCAGCGGACGCCAACGCCGCCAGGGCCGCGACCACCCACACTGCCCCGGGCCCGCCGAGCTGGTCCAACACGGGCACGGTGGCTAGACATCCCAGGCTCGCCCCGGTCAGGTCGAACGCGTAGAGGCGACCCGCGGCCGCGCCGTAGCGGCGGAAGACGATCGCGCCGATCAGGCCGCCCACCACGAACGGGATCGCGCTGGTCAGGTACAGAGCCACCGCCGCGAGCAGCGTGGCGACGCGCAGGGAAATGCCGGTCGGACTACCGAGACTGGTGAAGACGCGATACGAAGGGTTGGCGGCGAGCAGGACAAACGACAACGGGGCGGCGAGCGCCAGCGTCAGCGCGATCGTGGCGCAACGCTCGATGGCGCGCTCGCCGGCAAACCGATGGGGCAGGAGATACACGACGAGGCCGCCCGACGCGAGCCCGAACAGGGCCACCGAGATTGCGAAGAACGCGAAGTGGTACCACATGACGACCGAGAGGATGCGGGTGAGCGAGACCTCGAGCATCAGCAGAGCGCCGCTGGTCAGCGCCAGACCGAGGCCGGCCCAGACGCGAGAGGACGGCGAGGCGGGGCTCTCGATCGGCACTCGTTCTCCGGGCGCGGGGTGACGGAACGCCGCAAGATGCTATCACACGGCAGCGCGAGCCCGGCCCAGAGGACCGGCACCGGGCTGCAGGCGGGTACGCGCGCCCGCCACCGGTCCACGCTCACGGAGCGCGGGCGCTCTTGCGTTGCGAGGTCGTGTTGCGCAGCGAGTCGGCGCGTGCGAACCAGAGAGCGGCCGCGAGCGAATCACCACCGCGCTCGAGACAGTAGGCGAGGTTGACGGCGTACTCCGGGTTCGCAGGAGCGGCGGCCGCTAGCTTGGCGAACTCCGAGGCGGCGCCACTCCAGTCGGCCTTCATCCCCAGGAGCCGCGCCAGATCGCGATGATCGCCCTCCCACCGCGGGTTGGCGGCGCGGCCGCTGGCAACGTCCTCGGCGCCGTGCACGACTTCCACCCACGTGCGCACGCTGTCGTAGCGGAAGAAGTAGTCGCGCCCCGCGGGCTCATCCCGCCGACGCGGCTCGTATTCCGAATAGTACCCGGCACGCAGCGTCGAGTCCCGATACCAGAGGCGCAACGCGAACCCGTTGCCTGCCGTGAACCCGACGTCTCGCGGAACCCGCGCGAAGTAGAGCCGCGCGTGCGACGGGAGTCGGGGATACAGGTCCGCGAGCGACTCGCTCATCAGCCGCATGAAGAATGCGGCCCTGAGCTGGAAGATCTCGGTCGATCGGTCCCACGACGGCGTCTCGGCGAATACGCTCCGGAGCAGGGCCAGCGCCGCCACCAGGCCGATCGCCAGGGCACGTCGCGCCGCCACCAAGCCGGCGAGCGCCATCCAGGCACCCAGGGCTCCCCAGAGGCCGTAGTACGAGTGCCACCCGATCGAGGGAACGATCAACGGGAGTGATCCCACGATCGCCCACGCCGTGGCGAACGCGACCGGATTCGGTCGGCGCTTGGCGTCCCCGGGGCGCTCGGGCTCGGTCCTGGGCGGGGACGCGAGCGACGCTCCAAAGGCGGCGAGCCCACCCAGCAACACAACACCCGGCAAGCCCGCGAGCAGGGCATTCGGCCACCCCCCGGAGGGACGCGGCCAGGTCTCGAGATTCACCCAAGCGAGCATGGTCTTTCCCCACAGCAGCAGCGTGGCGGGGCGCGAAGCCCGCTCGGCGATGCCAAACTCGGGGTGGAAGAGACGTTCGCCGAGCACGGGGTGTGCCGCCGCCCACACCCCGAGCCCTCCCCACCAGGGAGCAGACTCGAGGAACGCCCGAGCGAGCGGGCGCCGCTTGATCCACCAGGCATGGGCGAGCGCGAGCGCGGGAAGACCGGCCGCCGTTTCCTTGCTCAGCA
This sequence comes from Candidatus Eiseniibacteriota bacterium, assembly GCA_005893295.1. Lineage (GTDB taxonomy): Bacteria > Eisenbacteria > RBG-16-71-46 > RBG-16-71-46 > RBG-16-71-46 > WS-8. The sequence continues at coordinate 12,447 of VBOY01000007.1, read as the reverse complement.
ACGCGAGAGCGACAAACGCGGTGGACCACGCCGGTCGCCCGCGATGAAAGGCGAGCAGTGCGAGCAGCGAGAACAGCAACATCCACAACTCCTGCGCGCTCGCCACCCACAGCAGCGGAGCGCCCCAGGCAGCGGCGGCCGCCACCGCCGCGGTCGCGACCAGCGACACGCGGAGCCCCCGTAGATCGCGGACCAGGACCGCGTAGAGGGCCATCACGGCGAGCCACAGGCCGAAGCTCGTCAGATGGTAGAGCAGGGGTCGCAGGCCCACGAGCCGCTGGAGCACCCAGTAGTGGAGCTCTCGCGACCAGGGCCGGTACCAGCCGAACAGCAGGTCGGAGGTGCTCCACAGGCGTAGGAACGACGACCTGCTGGTCTTCTCGAGAATCACGTAATCGTCGCTGATGAACGGCAATGAGAGAGCGCGTCCGTACTGGGTGGCCAGGAACAGGGCGAGCACGCCGAGCACGATCGGCACGACGCGTCGAGCGGCGGGAACGGTGGAGAGCCCTGGAGATTGGGTCCGCGCGCGCTGGCCTCCCGGGCCGGGTGAGTGCCGCGCCCTCGGGGCGCTCACACGTCGAGGATCAGGCGACATCGGCAGCGGCTCGCCTCGAGCTCGAGCGCCAGGCCGTGCATCGAGACCGCCTTGATCTCGCGCAGAAACGTCTGGCGGCGCGGATCCAGCCTCTGCCCTGAGAGCGTGCCTTCGATGCGCGCGGTCGTGAGCAAGGACACGTCGGCTCGCGTCCACACGGCGCGCCGCAGCTCGCCTTCCAACAGGGCGGTGTTGAGCCAGTGGACCAGCAGATCCGGGCAATGGCCTTGCCTCGGCGATCTGGGCCGAGAGAGCCTCGGCCGCCAGGGCGAAGAGTCGCTCGGCGCTCGCCGCCCACACCTCGAGCCCCAAGTCCCCGGTGTGCTCGAAAGGCCGGAAGCCCTCCTCCCTGGAGACCGGATCCAGGGGCTGGTCGCGCGCGGCGCGCCAGGCGGCAGGTTTCATGCCGCCAGTGTACGTCAGGAGCCGCCAAGACCGCCGCGTGGCCGGTCTCCCAGCAAGCGCCGGGTGCGAAAGCTGACCGAGCCCCTCGCGGCCACGATCACATGGTCGAGTACCGCGATCCCCACCAGCTCACCCACCTCGATCAAGCGCCGGGTGATGCTCACATCCTCCTCGCTCGGCTCGGGATCACCGCTCGGGTGATTGTGAACCAGCACCAGGCTGGCTGCCGAGTTCTGGATCGCAGGCAAGAACACCTCGCGCGGGTGGACGATCGAGGCGTTGAGGCTGCCGATCGACACGGTTTCCTTGCCTTGCACCTCGTGTCGGGCGTTCAGCAACAGCACGACGAAGTGCTCGCGCCGGGCACGCGCGAGATCCCTGACCTGGGCCACTACGTCCTCCGGCCCGCGGATGACGGGCGCAGCGAGCGGGTGCGCGACCGCCCGGCGTCCGAGCTCGAACGCCGCGATGAGCGAGGCGGCGCGTGCGGGGCCGATACCCGGGAGGCGCGTCCACCGTGCGATCGACCACTCGGCGAGCTCGCTCAGCCGCCGGCGCGCTAGCCCGCGGCCCACGGCGAGCGCGCTGCGTCCCCGATCCCAGGACCAGGGCCAGAAGCTCGGCATCGGCCAGCCTCGTCGGTCCCCATGCGGACAGCTTTTCGCGCGGGCCGCGCCGCATGGCTCGGCGCGCCGGTCCACGCGGCAGGCAGGTGCCCTTCACGGTGCACGGACGCGACGGGGGCGGTAGCTGCTTCATCGCGAGCGTATCCAGGCGTTCCTTGGAAGTAAGTCCCACTTCCGCTCCGGTGGGCGGATCAGCCATAATGAGGCGTACGGGCCGCCTCGTGCTCCGCGGCCGCGGAGCGTCCTCCACCCGGAGACCTTGCATGCGTCGTGCCGCCCGCTTCCTGCTCGCCGCGATCAGCCTGCTTGCCATTGGCCGTTCGGCCCTGGCGCAGTCGGCGGACCAAGTGATCGACGCCTCCGGGATGATGGACTACATGCGTCCGCCGGACTTCAAGGTGGGCACCTGGGTCAAGTACCACGTGAAGTCGACTAGCCTCCAGGGTTACGAAGATGACTACACGGTTACGGTGCTGGCGGCGGGGGAGGAAGTGTTCTGGGGCGAACCCTGCTTTTGGGTCGAGACGTGGGTGGAGCGGAAGGATCGCCCGCCGCGGTTCGCCGCCAGCCTGATCTCGTTTGCTGCGTTCGGGGACACGATGGCGACTCGGCACCCAATCTGGTTCACGCGCAAGACCATCGAAGGATACGACGAGAACAACCTTCCGGACGAGGCGATCGTGCGGCGCCAAGCCAACGAGATGAAGCTGCGGGCGATCAACTACGAGCAGGAGCACCGAGATACGTGGATCTACCGCGACACCTTGGGAACCGACACCACGACCGTGCCGGCGGGCACGTTCAAGGGCCTCAAGATCAAGGTGCTGCGCCCTTGGGCAGAAACCACGGACCGCGGGGACAGCACGATCTACTACGAACGCAGGGAAACGCGCACCTATTACTACTCGGATCGCGTGCCGCTCACGGGCTTCGCCCGGATGGACATCGACGACGTGCAGAAGGGCAAGACCTGGCCGATCGGGCAATCGAGCCAGAAGCCGCTCAACATTCTCGAACGGGCGCAGGGCAGCGCGGTTCTGATCGGCCAGGGCACGTCCGGCGTGACGCCGCTGCTGGTGCCGGAGTCGCGGCGCCATTCGATCGATCGCGGCCTGACGCGGGAGTCCTCTCCCACGCACGCACCCCACCCGGCCGGCAAACGAACGGGCGCCAAGGGCTAGGCCGTACGGAACCAGGCGCCGCCGCCGCCGTCCGGTGGGTGACCCAAGCTAGAACAGGCCGCGCGCGAACGCCTCTGGATCGAAGGCTGCCCAGTCGTCGATCCCTTCTCCTAGCCCCACCACGCTGATCGGCAGCCCGAGCTCATCCGCGATCGCGAGCACGGCGCCGCCCCGCGCCGTGCCATCGAGCTTGTTGATGGCGATGCTCGTGATCGGAACCAGCTCCGCGAAGGTGCGCGCCTGGGCGAGCGAATTCTGGCCCACGGTGGCGTCCAGGACCAGGAGCGTGTGGTGCGGGGCGCCCGGGACCGATCGCCCGCACACGCGGACGATCTTCTCCAGCTCGGACATCAGGTTGCGCTTCGTGTGCAGGCGGCCCGCGGTGTCGATCCACACCACGTCGAGCCCGCGCGCGCGCGATGCCTCGAGACCGTCGTGAACCACGGCGGCCGGGTCGCCCCCCTCGCGGGCTCGCACCACGGTGGCCCCCGCGCGCTCGGCCCACACCATGAGCTGCTCCGCCGCCGCGGCTCGGAACGTGTCGGCGGCGACGAGCATGGTCGAGAGCCCGTGGCGGGCGCAATCAGCCGCCAGCTTGCCGACCAAGGTCGTCTTGCCGCAGCCGTTCACGCCCAGCACCACGGCGACCCAGGGCTTGGCGCCGCGTGGGGACAGGTCGGCGCGATGGGAGGCGAGCAGCTCGGTGGCCGCCGCCTCGAGGGCGGCCTCGAGATCGAGCGCCGGATCCTGATCCATCCGGCCCCGTGCGCGCGCCACCAGACGCCCGGCCGTCGTCGGACCGACATCGGCTTCGAGCAACGCCTCCTCGAGTCGCTCGAGGGCCGACGCGTCCAGGTCCCCGCGCCGGCCGAGCACGTTTGCCAGCCGCTCACCGAGCTGGCGGCGGGTGCGTTGCAGCCCGTCCCGTAACCGGCCAAAGAGGCTGGAGCGATCGGCCCCCGACGCGGACACCCGCTCGAACCTCAAGCCCCGTAAGCCGGAGCTAGCGCGTCCCGACTTCCGCGAGCTCCGCGGCGTCCTCGGCCGCGCCATTGGCCCGGGTGTCGAACCGTACCGAGACCAACTTGGACACGCCGAGCTCTTGCATCGTGACGCCGTACAGGCAGTTCGCGGCTTCCATGGTCTGCTTGTTGTGCGTGATCACCACGAACTGCGTATGTTTGCTGAAGCGACGCAGCATGCGGATGAAGCGTTCCACGTTCGCATCGTCCAGCGGCGCATCCACCTCGTCGAGCAGGCAGAACGGCGACGGTTTCACCAGATAGATTGCGAACAGCAGAGCGATGGCGGTCAGCGCCCGCTCGCCGCCGGACATCAGGCTGATGCTCTGCAGGTGCTTGCCGCGGGGCTTGGCGACGATCTCGATCTCGCATTCGAGGGGGTCCTCTCCCACGGCCCGCAGCTCGGCGTCGCCCCCCTCGAACAGCGTTCGAAAGACGTCGCGGAAGTGTTGCTGGACCTTGCCGAAGGTCTCCACGAACAACTGGCTCGCCGTGGTGTTGATCTTCTGGATCGCCTCCAGCAACTGCGCCTTGGCGTTCGTCAGGTCTGCGCGCTGTTGCACCAAGAACGTGTGACGTTCCTTCTTCTTCGTGTACTCGTCCAGCGCCAGCAGGTTCACCGGGCCGAGCGACTGGAGTCGCGCGCGCGCGTCTTCCAGCTCGGCGGCAGCCGCGGTCGGGTCGAATCCGTCCGGTGAGACCTCGGGGGTCCAACGTCCCGGATCCATCCGGTACTCGGTGCGCAGGCGCTCGTAGGTGCGTTCCAGCTCGGCGTGGACCTGGACGCGTGACAGCTCGATCTGATGAAGCAGCTCACCCAGTTCGGCCTGCTCAAAGCGCCGGCGGCGACTCTCGTTCTCTCCGGCCTGCGCCTCCTCCTTGAGCGCCAAGAACCGCCGCTGCAGCTCCACCACCCGCTCGCGCTGCGTCGACTCCGACTCCATGAGGCCCTGAAGCCCCGAGGACAGACCCGCCAGCTCGGCTTCGATCTCCTGGGTGCGGACTCGTGATTGCTCCTCCTCCTCCCGGCGCGCGAGCACCCCGGCTTCGAGCTCGTGACGCGTCTGCTCGGCCCGCGCCCACTGCGCTTCCCACTCGCCCTGCTCCTGCGACAGCTCGAGCAGCCGTTCCGCCGCGGAGCGCGCTCCCGCGGCCTGCTCGTCGCGCCCCGCCTCGAGAGCGCGCAGCGCGCCATCGCTGTCGGCCACGCGCGCGCGCGCCACCTCGATCTGCTCCTGGAACTCGGCCAGCTCCTGCTCGGCCCGCGCGAGCGCACGGGCGAGCGTTTCCGCTTCGCTGTCGAGGATCGCGATCTCCTGACGACGCTCGGCGGCTTCCGCCGCGGCCCACCGCTGCTCGTGCTCCGCGGCTTCGATCTGGCGCGTGACCTTCTCGAAGGCGTCGCGGCGCGCGTCGACTTCGGCCGCTGCCGCGGCGCGCTTGGCGTGCCCTGCGGCACGCCGACCTTCGAGCATCTCGCGCTCACGCTGCTGGGCTTCGATTGCCAGCAGCTGCTCGGCGATCCGACCCGAGAGCTCGCGGATCTCCATCTCCCGGTGCAGAAGGCCGCCCAGGCTGCGCGAGGATCCGGCTCGCACGCGGCCACGTTCCCACACTTCCCCATCCAGGCTCACGAAGCGCAGCCCGCTTTCGGATTGCGCCGCGAGTCGCGCGGCGACCTCGCGATCCTCCACCACCACCACCGCGCCCAGCAATCGTTCGAGCAGGGAGCGGAAGCGCGGTGCGCAACGCGTCAGCTCCGAGGCCCGGCCGACCACTCCCGAGCCATTCGGAATCGGTGGCAACGGGCCGGTGTTCAGCGCCGCCAGGTCCACCAGCGTGGCGCGACCGCTCTCGAGGCCGCGCAGGCGGACCAGGGCAGCCTCCACGGCCGCCCGATCCTCCGCCAGAACGAACGCCGAGGCCTCCCCGAGCGAAGCTTCGAGGGCGTCCAGGTAGCGCGCCGGCACTTCGAGCACGTCGGCCACCATACCGATCAAGCCCGGCACCCGTTCGCCCTCCGCGAGCAGGGCGCGTGCCCCTTCCGACACGCCCTCGTAGTTGCGCTTGAGCTCGAGCAGCGTGCCCAGTCGCGAGTCGGCCGCGGCGGCTTCCTGCCGCACCTGCGACAGAGCCTCCTCGGCCTTGAGGAACGCGGCATCCAGCTCGGAGATGTCTCGCTCGGCCCCGGCGTGCATGCGGCGCGCTTCGTCCAGCTCGAGGGCCAAGCCATCCTTGCGCTCGCGGTGTGAGTCGCCCGCGGCCTCGAACGCGGCCAGCCGCGCTTCCAGGTCGGCGAGCCTGCCCGCGGCGCCTTCCCGCCGCTCGGCGAGCGAGGCGGCGCGCTCCCGCATGCGCTCGCACCCGCCCCGTCGCTCGGCCTCGGCAGAGAACAGATCGAGCGACAGCTGTTGCCGGTCGGCCGCCGTGGCACGTCGCTCCTTGAGCTCGGCCTCGATGCGGCGTAGCGCCTCTGCTCCGGCATCGGCGTCGCGTCGGGCGCCCTCGTGGGCGGAGCGCGTCGCCTGGAGTCGCTCGGCCGCCTCACGCTCGCGGGCTTGGACCTCGGCGAGCCGCTCGCGCATGCGGCTGGCCTCGGCGGCCGCCTCGTCGGCCCGTCGCGCGAGACCCGCCGCCCGCTCCTGGAGCAGCACCACCTGATGCTCGGCCTGCGTGCGGGAGTCCTCGCGGTCCCGCAGGCCCCCCTGGGCGGTCGACAGCTCGCGCTCCAGCTCGAGCAGCGCCAGGCGGCGCTCGTTGAGCGAGGCCTCGAGGGCATCCAATTCCGCCGTCACGCCCTCGCGTCGTACCGCCTCTTCTTGCCATTGTTCGGCCCCCTCGGCTTCCCTGGCCTTGAGCTCGGTTACCCGGCCGGCGGTGAGCCGGAGGTCGATCCGCCGGATGTCGTCGTGGAGGCGCTGATGGCGCCGGGCCTTGCCGACCTGTCGCGCCAGCGAGCGCAGCTCTCGCTCGATCTCGAATACGATGTCGTTGAGCCGCGTCAGGTCCGACTCGGTGGCATCCAGCTTGGTGAGCGTCTCCCGCTTGCGCGCCTTGTACTTGGTGATGCCGGAAGCTTCCTCGAACAGGAAGCGCCGGTGGCCGGAGTTGTCCGAGAGCACGTGATCGACCATCTGTCGCTCGATCACCGAGTAGGCGTGGCTGCCCATCCCGGTGTCGAAGAACAGATCGCGAATGTCACGCAGGGAGCGGAAGACGCGGCGCGAGACCGTGACCTCGCTGAACTCGGTGGGCAGGATGCCGCGGTCGTTGCGGAAGGTGAGGTGGACTTCGGCGAGGCCCAGTGGCTTGCGGCCGGGCGAGCCGCTGAAAATCACGTCCTCCATCGAGTCGCCACGCAGCTGGTGCGCACTCTGTTCGCCCATCACCCAGCGGATCGCGTCCGAGACGTTGGTCTTGCCGCATCCGTTCGGGCCGACGACGCCGGTGATCCCTTCCCCGAAGCCGACCTCGGTGCGCTCGACGAACGACTTGAACCCCTGAATCTCGAGCTTGTGCAGGAACATCCCTATTCCCTCTCTTCGGCGGTGGCCCAGGGCCGCTCCGCCCCCGCCAGCGCTTCGGCCAGCTCACGCACCTCGTCGTCGCCGAGCGTGCGCACGTCCATCCTGAACTTCCCTGCTCGGATGTACCCGATGATCGGAGGCTCCGCGGCCCGCGCCCACCGGTCCAGCTCGTTTGCGGTGCGCTCGCGGTGCGCGAGCGCCACCACCCAACCCCGCAGCCTCTGGAGCGGCAGCGCCCCGCCACCCACTTCCCCCGCACCTGGCTCGACGGTCACCTCCACGTCGGGCAGACGCCGCTGGATCGCCTCTGCCAGCGCGCGCGCCCGCCGCTCGAGCGCACCCGCCGAGACGGCCAGCATCGCCAGCGCCGGGATCTCCACCCGCGCTCTGGCCGCGTCGCCGTATGCCGGGAGCGTCGCCTCGAGAGCCGCCAGCGTCAGCTTGTCCACGCGCAGCGCCCGCGCCAAAGGGTCGCGCCGCGCGCGCGCGACGGCGCGACGGCGCCCCAGAAGCAGACCTGCTTGCGTCGACCCCAGCAGCTTGTCGCCGGAGAACGTAACGACGTCGCACCCCGCGGTCAAACTCTCTCTCACCGTCGGCTCCGATTCGAGCCCGAGTGCCGAAAGATCGGTGAGAGCGCCGCTGCCCAGATCCTCGATCAAGAACGCTCGCCTGCGCCGGGCGAGCCGCGCCAGCGCCGCGAGATCGGGACGGGCCGTGAAGCCGGCCACTCGGAAGTTGCTGGGGTGGACGCGCAGGAGCGCGGCGACGTCACGATGTCGCTCGAACCCACGCTCGTAGTCCGCGAGGTGGGTACGGTTCGTGGTCCCGACCTCGACCAAGGCGGCGCCGCTCTTGGCCAGGATCTCGTGGATGCGAAACGAGCCACCGATCTCCACCAGCTCGCCGCGCGACACCAAGACGGATCGGCCCGAGGCCAGCGCCGAGAGCGCCAGCAGCACGGCAGCGGCTCCGTTGTTGACCACCAAGGCGGCCTCGGCCCCGGTGAGCCGGACCAGCCAGCGCTCGACGCCGGCGCCGCGCTCGCCCCGGCGCCCCGAGGCCAGGTCGATCTCCAGGCTGGAATAGCCGCGCGCGACTTCCTGGATCGCCCGGCAGGCGGGCTCGGAGAGCGGGGAGCGGCCGAGGTTGGTGTGCAGGACCACGCCGCTGGCATTCAGGACGCGGGTGAGCTGCGGGCGGCGGTCGGCGCGGGCGCGCGCGGCGGCCCTTTGGGCCATCCGGTCCGGGTCGACCGCGACCGCGAGGCCGCGCCTGAGCTCGGAACGACAGCGGGACAGCTCCGCGCGCACGGCCTCCAGGACCAACGAGCGCGGGAGCTCCTTGAGGGCGCTCACGAGGGGGTCGCGCTGGAGCAAGGTCTCGACCGCAGGCAAAGCGCGGAGGGAGCGGGCGGACATGGCCCGGCATTCTAGCCTTAGTGCGTGGCGGGCGCGACGCAGGCCACGCCTGCAGACACGCCTGGCCCGGACGCAGGGCACGGCGTATCCGGGCGATGGGCCAGAGGGCGGTCCAGCCGGGAAGCCTCGAGCGGCGGGGGTTACGGGCGGCTCTTGGCCTTACGATTCCCCGAGCGACGCATCAACCACAGGACGCCCAGCACGACCACCGGGACCATCCACAGGATCTTCACGCGATCACCTCCCTTTTCTCATCCGGGCCGGCTATTTGCCGGCGCCGAGAGCCTTCATGAGTTGGATACCGGCCGGCCCCAAGATCACCACCAGCAGGGCCGGGAAGATCAGGAACACGAGGGGGAACGCGAGCTTGATGCTGGCCTTGCGGGCGAGCTGCTCGGCCCGCTGGCGCCTGCGGGTACGCATGGAGTCGGCGTGTGCGCGCAGCGAGGCCGCGATGCTGGTCCCGAGCCGGTCGGTCTGGATCAGCATGGCCACCAGAGCGTGAAGGTCCTCGACTCCGGTGCGCTCGGCCAGGTTGCGGAGCGCGTCGGTGCGCGAGACACCGGTCTGCATCTCCTGGTTCACCAGCGACAGCTCGTCCGAAAGGCCACGGCTCGCGAGCCGGATCTCGACGCCGACGCGCTGCAGCGCCGCCCCGAGTCCGAGGCCAGCCTCGACGCACACCACCATGAGATCGAGCGCGTCGGGCAGGGCCGAGAGGATCTCGCCATGCCGCTGGCGTTGCCGGATCGCGATGAACAGGGTGGGCAGATAGAAGCCGATCGCCCCGAGCACCACCGACACCGTGGCCAGGTTGCCGACCGGGCGCGCCATCGCCGTGCCGATCACGATCCACGCGGTCGGCAATCCCACGGCGCACAGCACCTTGCTGCCGAGGAACACGAACAGCACATCGCCGCGGCGGAACCCGGCGCGAACCAAACCGGTTCGCATCGCGTCCCTGCCGTCGGAGGCGGGTAGGAAGCCACCCAGCTGCGCAATCAGTTTGAGCAGCAATGGCGGGCGACGCTGGTAAGCAGCCCCGGTGCCCGCGGTCTGCAGCCGCAGTTCGCGCAGGCGCAGCGTCACGGGATTGCGTTCCGTGACGGCGGTTTGGTAGACGGCGAGCGCGGCCGCGGTCACGGCGGCGAAGATGAGCACGGTCATGAGTAGGAGGATCATGGTTACACCTTGATGTTGACGATCTTGCGGATGATGAGCATGCCCATCACCTGCATGAAGCCGGCGAACCACAGGGCAGCACGCCCCGATTCGCTCTCCATCATCGGCTTGAAGTACTCGGGCGTGATGACCACGGTGAAGACGCTGATGCCGAGCGGCAGACAGACCAGGATCAGGCCGGTGAGCCGGCCCTGCGCCGTGAACGTCTGGATGTCGCCCAGGATCCGGAAGCGATCCCGGATCAGCTTCGAGGTGTTTTCGAGAATTTCCGCCAGGTTGCCGCCGGTCTCGCGCTGCAGGATGACCGCGGTGACGAAGAAACGAAGATCGATCGAGTCGACCCGGCGCGTCAGGTTGACCAACGTCTCACGGAAGTCGAGGCCGAGTGACTGCTCCTCGACGGTGACCGCGAATTCGCCACGCACCGGCTCGGGCGATTCCTCGGCCACGATTTGCATCGCAGCCGAAAACGAAAGGCCGGCGCGCAGCGCGCTCACCAAGAGGTCGAGCGCGTCCGGGAACTCTTCGCTGAAGGCCTTCATGCGCTGATACTTCTTGTAGCGGACGAAGAAGTACGGCAGCGGCGTCGCGAGTGCCATGAAGAGCAACGCCGGCGCCACCCGATGCATCGCGAACAGGCCGCCGAAGTAGCCGGCCATCGCGAAGCCCGCCATCAACAGCACCAGCATGCCGACCCGCATCGTCATGCCGGCCTGATAGAGCAGCAGCTCGAGCCGCTGCCCGAGGTTGACCCGGCGGAGCGCCACGTCGAGCCACGGGATCACGCTGTAGCGCACGTCGCGCGCCACGTTCAGCTTGGGCAGGGCTGGGCTGCTGGTCCCGAAGGAGCGCAGGCGCTCTTCGAGCATCCGCCCCTTGGCGCCACCGCGGTGAACGACCAGGGCGATCGTGGCCGCCGCCACCGCCAGAAAGATCAGGATCGAGAAGACGATGATCAAGGCGATCTCCTAGGAGCGACGGCCACGTTCGAAGATGTCGTTAGGGAGCGCGATCCCCGCCAGCCGGATGCGCTCGGCGCACTTGGGCACGATCCCGGTAGCCTCGAAATGGCCCATCACTTTTCCTTCCTCGTCGAGCCCGGTCTGCACGAAGCGGAAGATCTCCTGCATCGTCACGACCGCGCCCTCCATGCCCAGCAGCTCTTGCACCGAGAGGACGCGACGCGTCCCGTCGGAGAGCCTCGACACGTGGACCATGAGGTCGAGGGCCGACACGATCTGCTCCCGGATCGCCTTGTCCGGCAGCGTGTGTCCGGCCATCAGAACCAGGTTCTCGATGCGATGCAGGGCGTCGCGCGGCCCGTTCGAGTGGATCGTGGTCATGGAGCCGTCGTGGCCGGTATTCATGGCCTGGAGCATGTCGAGCACTTCGTCGCCGCGCACCTCCCCGACCACGATCCGGTCGGGGCGCATGCGCAAGGCGTTTTTGACCAGGTCGCGCTGCGTGATCTGTCCCTTGCCCTCGATGTTGGGCGGCCGCGTCTCGAGACGCACCACGTGCGGCTGTTGCATCTGGAGCTCGGCCGAGTCCTCGATCGTGACGATGCGCTCTTCGTTGGGGATGTAGCGCGACATGATGTTGAGGAACGTGGTCTTGCCCGAGCCGGTACCGCCGGTGATGAGAATGTTGAGGCGGGCGCGACAAGCGCCGGTGACCATTTGGGCGATCTCGCGCGAAATGCTGTCCAGGCCGAGCAAGTCGTCGATCGACAGGGCGCGGCGTCGGAACCGGCGGATCGAGAGGATCGGGCCGTCGATCGCGGCCGGCGGAATGATCGCGTTCACACGCGAACCGTCGGGCAGGCGGGCATCCACCACGGGCGTCGATTCGTCGATGCGCCGGCCGACGCGCGAGATGATGCGGTCGATGATGTGCCGCAGGTGGGCTTCGTCGCGAAACGAGACCGACGTGATCTCCAGCCTGCCGAGCCGCTCGACGTAGACCTGCCGGTGCGTGTTCACCAGGATGTCGCTGATCTCCTCGTCGAGCAGCAAGGGCGTGATCGGGCCCAGGTCGAACGTGTCGTGCAGCAGCTCGGTGATGAGTCGTTCCTCGTCGCCGCGGGTGAGGCGGATCTCCGCCTCGACCAGGAGCCGGCGTGCCAGCTGCTCGACTTGGCCGCGACGCTGCGCCTCGTCGAGACCTTCGAGCAGGGCCAGGTCGAGCTTACTGATCAGCTCGCGATGGAGCTGCTTCTTGATGATCTGATAGCGGTCCGGCTCGGCTTCGCTCGGGCGGACCGCCAGCAGTGGAGCGGCGGGCGCGGCGGAGGGGCCGTTTCCACGGCCCAGGCGGTGGCGAAGGTTCATCGGATCTATCCCTTTCCGAACAGGCGTAGGCGTCCCGAGCGTTTGGCCGGAACGACCTCGGTGGGTGCGTCGATGTTCTCCGAAGGTACGAGCTTGCGTGCGAGCGTGGTGATGTCGCGCCCGGCTCGCGAGTCTGAATGGTTGCCGCAGATGGG
>VBOY01000114.1 GCA_005893295.1 Candidatus Eiseniibacteriota bacterium | reverse complement strand
GCAGACTGGCAACACATCAGACCGGGAGCATGGACACACGATGGGCATCATCGGCGATCGAAGGAGGATCGCGCGATGCCCTGGCCACAGCCGGACGAGTTGTCACCGCCTGCCGACTGACGCTAGCGCTTGACCCCCACCCACAGCCCATCCCCGATCGGAACGATGACGCCGTCGAGGCGTTCGGTTTTCGCGATTCGCTCGTTGAACGCGCGGATCGCCGGGACCTCGCGATCGGTAGGGCTGGCATCGAAGAGCTGGCCGAAGGCGAAGGCGTTGTCGGCCAAGATGAGGCCGCCGCGCTTGACGATGCGCAGGCACTCCTCGAGGTAAAGCGGATAGCTCGCCTTGTCCGCGTCGAGAAAAGCGGCGTCCGCGGAGTCCGCGGCGAAACCCTCGAGCACGTCCATCCCGGCGCCCTCGATTACTTCCACTTTACCCGCCACGTCGGAACGGGCCACCCACTCGCGAGCGAACGCCACCCGGGCGGGATCGAGCTCGATCGTGCGCACCTTCCCCGAGGCGGGTAAGGCGCGCGCCATCGCGATCGCCGAGTAGCCGGCCAGCGTGCCCACCTCCACCACGTCGTGGGCCGCGGAAGCCCGCAGCAGGATCTGCATGAAGCTCGCCTGCTCGGGCGCGATCCAGATCGAGGGGATGCCGGCCGCCGTCGCCGCACGCTTCAGCGCGCGCAGGAAGTCGTCCTCGGGCGTCGTGTGTGCCGCGATGTAGCGGAAATGCTCGGCGGTAATCGCGGTGGATTGGTCGGACATGGACCGCATCGTAGCGGGTTTCGAATCCGGGTGAGAGCCGATCTCGAGGAAGCCCAAGACCACGGCCTTTTCAAGGACTGTGGGCACGTCATAGAATCCACGGCCGCCATGACCCACCCGCAGCAGCCACCACGATCCGAGCCCTGGCTCCCCGCTTGGGGCGCATTCTGCTTCTTCATCTCGGGCGCGGCCGGTCTCCTGTACGAGGTGGTGTGGTCCAAGCAGCTCACCTACCTGCTCGGCAGCTCGCTGCACGCCGTGGCCACGGTGGTGGCGGCTTTCCTTGGGGGGCTGGCACTCGGGGCCCGCTTCCTCGGTGTGCCGCTCGCCAGGCGCGGCACGGGCGGGCGGGTGTACGCGCTTCTCGAGTTGGGCGTGGGCGTGCTCGGCGTGATCCTGCTGCCGATCCTGCGCGGCCTCGAGCCCTTGGTCGGCCAGCTCTACCGCTCGCTCGGCGGCGAAAGCGCAGGCTTCGGCGCGGCTCGCTTCGCGTTGCTCTTCGTGCTGCTGCTTCCGCCGACCGCCCTGATGGGGGCGACGCTGCCCGTGCTGGTGGCTCGTTTCGAGCGCGACTGGGTAGGGCCAGCGTTGGCGCGGCTTTACGCCCTCAACACCCTGGGCGCGGTCTTGGGCACTGCCGTGGCTGGCTTCGTGCTCTTGCCCGCGGTCGGCCTGGCCGCGACCACGTGGGTCGCGGCATCCTCGAACCTCGTCGCGGCACTCGTCGCCTGGCGGGCTTCCGCGGGGCGCCCCCCGGTCGCGGCGACCCCGGCGAGCGAGATCCCGGCCTCGGCGGTGTCGAGCGCTTCTGCCTCTGCCGCCCCCAGAGTCCCCGCCACCGCGACGCGGCCGGCGGGCCGTCCCGCGGGGCGCCTGTCGCGGAGCGAGCCGCTCACCGGCCCCGGCTACGCGATGTTCGCCGCTCTCGTCGCTCTCTCGGGGTTCGCCGCGCTCGCGTTTCAGATCGCTTGGGTGCGGCTCTTCGGGCTGGTCTTCGGCTCTTCGGTCTACTCCTTCTCGGCGGTTCTCGGGGTCTATCTGCTGGGGCTCGCGATCGGCAGCGCGGCGGTTGCCCGCTTCATGGAGCGCGGGGTCTCGCTCGCGCGATTCGCCCGGCTCCAGTGGGCGCTCGCTGTGGTCGCGGCGCTCGAGCTGTTTGCCTTCTCTCGGCTCCCGGAGTGGATGTACGCCATGGCCGAGCGCGCGGGCCCACGCTGGGGAACGTTGTTCACATGGGAGATCGGGCTCACCGGAGCGCTGCTGCTCGCGCCGTGCGCGCTTCTCGGAGCCGCGTTCCCGGTCGCCACGCGGCTGCTCCAGCGGGGCGACGGTGGTCATGCCGCGGGATTCGCATACGCGATGAACACGATCGGCACGATCGGAGGTTCGTTGTTCGCGGGCTTCTTCGCGGTCCCCAGCTGGGGCGTGCAGGGCACGCACCTCGCGGCGCTGCTCCTGTCGGCGGGGATCGCGGTCGCGACCCTGCTGCTCGCCCGCGGGCGCGGCGCCACGCGCAAGGAGCTGGCCTTGGCACTCGGAGCGCTGGTGGTGGTGAGCGCCGTGGCGGTGGCGGCTCCGCGTTGGGATCCATCCTCATGACCGCCGGCGTCTACCGGCCCGCCCAGGCACGAGAGCTCGGAATCGTGGCGCCGTACTCGTCGGCCAAGGGTTCGACGGTGTGGCGCGCGACCCGCCTCGAGCGCGTGCTCTACTACCGCGAGGGCGTGAATGGCTCCGTGATCGTGGGCACCGATCTTCAGGGCGCGAACCGCTGGTTGCGCGTCGGAGGCAAAACCGACGCCAGCACCGGCAAGGACATGGGGACCCAGGTCCTGCTGGGCTTGGTCCCGATGGCCTGCGCCGATTCCGGCGCCCGAGCCTTGGTGATCGGCCTGGGATCCGGCATCACCCTCGCGGGTGTTCTGGCTGCGGGGGCCGGGCCCACCGACGTGGTCGAGATCGAGCCCGGAGTGGTCGAGGCGTCGCGTTTCTTCTTTCCCGTGGGACAGAGCCCGCTCGACGATTCGCGCGTTCATCTGGTGCGCGGCGACGCGCGCACCCACCTGGAGCACTCCGGCAACCGTTACGGCGTGATCGTCTCGGAGCCTTCGAACCCGTGGATCGCGGGCGTCAACAATCTCTTCACGGTGGACTTCTACCGGCGCGTCCGGGCGCATCTCGAGCCGGACGGCGTCTTCTGCCAGTGGATGCAGCTCTACGAGCTGACCCCGGAGACGTTCGCCATCATGGCGCGCTCGCTGCTCGAGGTCTTTCCCGAGGGAGAAATCTTCTCCGTGTGGCGCTCCGTGGACGCGCTGTTGGTCGCGATGCCCAAGGGCCGTCACGTGGCCTTGGAGCGCCTGCAGAGCCCCAGCGCTCTGCGCTTGCTGAATGGATCCGAGATCGGGGCCCCGGAGCGGCTGGCCGGGTTCTACGCCGGCCCGTTCGCCGCGCTCGCCGCGGCGGTGCGCGCGGCGGACATCAACCGTGATGATCTGCCGATCGTGGAGTACCGAGCACCTCACGATCTGGTGCGCGTAGGGCGCGCGTCGCAAACCGCCGATCCCAACGTTTCCGCGCTCGTGCCGCGTGCCGAGAAACCCCCGGATGGACCGCTGTTCTCGGCGTGGCCCACGGAGAGTTGGTATGAGTCGCGAGTCCGCCTGCTGGTCGATGAAGGCGCGACGGCGCTCGCGCTCGCCAACGCCCGCCGCGCCGGGGACGGCGGGGAGGCCGCTTTGGCGCGCCGTCTCGAAACAGAGGTCGAAGCGGGTGACCGCCGCAACCGCGGGCTGGCAGCCGTCGACGAGGCGCGCTCGATGCTCGCGATGGGCCGCGAGACGGAGGGCCAGCGGGCGCTCGAGCGAGCCGCCGAGATCGATCCCTCGAACCGACGCACCTGGCTCATGCTCGCGGATCGGCGACTGCAGACCGGCAACCTGGATGGAGCCGAGGACGCGGTGGCGCACGGCACGGGGGACGAGGATTCGGTGATTGCGGGCGAAGCGGCGGCGATGGCCGGGCTCGTGGCCGGGGCGCGCGCGAAGCCGGCCGAGGCGATCCAGCACTTTCGCCAAGCCGAGCGCCTGAGCCCCAAGGTGGCGATCAACTACCTTTTGGAGGCGCGGTCGCACTTGGCAATGAACGATCGGGCGGCGGCCGAAGACGCGCTCCGCCGCGGGCTGGCGTTGCTCCCGGGCGACGCCAGCCTCACCCAGGCCCTGACGTCGATGGGCGTGGCGCGCTGATGATGCCTGCGTTTCGAGCCGTCGGATTGCTCTCCGGGGGGCTGGACAGCGCTCTGGCGGCGCGCTTGCTGCTCGACCAGGGGATCGAGGTGATCGGCCTCCACCTCGAAGCCCCGACCGCGTGCCGTTCCGACGTGCGCGAGGTGGCGCGCGACCTCGGGATTCGACTCGAGGTGCGCGCCAAGGGCGAGGAATACCTGCGCTTGCTCCGCAACCCGCGCTGGGGGTACGGCAAGAACATGAACCCCTGCATCGATTGCCGGCGTTTCATGTTCCTGCTCGGGCGTTCGTACCTGGACGAGCTCGATGCCCACTTCCTCTTCACCGGCGAGGTGGTCGGACAGCGTCCGATGTCGCAGGTGCGGAGCACGATCCTCATGATCGACCGCGCCAGCGGGCTCGAGGGGTGGATCCTGCGGCCGCTCTCGGCGCGGCTGCTCCCCGAGACCGAGCCCGAGCGCCGCGGCTGGGTGGATCGCAGCCGGCTCCTGGCGATCCACGGCCGCGGCCGCCAAGAGCAGCTCGCGCTGGCCGCGTCGCTCTCGCTCCGCCACTACCAATCGCCGGGCGGCGGCTGCCTGCTCACCGATGCCCGCTTCTCGGCGCGGCTGCGTGACCTGTTCGAGCACACCCCCGAAGAGTCGACGCGCATGAGCGACGTGGCGCTGCTCAGGCTGGGTCGTCACTTCCGGGTCGGGCCCGGCCGCAAGATCGTGCTCGGTCGAAACCGCGAAGAAAATGTCCGATTGGCCGACTTCGAGGACGCGGAGCGGTGGCTGGTCGAGCCCGACGATTTCCGCGGGCCGAGCGCGCTGGTCTGCGGGCCGCGCGAAGAGCACCTGCTCGCCCAGGCGCTGGCCTTGATCGCGCGCTATGCGCCGGACGCCGCCCGCGGCGGGCGCGTGCGCTGGCGCGAGGCGGGCGAGCTCAGGACCGCCGTGCTCGAAGGCGAGGCGCTCCATGCGCCATCGGATCCGGCAGGGAGCAATTCTCCCGATTGAGGTAGGATTGGAATCAGGCAAGTTCCAATCCCAGGCCATGATCCGCGAGGGACGCACCGCGTGAACTCCGAGCTCGATCGTGCCGATACCGTGATGAGCCCTGGGCGGGAGCCGCGGCTTCCGCCGGGTCAGGTGCGCACCGACAAGTGGCCCGTGCTCCACTACGGGCGGGTGCCTTCGGTCGATCTGGCCACATGGGACTTTCGGGTGTTCGGGTTGGTGGAGCGGCCGTCGCGCTGGAGTTACGAGGAGTTCCTCGCGCTCCCTCAGATCGAGGTGCGAAGCGACATCCACTGCGTCACCCGATGGAGCAGGTTCGACAACCTGTGGCAGGGGGTTTCGTTCACGGAAGTCATGCGGCGCGTGACGCCAAAGCCGGAAGCACGGTTCGCGGTGATCCACGCCGAGCAGGGCTACACGACGAACCAGCTGGAAAACGATGACGTTCTGTTCGCCCACCGCCACGATGGCGAGGATCTCACTCCCGAGCACGGCTGGCCGCTGCGCCTCGTGGCTCCCAGACGTTACTTCTGGAAGAGCGCGAAATGGGTGCGGTCCGTGGAGCTCACGAGCCAGGACCGACCTGGGTTCTGGGAGCAGAACGGCTATCACAATCAGGCCGACCCCTGGAACGAGGAGCGGTTCTCGGACTGGTAGCGGGGAGACCCGCCCGTGAGCGCGCCCGTCAGCCCCGCACAGGCTCTCGAGCTGCTCGAAGAGCAGGTCGCGCAGCTCGCCGAGCTACGCAACGCCTCGACGCGCGACGCGGGCTTCAAGCAGTGGCGACAGACTACGCTCACCGTGATTCAGCGCATCTGGCCCACCGATCCCTTCCGCTCCGAGCGCTTTCGTCGCGTGCCGTTCAGTGCGCCCTCGACGCGCATGGACAACAACCAGGCGCGTGAATTCTACGAGCGCGGCTGCGGCGAGGCCGCCAACTACCTCAAGCACATGATCGAAGAGCTCAAGGGCAATGCGTCGCACGAGGCGGCCAGCTCCACGGCACGCGGGGCAGGGCCCGCGCGGCATGCGCCAGCCGCGTCTGCCGAGGGTGGGGTCGCGCGAGCCGGAACCACGCTGGGACCCACCATCGATCTTCCCGGCCTCCGCGATCGAACCCCAAGCACCGGCGAAAGCTCCGATCGCAGAAGAGACAGGCTCGCGGCCCGGTTCGCTCAAGGAGCTGCTGGGCCTCGCGGACCTGGCAAGCCCGGTGCGCGAGTCGCGAGCCGAGGTGTTCCGCGAATCGGTCGAGGCCGTCGAGCCGCTTGCGCCACCGCGTTCACCGCCGCTTGCGCCACCCCCCCGAATCGAGCCCGTCGAGGAGGTCGAGTCCGAGAGAGCACGCACAGTGGGGGAACCCCCGCCACCGCCCCGCCGCGCGCCAGTCGAGCGCCCGCCGCATGCGCCGGCAGCGCCCGCGGTGCGGCCGCTGCCATCGCGCCGCGCGCCGATGGAGCCACCGTCGCAGCCGGCGAGCCACGCCACACCCGTTCACGCCGCTCCGGCGGCGGCCGCGTCACCCCCGGCGACTCAGGCTCGACCCCACGAACCTCGGAACGTCGACGCCGCTTCGGAGTTCCTTCGCACGTCCCCCGTGTTGGCCGCCGAAGGAAGACCGGTCCACCGCGCGGCGCGGCCCCCTGCCACACCCCCGACCTCACCGGGCGCGTTGGCGCTCGGCGCGCTGGCCGCCGATTTGGCCCGCCTCGGCGTGCCCGAGGGCCAGCGCGCGAGCGCCCGCGCCGCCTTGCTCGATCTGGGGCGGCAGATCCAGGAAGGTACGCTCACCTGGCAAGACCTGCGCGGCGCGGTCAACTTCGTGATGGGCTTTCCCCCGCTCGCGCGTCACGTGCTGCCGCTGTTGCTGCCCTACCTCGATCTCGAGTCCTAGCAGGCTGCTGAAACAGCCCGACTGCGGCGTTGCTCGGTCGCTCCTTGCATTCAGGCTCTTTCAGTAGCCTGCTCGACGTAAGAACTGTCTCGCCTGGGCGGGCGGTCACGGAGCCGACCAGAGGACGGTTGCGCCGCTGTCGCGCAACGAAGCCGCGGGTCCCTGTTCCCCGACTCCGAACTTCACTGCCGTACGTCCCCGGGGCGCGGTGAGCGCCAGCCTCGGCCAGCCCCGAGGATCCAGCACCAGGTCGAGACGGGCCGCGCCATTGGCGTCGTTCAGGTGGATGCGGGCGCTTCCCTCGGTGTCGAGCGACATCACGATCCCGCTTCGCCCGTTTTCGTTCTGCAAGCGCAGCACCGGCGAGCCATCGGCCCTAAGGGCCAGCTCGGCGCGGCGGTGGCCGGAAGCGTCCCACAGCGCGAAGCGCCGTGTCGCCCCCACTTCGGCCGGCGGGGCGAGCTGCCACGCGACCAACGCCACCACCGCGATGGCGAGGAACGTCGCGAGCGCGGTCAGCCATCGGACGCGTCGCTCGAGCCACGCGAGGGTGTCGTCCGTCGGGTCGAGCTGGGGTGCGTTCATGGAGTTCTCCGGAACGGGTGGGTGGAGGCGATCGAAAAGAACTACCGGCATGGTACAGTACCGCCCCCGGCGCGAGAGAACCGCTCATGAGGCTCGAGCACTTCACCATCAAATCTCAGGAGGCACTCGAGAGGGCTCAGCGGCTGGCGCGCGACCGCGGCCATCAGGAGCTCGCTCCCGAGCACTTGTTGACGGCTCTGCTCGAGGACTCCGAAGGGATCACGGCGGCGCTGCTCGAGAAGCTGGGCGTGGCGCGCGAACCCCTGGCGCGGGCCGCCGCCGCGTCGCTCGACCGGCTTCCGCGCGTCTTAGGGGGCGCGCTCTACCTGGGAGATGCCCTGCGCCACGTGCTCGAGGCGGCCGAAGCGCAGGCCGAACGCCTCAAGGACGAGTTCGTGAGCGTCGAGCACCTGTGGCTGGCGCTCGCCTCCCCCGATCCGCCGAGCGGAGCGAGCGCGGCGCTCGCGTCGGCGGGGGTGAGCCCGGAATCACTGTTGAAGGCGCTCGCCCAGGTGCGCGGCGGCCAACGCGTGACCGACGCCAACCCGGAGGACAAGTACCAGGCGCTCGCGCGCTACGGGCGCGACCTGACCGCCCTGGCGCGCCAAGGCAAGCTCGATCCGGTGATCGGGCGCGACGACGAGATCCGCCGCGTGATCCAGGTGCTCGCTCGCCGCACCAAGAACAACCCGGTGCTGATCGGCGAGCCGGGAGTGGGCAAGACCGCGATCGTCGAGGGTCTGGCGCAGCGCATCGTGTCGGGCGACGTGCCCGAGAGCCTCAAAGAGAAACGCGTCATTGCCCTCGACCTGGGCGCCCTGGTCGCCGGAGCCAAGTTCCGCGGCGAGTTCGAGGACCGACTCAAGGCCGTGCTCAAGGAGGTCACCTCGGCGGAGGCGCGCATCGTGCTCTTCATCGACGAGTTGCACACCTTGGTGGGCGCAGGCGGCGCCGAGGGTGCGGTGGACGCCGCCAACCTGCTCAAACCAGCGCTGGCGCGCGGTGAGCTGCACTGCGTCGGGGCGACCACGCTCGACGAGTATCGCAAGCACGTCGAGAAGGACGCCGCGCTCGAGCGACGATTCCAACCGGTCATGGTGGACGAGCCTTCGGCCGAGGATACGATCGCGATCCTGCGCGGCCTCAAGGAACGCTACGAGGTGCACCACGGGATCCGCATCAAGGACGCCGCGCTGGTCGCGGCCGCGATGTTGTCGAGCCGCTACATCACCGACCGCAATCTCCCGGACAAGGCGATCGACCTGATCGACGAGGCTGCGTCGCGCCTGCGCATGGAGATCGATTCGCTGCCGGTCGAGCTCGACGAGCCGACGCGGCGCGCGCGCCAGCTCGAGATCGAGCGCCAGGCACTCGCCAAGGAGAACGATCCGGGCAGCAAGGAGCGGCTCAAGCGTCTCGAGGAGGAATTGACTCGGGTGCGCGCCGAGATCACGCAGCTCGAGACGCACTGGAAGCGGGAGAAAGAGGTGGTGGGCAAGATCCGCCAGCTCAAGGCCGAGCGCGAGCGCTTGAAGCTCGAGGAGCAGAGAGCCGAGCGGGCCGGTGATCTGGCGCGCGTCGCCGAGCTGCGGTACGGACATCTGCTCCAGCTCGAGCGACAACTGGAGCAGGAGAACGCGCGGCTCGCCAAGATCCAGCTCGACCAACGCATGCTCAAGGAGGAAGTCGACGAGGAGGACATCGCCGAGGTGGTGGCCAAGTGGACCGGGATTCCGGTCGCGCGTCTCATGGAGGGAGAGATCGAGAAGCTGGTCCACATGGAGGAGCGCCTGCACCACCGCGTCATCGGACAGGACGAGGCGGTGCGGCTGGTGGCCGACGCGGTGCGCCGCGCGCGGGCCGGGCTTCAGGATCCGCGCCGCCCGCTCGGCTCGTTCCTGTTCTTGGGCCCGACCGGCGTCGGCAAGACCGAGCTGGCGCGCGCACTCGCCGAGTTCCTGTTCGACGATGAGCGCGCCATGGTGCGCGTGGACATGTCGGAGTATCAGGAGAAGCACGCCGTGGCGCGGTTGATCGGCGCGCCGCCGGGCTATGTCGGCTACGAGGAAGGAGGCGCGCTCACCGAGGCGGTGCGGCGGCGCCCGTACGCGGTGGTGCTGCTCGACGAGGTCGAGAAGGCGCACGCCGAGGTGCTCAACGTGCTGCTCCAGATCCTGGACGACGGTCGGCTCACCGATGGCCAGGGGCGCACCGTGGATTTCAAGAACGCCTTGGTGATCATGACCTCGAACCTCGGCTCGCAGTGGATCCTGGAGCTGGACGAGAGCGACCGGCAGGAGATGGAGCGACGGGTACTGGAGGCGGTGCGCGAGCACTTCCGGCCCGAGTTGCTGAACCGCATGGACGAGATCGTGGTGTTCCACACCCTGTCGCGGGCCGAGCTGCGAAAGATCGTCGACCTCCACGTGCGGACGCTGCAGCGCATGCTCGCCGACCGCGACGTGACGCTGCTGCTCACCGATCGGGCGCGCGACGCGCTGGCCGACGAAGGCTTCGATCCCAGCTTCGGCGCGCGGCCGCTCAAGCGCACCGTGCAGCGCCGGATCCAGAACCCCCTCGCGATGAAGCTGCTCGCAGGCGAGATCAAGCCCGGGCAGACGATCGAGGTGGAGGTGGAGAAGGGCGCGTTCACGTTCCACGCGGTCCGCCCAGAGCCGGTCAAGGTGTAAGGCGGCGGATGACTCGGGTCTCGGGCCGTGGCGGGGGCCCGCCTCGATGACGGTCCTCGTGCTGCTAGCGCTGCTCGGCCGACCCGACGCGCTTCGCGCTGCCGGAACCTACGAGCGCGTCTACCTCGATCCCCGACGCAACCTGCACGCGGTGTCGACGAGTGGACAGGATGTCACGCTCACCAGTTGGGGACGCTACTTCGACCCCAAACTCTCTACCGACGGCAAGACGATCGGCGTCCTGGTGCGTATTCATCCCAGGGAAGACGCCGAGCTGGCGCACGAGCTGCTGATCTATCGTGACCGGCGCGTGGTGCGCCGGATCCAGGCGGACGGGTGGGTTCGCGCGTGGGGCTTCTGGAACGGTGGCCAGCAGGTCGCCATCTACAGCGGCGGCCTTCACTTCGCTGGGATCTACGTGCTCTACGATCTGTCGACGGGAGACGTCAGGGGCATGAGCCAGGATCCGGTGTCCGACGCCTCGCCCGCCTGGGTGCGAGCG
Source organism: Candidatus Eiseniibacteriota bacterium (assembly GCA_005893295.1). GTDB lineage: Bacteria > Eisenbacteria > RBG-16-71-46 > RBG-16-71-46 > RBG-16-71-46 > WS-8. Next base: position 7,286 of record VBOY01000114.1, on the reverse strand, counting down.
CTCGTCCCCTAACAGGCTGCTGACGGTCCTCAGCCGGTCGGCTGGAAGAACACGACTCGGTTCTTGGGCGGTCGCTTGGCCACCAGCAACGCGGCGTTCGCCGCCCGCCACAAATCCTGTGGGCCGTCGCCGTGCTGCGGGAACAGCGCCACCCCGATGCTCACCGTCACCAAGGCGCGATGGCTGCGTCGATCGAGCCCGTCGAGCTCGAGGCGCATGCGTTGCACGGTGCCACGGAGCCGCTCCGAGATCGCGAGTGCGTCGTCCCCCTCGACCGGCGAGGACAGCAGCACCGCGAACTCCTCGCCGCCCCAGCGCGCCACGGTGTCGAACGGCCGCACGCCGCCGCGCAGGGCACGGGCCACCCGGGCGAGCACCTGGTTGCCCGCCTCGTACCCGAGCGCCGTGTTGAAGGACTTGAAGTTGTCGATGTCGGCGATGCACAGGGCCAGCGAGGCACGGTCGCGACGCGCGCGCGCCATTTCGTTGCTCACCTGCAGTTCGAAGTAGGGGCGGTTGTAGACCCCGGTGAGCGAGTCGACGAATACCAGTTTCTCGATGCGGTCCGCCCGCTCGAGGATCGCACCGCACCACTCGGCGAGAAGTGCCACGCGCGCCAGATCGTCGGGGCCGAACGGGGCGAGCCGATCGCTCGTCACCTCGAGGTGTCCGAAAGGTGCACCGGAAGGCGTGACGATGCCCGCCACCGCGACCGCGCGCACGCCGCGGGCCGCCGCGGGCGCGGCCAGCCGGCGGCTCTGCGACGCGTCGGGGCAGTAGAGGATCGCACCCGGATGCCACGCGGCTTCCGCCCCCAGGTCGGAAGCGAGCGGGCGGCGCTCGGGTGGCTCTTCCGCGTTCTGGCGCCGGAACAGTCGGGCCGAGGCGGCGCCAAGCCATTCGCGCGCCACCCGATCGAGCGGTTCGTCGAGCGCCGCGTGTGCGGGAGCGCCCCGTGGATCGGCCGGAAGCGCTGCGCCGTCGAGCTCGAGGAGCCCGCGGACCTGGTCTAGTCCCGCGGGGGCACGTGCCGGCAGGCTCGCCCGCGGAATCAGCGCCACGCCATCGGTGGTGACCGGCGCAAAGGTCGTGAGGTCGGTCGCGCGCCGCGCGGCGAGGGCCGGCGCGTGGGCCGCCGGGGCGTCCGCCCTCGGGCGCGGCGCGAGCCGCTGGACCAACAGGATCGAGGCGGCCTCGAGCTGCGCCGTGATCCCTTCGCGCAGCTCGGCGCCAATGAACGGTCGCCGCAGCGTGGCGAGATCCTCGAGCGGGAGGACTTGGCCCAGCAGGTCGCGGACGGGAACGGAATCCTGTGTCATGGCGAGGGCTCTCCGGCGGCCCGTCCTTGGCACCACCCGGCCTCAGGGAGTCGGTGCGTGGAACGGCGAAGCCCCGGGGCGCGTGAAAATTCTAGCACGTCACGCAGGGTCCCGGGGCTTCGAGGTGTTGCCAGTCTACTTGGTGGTCTGCTCCATGCCAGCGCTCGGCATGGCCGACATCGCCAGGGTCTCCTGGTGGTACATGCCGGTCCACTTGCCGCCCTTGCTCACGTAGGCCGTCGAGCAGAAGTAGGGCCCTGCTGGAACCGCCTGGCCCTTGTACGTGCAGTTGGAGGTCGCGGAGTAGGTGAGAACCACCGCATCCTTGCCCAGGTGAAGGACCTTGAAATCCGAAAGCTCGTAGCTGTTCAGCGCCATGTCCTGCATCATCGACTCGATCTGCGAGGCCGGAGCGAAGCCGTTCATGTCCGCCGACCAGGAGTCGGGCGAGATGTTCGCCATGGCGGCCTTGGCGTCCTTGCTCTTGAACGCCTCCCAGGTGCTGCGCTCCAACGCCTCGAGCTTGGCCTGGAGCGCCGCATCGCCCTTCATGGCGCTCTTGCTCATCGACGACTTCGTTTCCGAAGACTTGGTGTCTGAGGACTTGGCGTCCGAAGACTTGGCATCCGAGCTCATCGACCCGGAATCTCCGGCCCGGGCCATGAACGCGCTACACGCCACCAATGCCAACACGACTGCCGCAACAGACCAAAATCTCTTCATGCGACGGATCCTCCTTCTAGCGAGTGCGGGGGGGAACGTTCCAAACGGCTCGGAGACTACGCGCAGAACCCGAGTCAGGCAATGGCGCCTTTTGCCCGCGGGAATGACTTCACACGGGCATTACAGCTAGCGCGCCCGCAGCACGCGGGCGACCGAGACCCTGCCGTCGGCCGCGCTAAACCGCAGAAAGTAAGCTCCGGCGCGGAGCGTGCGCCCGTCGTCCCCTCGGCCGCTCCACGACACGCGCGTGAGCCCGTTCGCCAGCGGACCGCGGTGGATCGTGCTCACGCGCCGGCCCTGCAGGTCGAACAGGGATGCCTCGACGTTCGTCCGCGTGGCTCCGGGAACGCCGGCCAGAAACAGCTCGACGACCACCGCGCCAGCGCTTGGGTTGGGTGACACCTGTGCCGCGATGCGGTGGACGAGTCGAGGCGAGATCGTGACCAGGTAAGGGCCAAAGCGAACCAAATCTCCCTGCGGCGTCGCGAGATCGAAGCGATAGAGGTACGTCGCCCCCGGCTCGGCGCCGAAGTCGTCGGCGAAGCAGCTGCCGGTGCAGAGCACATCGGCATCGGTGATCGGCGAGAAGTCGCCGGCCGAAGTGGCACGCCACACGCGGTAGTGGCTGAAGGGGTAGCTGCCGCCGATCTCGACGTGCGCGATCCCGCCGGGATAGCTCAGTCGAAGCTCGGGATCGCTCACGGCTGGGTGGCCGAACAGCAGAGCCGCTCCCACGATCAGCACGAACACGGCGTGTTTCATTCGGGTCCTCCGAGCGACCGAGTGACTCGCGCTCATGGTACTGCCGGCACCGTCCGGTTGTGACCCGAGAGTGTTGCTCGATGTCCTCCCATGGGCGCGGCCAAGGGCTGCGCGGGCGCCGCGGGGGAAAGGGCTTGACACTCGTCCGTGCCGCTCTTTAGGGTACAACTCATTGTCCTGACTCGCATTGCTGGCTTCGAGAAGAGTGTCATGATGCTCTCCGATTTGCTCAACGCGCAGTCCGTTTCGCCACGGCTCAAGGCGGCTACCAAGCGAGACGCCGTAGCCGAGTTGGTGGATTTGCTGGAATCGGCCCATGGCCTGAGGAGCCAGGGCGAGATCCTGGACCGCGTGATGCGGCGCGAGGCCATGATGTCGACCGGCATCGGCAACGGCGTGGCGATCCCCCACGGCAAGGCGCGGGCGGTGGATCGCATGATGGCGGCCTGCGCGGTGTCCCGCGAGGGGATCGATTTCGACTCGGTGGACGGCGAGCGAGCTCACATCTTCATCCTGCTCGTCTCCCCCGAGGCGGTTGGAACTCCGCACGTCAAGGTCCTGGCCAATATCTCGCGCTTGCTCAAGGAGGAGTCGGTGCGCAAGAACCTGCGTGAGGCCGATAGCCCGGCCCAGTTCCTGGCCGCGCTCAAGTCGGCCGAGGGCCAGTACCTCTCCTGATCCCAGGGGGCGGTCGGTCGTGCATTTCCTCGACGCCTGGAGCGCGCTCTCGCTCTTCGACCTGGTGAGGCTGCTGGCCCCGCTGGGCTTCCTCGCCGTGGGGACGTTTCTGCCCGGGGCCGCCGTGGCCCGGGTGGCGGCGCTGGGGGTGGCGGCCGGCGTTCCCTTCCTGAAGGAGCTGGCCGCGCCGCCCTGGGTCGTGGCGGGCTGGACCGCGCTGTGGCTGTTCGTGGCGTGGCGCGCGGTCGGCCGCCGGGATCCCGCGCCGCGGCCGATTCGCTCGCCGGGCGGAGTCGTGGAGTCGGGGGCAGTCGGGATCTTGCTCGGGTTAGCGCTGCTCGCCCTGCTGATCGCGGGCGTGGCGCGGCAGGACATGTCGCCCGAGGACAGCCGCCGCGCCTCGTATGGATGCATGTTCCTCGGCTTGGGGCTGCTCCATCTGATGCTGAGGGGAAACCTCCGGCGTGCCGCGATCGGTCTGGCGGCGTTGGGCCTGGGCCTCGAGGTGCTGGATGGGGCGGCGCGCGCCGCGGCGCTTCCGGGTGCCGCGACCGGCGGAGCGTGGGTGCTGTTCGCGGCCTCGCTCGCGATCGCCCTGGTGATGCGTGTGGCCGTGGGACGCGAGCGTCATGCGCGATCCGCGCGGGTCAGGGATGCACACGATCTCCACGACTGAGGCCGCTGTGCCGCGAGCCGCGTCGCCCTGGGGCTCGCGGGCCACCGGGGCGGTGCTCTGCGGCCTGGGGATGGTGCTCGCCACGCTCCAGTGGCTCGCCGCCGCGGCCTTGGGTCTCGAGCTGCTGGCGTTGGGCTTCTGGTGCTGGGCGCGCGCCACGCCGGATCGCGACGAGCAGCTGCCGCGCTGGGGGTGGTTGCGCAGGCCCGCGGGAGCGCTGTGGTTGGCGGCCGCGTGCGAGGCGGTGCTCGGTGCTTCACCCGACGCCTCGCCGGCGGTGCGACCGATCTCCATGGTGCTCGCCGCCGCGGTCGTCTGGGCGGGCCTCGAGCTGCTCGCCGCGCTTCCGCTCACCCGGCCGTTCTCGGACCGACCAGGGCCGCTGCCGGGCGTGGGGCCATGGCTTCCGGTGCTGCTTCCCGCCGCGGGGTTCGTGGTGCTGTGGCGCCACGCGCTCGACTGGGTGAGCGTCCCCATGGTGCGCACGACCGCCATGTTCCTGCTCGTCGTGACGGCGTTGCTCGCGGCCCTGCGGGCCTTCAGCCGGCGCCGTTGGGTGGCCAGCCTGCGCTGGCTATCCGTCGCCGACAGCGCCTTCGCCGCCACCTTGGTGGCACTCCACCTCGTGACCCCCGCGGTGAGCCTCGCGCTCTGGCTCGCCTCGAGTGGGAGTCGCGCGGTGCTGCTCGCCGGCGAGCTCAGGGGAGCGCAGCCGCGGCGCGAGCCGACGTCGCAGGAGCTGTGGCGCTTGGCCGGCTGGGTTTCGTCGACCGCGCTCTCGTGGCCGGTGATCGCCACGCTCGGATTCGGTCCCTCAGGCCTGAGACATCGCGGCTACGCGGTCGCGATGGCGGTGGCCAACATGTTCGTGAGCTGGGTGGTGGTGCGTGGCCTGGTGGAGGCTCCCGAGCGCCGCGCCATAGTGCGCAGGGAGGTAGCCGTTCCGCTCAGCCAGCTCGCCGCGGTGGTGGCGATGATGCTCTCGTTTGGCGCGCTGGCGCTCGCGTGGTGGTCGGGCTTCGAGCCCGAATGGCCAGGGGGTGCGATTGCGCTGCTCCCCGCCCTGATCGTGGGGAGCGCCGCCTGGTGTCTCGCCAGGGGATCGTTGTTGTTCGTGGTGTCGCGATGGAAGGCGGTCGGCGTCGTGGCGCGCGGGGCCGCGGCGGGCGTGTTCCGGTTGGTGGTCACGCTCGAGCGAAAGCTCGCTTGGTTGCTGGCCGCGGTCGGACGGGCCCTGATCGCGCCGAGCCGTGACCTTCACACCGGCGACGCGCAGGAGTACCTGCTGCTGTTGCTCGGCATCAGCGTGTTGGCCCTCGTGTTGCCGTTGCTGAGGTAAGCGTGAACTGGCTCCTTTCCCATTGGCGAACGGTGGCCCCGATCGCGGCGGCGCTCGTTTCCGCTGCGGTCTTGCTCGCGGCGGAGCGCCCTGGGCGGCGCGGCCTTGCGCCCGTGGCCGTGCTGGTCGCCCTTGCCTTTGGGCTCGCGATGCCGGGACGGGCGGGAGCGATCCAGGCCCCGCTCACGGTGGGCGTGGTGATCGCGGAGCTGGCGCGCGACCGAGAGGACCTGCTGCACGGCGAGTGTGCCCTCAAGCTGCTGTGGGTGATGGGGAGCGCGCTGGCGGTCGAGCAATGGGCGGTGCTGTCGCTGGGCTTGGAGCCACGCTTCCTGTGGAGCACGGCGTTGCCGCTCTCGTTGCTGCTGGGCTTCGTGATGCTCGGCGGTGCGCCGCTCCATTTCTGGCTGGGCGACGTGCTCCAAGGGGCGCGGCCATGGCTCGCCCCGCTCGCGGCCGCAGCGCTCCAGGTGGCGGGCGCGAGCTGGCTCTCGTTTCGCCTCTCCTCGATCGACCGCTACCACGAGGGGGCGCTGCTCGCCCAAGGCGTGCTGCACGCCGGGGCGCTGGTGGCGCTGCTCACGGGGGCGGCGACCCTGGCGGTTCAGCGTCGTCCGGAGCGCCGGGTGGGAACGCTCGCCAGCCTGAACGGCGCTCTGGTGCTGACCCGTTTGGCGTCGGGCCATCCGCTCGATGCCGCGTGGCTGGATGCGTGGCGTGCCCATCTCACGCTCGCGCTCGTCGGCGCGGCGACGCTCGCCCGGTTCCTGCCCGTTTCGTCGCCGTCGCTGGGGCGCGCCGCGCCCCTTACGCGACGCCACCCGGTGGCGGCCGTTGCGGGCTTCCTGTCGCTGGCGTCGCTGGCTGGATTCCCGGGCCTTCCCGGGGCGAATCTCTGGCTCGAGGTGGCTCGCTCGCTCGCTCGAACGCAGACCACCGGGCTGTTGCTGGCACTGGCAGTGACCTGGCTCACCGCGCTCGCGGTGGTACTGCGACAGTTGCGCGAAGCCTACGGCACGCCGGCTCCGGCGAGCCCCGAGGTCCACGCGGTGCCGCGCACGCCGCGGGTGGCGCTGACGATCGTGGGGCTGGTGATCGTGGGGCTTGTGGCGCTCGCACTGCGGTCGAGCTGAGCCGATCGCGAGAAGCGTCAGGGGGGCCCCATCCGCGCCGTGGCCCCGGCCAGCTTCACGCCGAACCCCACCAGCGTCGCGCCCAACGCGGCTTGAATGACGCGTCGCACGGGAGTACTCCCGAGCAGGTCACCGCTCTTGCCGACCACGATCGCATAGGCGGTGAGCCAGACGAGCGTCATGGCGCAAAACGTGAGGCCGAGTCCGAGCAGTACCAGCACCGAGCTTCGCCCGTGCGGGATGAACTGGGGAAAGAGGCTGACGAAGAAGACGGCGAGCTTGGGGTTGCCGAGCGCGCTCAGCAGGCCCTGGCGCAGCGCGACGGGCGGAGGCATCGACCGTTCGCCACGGGATGCGGCGCGTGGCGCCGGATCCTTCGCGCCTCGAGCCGCCTCGAAGAGGGAGCGCGCGCCGAGGTCACTGCTCATGACACTCGAGACGCTCCGTGGCGACGTCAGCCGCTGGCTTTCGACCCGCCTCGGGTCGCCGCGGTCTCCGAGAGAGGCTCGCCCACCAGGGCCTTCGTCATCGACAGGATCTGGCCCGTGTGCATCGCGAAGTGCTCGATGATGTGGTAGACGCACCACAGCACGGTCAGCTGCCTGCCGTTCACATTCCGAGTCTCGAGAAGCGTGTCACTCGTGAGTCCTGCCATA
>VBOY01000113.1:2370-15875 GCA_005893295.1 Candidatus Eiseniibacteriota bacterium | reverse complement strand
GAATCCAGGGCGTTCACCGAGACCACGACATAGACGTTCCACGGCCGGCCCGGGTCGCTGAAGTCCTTCGACTCGCTCCCGGGGAAGAGCACCGCGATGCGGCCCGCGTCGCCCGCGGCGATGGTGGGGAAGTTCACCTCGTGGACTCCCGGCGGCGCGATCATGCGCGGCGTGGACCAGCTCATGCCGTGATCGCGAGAGACGGAGAGGAAGGGCATGCGGAAGGTGCCGTCCTGCCACACCGCGTAGACGTTGTCCGCGGCGTCCACCGCCAGCGTGACCTCGTGGTCCTCCATCTTGGTGACGTTGGTGATGTTGACGCGCGTCCAGGTGTTACCCGCGTCGCTGCTCACCGCCACCCAGGGCAGCCCGCAGTGTCCCTTGGGGAGGAAGATGCGGCCCTGGCTGTCGGCGGCCAGGTGCCCCGTGAGTCCGCCGCAGAAGCTGCCCGCGCTGCCGGGATCGGCGCCCGGGAAGGCCGGGGCGGTGGGCGTGAAGGAGAGCCCGCCATTGTTGCTGCGGCTGCACGTCGCATCGCCCACCTGGTTGTAACAGAAGTACAGCATGTTGGGATAACCCGCCGTGACGAAGCCGGGCGGAGGCGGCGCGGTGACCACGGTCTGGTGATCGTTCGCCGGCTCGTTGCAGGCGAACAGCGGGACCTCGGTCCAGCTCGAGCCCTCGTCGTCCGAGAAGATGGCGTTGGCGCCGCAGGCGGCGTCGAGATCGATGGAGAAGACCCGCCCGGCTGGGCTCCCCGGGTTCGCGCCCACGGCGTCCACGTACACGTACGGGTCGAGCGAGAAGGGCGGGAAGGTGGGGTTGTCCTCCGAGTCGGGCAAGTTCGAGGTGAGCGACGGGGACACGGCCTGCCAGGACGCTCCCTTGTCCCTGGAGCGCATGACCAGCGTGCGCGCCAGGCGCGCGGGCGCGGTCGAGGACGGGAAGTCGAACGTGGAGGCGGCGAAGAAAGCGATGTTGTCGCGGTTGACGCCGATCGTTGGCTCGGCCGCCTGCCTTCCCACGTAATTGAAGCTCACCTGCAGCTGCCCGGCCGAGGGCGCGGGGCTGCTGCTGGGAACCCCGGCGAACGTGGAGGTGACCAGAGGGCCGAAATAGGAGTTCGAGCCCTGGTCGCGGCCCGGGCTGCCGATCGCCGCGAAACCGGTGTAGCTCCCGCCCGGGACCACGAGGAACGGCTGAACGACGATCGTGTAGGCCCCTGCCGCCGGGCGCGAGAGGACGACCTCCTCCACGCCGCCCGAGGTGCCGGGGCTGGTGATGGTGTTGCCGTTCGCATCGCGCACGTACAAATCGAGGTCGTCGCCCATGCGGGTCGCTTCGATGCGTACCGTGACGACGAAGTCCTTGGGGGGCGGAACGATGGTCAGCGTGAAATGATCGCACGTCGCCTCGGCGTTCCTGCAGCCCAGAGGGCTGGAGGCGGTGAACGGGCTCCCCGACCAGCTTGCGGCGGGAGAGTCGGGGCTGATGGTTGCTCCTTCGGGATTGGCGGCGAACGCCGGCGCGGCCGCCAGCAGCAGCGCCAGGAACGGCCTCCCGGCGGCTGGTGAAGTGAGGCGGCTCATGGGTAGTCCTCCTGTGCGTACGGGTTCACCGACCCGTGGTCGGAGCATGACGCAGAGCAAGCTACGGGGAAGGAGAACGGGGACACGCGATGCCACGTCCAGGGTACGGCGCGGAATCGTGAGTCGAGGCCGGTCGAGGCGGGGGCCTTTCAGCGCCGACGGGGGGTGAGAGCGCCGATCTCGCCGAGAGGGGCAGAGACCTTGCGAGGCCCAGGGTCGGTGTGCGCTTCATGTGAGCCGAGCGGAGATCGTGCGGCCCGTGCACATCCCTGACTTGTCTGACATTCACGCCGGCCATCGCGCCCAAGAGTGAGAGCGAAATGAGCCAAGGCGGATTCGACACTTCCAGTATATCAGGGCTAAACCCGGCTGGTCGAGCGCCTCTTGCGGAGGCAGGGGTTGGCGGAGGCAGCGTGGCCGAGGAGAGGCACTCCGCTCCGCGTGCTAATCTCCCTGCTCGGACAAGCGCGAGCCATCGTCAGCCGCCATCAGGGGGATCCGCCATCCAGTCGCTCCGCTATCTCGTTCCCTACCTGCGCCGCCACAGGTCGGTCATCCTCCTGGGCGGCGTTTCGATCCTGCTCACGAACGTCTTCCAGGTCTGGGTGCCGTGGCTGGTTCGCCAGGCCGTCGACCACGTGCAGGCGGGCGTCACTCGAGTGGCCCTGGCGCGTGATGCGGGGCTCATCTTGGCCGCCGTGCTCTTCCAGGGTCTGTTCATGTACACGATGAGGATGACCCTGATCCGCACCTCGCGGCGGATGGAATACGAGCTTCGGAAGGACCTCTTCGACCATCTCGCTCGGCTGCCCGCCAGCGTCTATCGGGTCCGCAAGGTCGGGGATCTGATGTCGCGCGCGACCAACGACCTCGACGCGGTTCGGGATCTGCTCGGCCCGGGAATCATGTACTTCGCGAACACCGCCACGACCCTGGTGATGGCGGTGGTTCTCATGTGCCGCATCGACGCGCGCCTCACGCTATTGTCGCTCGTTCCGCTCCCGATCGTGTCGATCCTGATGGCGCGTCTGGGCGCGCGGCTCTACCTCCACTACGAGGCGATCCAGGCCTCCTTCGCCGCGTTGACCGCCAAGGCCCAGGAAACGCTGGCGGGGATCCGGATGGTGAAGGCTCACGTGGAAGAGGAGGGCGAGTATCAGGCCTTTCGGGCGCTCCACGAGGACTACACGGAGAAGAACCGCCGGATGATCCGCATCATGTCGGCGATGTGGCCGGCGCTCTCGCTGCTGGGCGGGATCTCCACCGCCATCGTCCTCTGGGTGGGAGGGACCCAGGTCGTGCGCGGCGAGATCACGCTCGGAGATCTGGTGGCGTTCCAGATCTACCTCGGCATGCTGCTCTGGCCCATGGTGGCGTTCGGGTGGGTCACGAACCTCTTCCAGCGCGGAGCCGCGTCGATGGGACGAATCCGAGCCGTCCTGGAGTTGGACGTCGAGGACGACGTGGGGGGAGACGGCAAGGTGCCGACCTGCGGCGTGGCGATCGAGTCCGGTGCGGCAGCCGCGTCGGGCGCGGCGGTCGAGCTGCGAGGAATCGGATTCCACTATCCGGGAACGGAGCGAATGGTCCTGCGCGGCGTCGACCTCACGGTCCGGCCCGGCGAGTCCGTCGCGATCGTGGGCCGCACCGGATCGGGAAAGACGACGCTCCTGAACCTGATGGCGCGCCTCTACGAACCCACCGAGGGCACGCTCTTGCTCGGCGGCGTCCCCGCCGAGCGCTGGTCGCGCGGGGCGTTCCGCTGCCGCCTGGCGGTGGTGCCCCAGGACACCTTCCTCTTCTCCGACACGATTCGCGCCAACATCGGCTTCGGCTTCGAAGACGGCGGAACGCGCCCCCAGCCCGGGCAGAGGATCCCCGATGCGGACATGCCGGCACCGGACGTCGAGCAGGCCGCGCGTCGCGCCGGCCTGGCGCCCGACATGGCGCGATTCCCCCAGGGACTCGAAACCATTCTCGGCGAGCGCGGCATTACCCTGTCCGGAGGTCAGAAGCAGCGGGTCGCGCTGGCGCGCGCGCTCGTCCTCGAGCGTCCCGTGCTCCTGCTCGACGACGCGTTCTCCAGCGTGGACCCCGCCACGGAAGAGCGGATCATCGAGGCGTTGTTCGCTGGAGAGCGGCACCCGGCCATCCTGCTGGCCACGCATCGCCGCTCCGCCCTGCTCCACGTGGACCGCATCGTGGTTCTGGACGAAGGGCGGGTCGTCGCCGCCGGGACGCACGCGGAGCTGATCGCCCGAGGCGGACTCTACGCCGATCTCTATCGTCGTGAAGAGATGGTCGAGGAGCTGGAGACGCTGTGATGGATCGCAACCGAGCCTCCGAGGGCTTGCACTGATGCCGGGACCCTTCGACTCCGCCGCGGACGAGATCGACGAACGAGCCACCATCTACGACCGCCGCCTGGCGGGGCGGCTGCTCCGCTTCCTCGCTCCCTACAAGAAAGAGGTTGCGCTCGCCGTCGTCCTGCTGGCGGCGATCTCCCTGCTCGAGGTGGTCGGTCCCTATCTGACCAAGGTGGCGATCGACACCTACGTCAAGCCCGCGTCGGGGCGGGGGGCGCTTCCCTGGGTGGCGTCGCGCGGGCTCCTCGCGATCGCGGCGGCCTACGTTGGCGTGCTGGCCGCCTCGTTCGTGCTCCGTTACTTCGAGAGCTACATGATGGCGATGCTGGGGCAGCGCGCCATGCGCGACCTGCGCCTCAAGATCTTCCGCCATCTCGCCACGCTCACTCCGTCCTACTACGACACACGTCCGGTCGGGCGAATCCTGACTCGGGTGACGCAGGACGTATCGGCCCTCAACGACCTGTTCGCGCAGGGGGTGGTCGCGGTGCTCGGCGACGTCTTCATCCTCGCCGGCGTCGTCGGCGCCATGCTGTGGCTCGACTGGAGGCTGGCGCTCGTCACGTTGACGACCGTTCCTCCCCTCGTCGCCGCCACCGCGGTGTTCCGCGCCAAGGTACGGGTGTCCTATCGCCGCGTGCGCACTCTGCTGGCGCGAATCAACGCCTTCCTCCAGGAGCATCTTCAAGGCCTCGACGTCCTCAAGCTCTTCAACGCGGAAGAGAAGGAGGCACGAAAGTTCGACGAGGCGAACCAGGCTCAGTACCTCGCCCATGTCCAGAACATCTTCTACTACGCCGTCTTCAATCCGGTCGTCGAGGTGATCGGGGCGCTGGCGATCGCGCTGATCCTGTGGTACGGCGGCGGCGGGATCCTGGCGGGCACGGTGACGTTCGGGGTGGTGGTCGCGTTCATCCAGTATGCCGAGCGCTTCTACCAACCGGTGCGCGACCTGAGCGAGAAGTACAACACGATCATGTCCGCGATGGTCGCCTCCGAGCGCATCTTCGAGCTGCTCGACACGCCTCCCGCCCTGCCCGAGCCCGAGGCGGCGCGGGCGATCGGGCCGCTGCGCGGCGAGTTGCAGTTCGATCACGTCTGGTTCGCGTACCGGGACGCCGACTGGGTGCTGCGCGACGTCTCGTTCCGCGTCGCGCCCGGCGAGAAGGTCGCCATCGTCGGCGCCACCGGCGCGGGCAAGACCTCGATCGCCAACCTGCTGTGCCGGTTCTACGAGTTCCAGGAGGGATCGATCCGCGTGGACGGCGCCGACATCCGCGCGATCGAATCGAAGTCGCTCCGGCGACGGATCGGCCTCGTGCTGCAGGACGTGTTCCTGTTGTCGGGCACGGTCCGGGAGAACATCGCTTTCGGCGATCGGGCGCGCGGCGGAGACGCGGTGGATCGGGCACTCGCCGAGGTCGGAGGATCCCGGCTCTTGGCCGGGCTGCCTCGCGGCCTGGACGAGGAGGTGGGCGAGCGCGGGACCTTCCTGTCGACGGGCGAGCGCCAGATCCTGGCCTTCGCGCGGGCGCTCCATTACGACCCCAGCATCCTGATCCTCGACGAGGCGACCTCCAGCGTGGACGTGGAGACGGAGCGGACAATCCAGGCGGCGCTCCACCGGCTGCTGGATGGGCGAACCTCCCTCGTGATCGCGCACCGCTTGAGTACGGTCCTCGACGCCGATCGCATCCTGGTCCTGCATCGGGGCGAGCTGCGGGAGCAGGGAACCCACGCGGAGCTGATGGCCAAGGGAGGGATCTACGCGCGTCTCTACCAGCTCCAGTACAGCCGCCAGCGCATGGCGGAGCCGGTGGGAGAAGCGGCGAGATGACTCCGCTCTCTCTTACACGGCGGCGGTCGCGACCGGTACGCAAATCCTCCTTGACGCTGCCCGTCCGCCGCGCTTTCCTTTGCAGTTGGCCGATCCAACGAGCCACGGTCGTCAACCATCAAGGGGAGGAACCTATGGAGACCGTTCCGAAGCTCGTGCTTCACAAGGAGACGCTGCGCGTGCTCGATGAGCCCACGGTGGAGAACGGTGTCGTTCTCGCCATGCGCCCACCCGAGACGCGCGGCTATTGCACCGCGACCTGCTACACCTGTTACGGCACCTGCACCTGCTAGTCGGCAGCAGTCCCGATCCGATTTCGGGACTGCCGAAACCCGAAGGACACACCACCATGGATACGCCCAAACTGGTTCTCAATCGGGAAACGCTCATGGTTCTGACCGACCCGCGGGACCAGGCGCAGGAGGAGGTCCGGCCTCGCACCCGGCCGTTCGGTGTCGCGACCTGCGTCACCTGTTACGCGACCTGCACCTGCTGAAGCCGTAGGCACACTGCAATCACTGTGGACCACGAGCGGCCGACGGCCGCTCGTGGCGCTTGTGGGTCCCATGGCACACACCCCGCCTCTCCTGGGCCGGACCTCGGTGCCGCTGCTCGACGGCCGCCTCGCCGAGCGAGCGATCGCGACGATCGACGAAATCGCCGCGGCGCTCCGCCAGCCGCCCCGCGCCTGGGCTCCCCCGGGCTCCTCCGAATCGGAACGGGCGGTGCTCGATGCTTCTCTGGCCGGCGGCCGGGCGGGGCTGGCGGTTTTCTTCGCCACGCGCGCGCGCACCCGCCCGAAGGGCGGCGACGGCCAGCTCGCGAGCGACTTCCTGGCCGATGCCATCCGGGCCCTGGCCGACGTGCCGATGTCGTCCTCCCTGTTCTCGGGTTTCACGGGCGTGGCGTGGGCGACGCTCTACGTCATGGGCGAGTCCCCGAGGCGAGCGGGTCCCGTGGAAGAATCGAGAACGGACGAGAGCGGTGACGAACGTGACGATCGATGCTCCGCGATCGACGACGCGCTCGCGGAGTACCTGACGCGTTCGCCCTGGAACGACCACTACGACCTCGTGAGCGGACTGGCAGGGCTGGGTCTCTATGCGCTCGAACGCCTGCCCCACGCCACCGCGCGCTCCTGCGCCGAGCGCCACACGTCCGAGGGGATCACCTGGCACACGCCGCGAGAGCTGCTGGGAACGCACGAGCGCGACCGCTACGAACAGGGCTATTTCAACCTCGGCATGGCTCATGGCGTGCCTGGGCTCGTGGTCGTGCTGGCCCGCTGCGTGGCATCGGGAGTGGAGGCGCGACGCGCGCGGCGGCTCCTCGAAGGCGCGGTGGCCTGGCTGCTTGCGCAACGCGGACCGGAGCCGGGTCGACGCATGCCATTCGCGATCGCTCCCGGAATCGATCGGCTCCCGGCCCGAACCGCGTGGTGCTACGGCGACCCGGGCGTGGCGGCGGCGTTGCTCCTCGCTGGCAGCCTGACCGGGGAAGAGGCATGGATCGCCGAGGCGCTGGTCATGGCGCGGGAGGTCGCGGACTTGCCCCCGGATGCCTGCGGCGTCGAGGACGCGGGCCTCTGTCACGGAGCCATGGGGCTCGCGCACCTCTGCCATCACTTTCATCGCGCCACCGGTGAGCCACGATTCGCCGATGCCGCGCGACGCTGGTTCGAATACGGTCTCGCACTGCGGCGCCCGGGCATCGAGGTCGCCGGTTTTCCGGCGTCGATTCCCGACGAGACGGGCAAGAAGGGATGGGCCCCCGATCCCGGGTTGCTGGGGGGAGCCGCGGGGGTTGGGTTGGCGTTGATCGCCGCGACGACGGACGCCGATTGGAGCTGGGACGTCCCGCTTCTCCTCTCCGCCCCGGCTGCCACGCCATGACGAAAGGCGCGGCGTTGGATTCCGCGCAGACCGCGTTCACGCACGGCGGGTTCTTCGTGCTGCGCGCGCCTCTCCTGCCGTTCGAAACGCTGCTCGAGCTCAGTCGGGATCTGACCGCCGCCTCGTCCGACCCGCGAGACGGGCGGAGCTCGAAGGCGGGCGACGACCTGCCAGCACCGATCCCAGGCGAGGCCGATGGGCTGGAGAAGGCGCTGGAAACGGATCGCGCGCGGGTCCGGGCGCGGCTGCGGGAGCTGGCCCTTCGGCCCGAGGTGCGCGAGGCGCTGTTCGTCGCCTCGCCCGACCTCGATGCGAGTCTTCCCGCCTGGCTCGGGGACGAGGAGGGCGAGCGGGCCGCGCGAGTCGAGCGCGCGGTGTACCGCTACCTCGCCCGCATGGCGGGGCGCGCGACGCCATTCGGGTTGTTCGCCGCCTGCTCGCTCGGCGTGGTGGGAGACAAGACGCGGCTCGAGATCGAACCCCGCGCGCGGTGCCGGCGGCACACGCGGCTCGACACCGATTACCTCGACCGCCTGGCGCGCGCCTTGGGAGAAACTCCCGCGGTACGCGAGGCCCTGCGCCATCGGCCCAACTCCAGCCTCTACCGGGTCGCGGGGCGGGCACACTACGTCGAGTCATCGAGTCGCGACGGGGTGCGGCTCCATCACCTGGTGGCGGTGGATCGCACGGATTATCTCGATGCGACCCTCGAGCGAGCTCGCGGCGGCGCCACGCCGGCCGACCTGGCCGAGGGACTCGTCTCCGGCTCGGTGTCTCCGGCGGAAGCTTCGGCGTACGTCCAGAGCCTCATCGAGTCGCAGATCCTCACCTCCGAGCTGGCCCCGTGCGTCACAGCCGTCGACGGAGCGGCGAGCGTGGAACGACTGCTCGAGACGTTCCCGGCCGGAGCCGAGCCGGCGGCGTTCTTGGCGCGCGCTCGCCAAGCGCTCGAGAGCATCGATCGAGAAGGCATCGGCCACCCTCCCGAGCGGTATCGCGCCATCGCACGGATGCTCGAGCCGCTCCCGTGTCGCGTCGAGTTGCCGCGGCTCTTCCAGGTCGATCTCTTCCGCGATGGCGGAACGCTGGAGATCGGGCCGGAGGTCGTCGGCGAGATCGCCCGGGGCGTCGAGTGGCTCCACCGCCTCGCCCCGCGGGCGTCCGCAAGCCCCGTGGCGCGCTTCCGCGAGGCATTCGAGCGACGCTACGAGCAGCGCGAGGTGCCGCTGGCCGAAGCACTCGACGAGGAGCTGGGGGTGGGCTTCGACCTCGCTCGGCGCGGGCCCGACGTCGCCCCGCTGCTGCGCGACCTGCGATTCCCGCGACGACCGTCTCCCGAGGAGGCGCCGGATGGAGATCGCATGGCCCTCCTGCTTCGAACGCTCGATCAGGCTCTGCGGACCGGCTCCATCGAGGCCGCGCTCTCGGAGTCCGAGCTCGGCGAGCCAGGCTCGGACCGATCGGCGCTGCCCGATGCCTTCTCGGTGTTCGCCACCCTCGCGGCCGATTCCATCGAAGCATTGGCCACCGGCGATTTCACGATCGTCCTGGGGGGAGCCGGTGGACCTTCGGGGGCACGATTCTTCGGCAGGTTCTGTCATGGCGACCCGTCCCTGGCGCGGGCCGTCGAGGCCCATCTGCGATCCGAGGAGGCGCTGCGCCCCGGGGCACGCTTCGCCGAGATCGTGCACCTGCCCGAGGGGCGCATCGGCAACGTGCTGGCCCGTCCGGCGCTGCGCGAGCTCGAGATCCCCTACCTGGGCCGGTCGGGCGTGGTCCCCGAACGCCAGGTGCCGCTCGAAGATCTCTGGGTGTCCGTGCGTGGCGGACGCGTGGCGCTGCGCTCGCGGCGTCTCGGGTGCGAGATCGTGCCGCGGCTCACCAGCGCGCACAATTACTCGTGGCGCGCTCTGGGCGTTTATCGGTTCCTCTGCTCGCTCCAGGAGGAGGGGGTCGCGGCGCGGCTCGGCTGGGACTGGGGTCCGCTGCGCGGCGCGCCTTTCCTGCCGCGCGTGCGCATCGGCCGCGTGGTGCTCTCCCGCGCACGCTGGCGCCTCGAGGGCGCCATCCTCGAATCACTCGCGCGGGCGCGCGGCGCGGAGCGATGGCGCAGGTTCCAGGAGCATCGCCACGCCCACCGGATGCCGCGCTGGGTCGCGCTGGCCGACGCCGACAACCTGCTGCCGCTCGACCTCGACAACGTGTTCGCGCTCGACGTGCTCGCGCACCAGACTCGGGAGCGCAAGCAGGCCGATCTCGTGGAGCTCGAGCCGGCTCCCGACCGGCTGTGCGCGCAAGGTCCCGAAGGACGCTTCGTCCACGAGCTGATCGTTCCATTCGTCCGCGTCCGAGCGGCTCCGGTCTCCAAGGGGAACGGCCTCCGGCCGCCGGCGACCGCGAGCGGGCTCGGGAGGGAATCGCGAGACTCGTCGGGTGTTCGAGAGACGATCACCGCCGCTCGGACCTTCGCGCCGGGCTCGGAGTGGCTGTACGCGCGTTTCCACACCGGTCCCGCAACCGCCGACCGCATCCTGTGCCGCGTGCTGGCGCCGCTCGCCCGCGAGGCCGTGGCTTCCGGCGCCGCCGAACGTTGGTTCTTTCTCCGTTTCGCGGATCCGGACTGGCATCTTCGCGTTCGCTTCGAAGGTCCCCGGGCGCGCCTTCGCGAGGAAGTCCTGCCGGCGCTGGAGCGGGCCGCGGAAGCGAGCCAAGAGGAGGGGAGCCTTCATCGCCTGATCCTCGACACCTACGAGCGAGAGCTGGAGCGCTACGGCGGCCCCGACGGGATCCGCATCGCCGAGTCGGTCTTCCACGCCGACAGCGAAGCGGTCGTGGAGATCCTCGATTCCCTGCTGGGCGATGGAGGAGCCGATGCGCGCTGGCGCCTCGCGCTGGTGGGATCGGATCGTCTGCTCGCCGACATGGGCTTCGATCTCGAGCAGCGCCGGGCGATCATCGACGAAAGCCGTGCCGGGTTGGCGGCCCGACTCGAAGTCGACTCGGGGCTGGAGAGAAGCCTGTCCGATCTCTTCCGATCGGAACGTCGTTCCCTGGAGGACCTGATGGGTGATCGAGCGCCTGCTTCCCTCGCTCCGGGACTGCGCGCGCTGGCGAGCCGCTCGGATCGACTGGCCCCCTGGATCGCCGAGCTGCGACGCCTCGTGGAGCAAGGCGCCATCGCCACGACTCTCCGCTCCTTGTCGGCGGACTTCGTGCACCTGCACGTCAACCGCCTGCTCCGTTCCGGCCACGCGCAGCAGGAGCTGGCCCTGTACGACGTGCTGGGACGACTCTATGCGTCGCGGCTCGCGCGACAGGGAAGCAGGGATGAGAAGCTCATGAGCGCATAGTCCCGAGGCCCGGGCCTGCCTGGGGATTCCGTCCTGCACAGATGCACCGAGTCGAGGAAGATGGCGCGCAGCGCGCTACGGCCGCCTGAAGATGAGTGGATTCCGGGCCAGCAGCAGCCCGGCTTGCAGCCGGTCCGCAAGGCCCAGCTTCCCGAGAATGTGGCCGACGTGCTTCTTGACGGTGGCCTGGCTGATGTCGAGCGCGGTCGAGATCTCCTTGTTCGACCGGCCTTCGGCGATGAGCGCCGCGACCTTCAGCTCGCGCTCCGATAGCCCTGAGTTCGTTCCGCGACGCCGTCCCTCGGGACCGGTGGCGGCCAGCATCCCGGTCGCCGTCGTCGGGTCGTACCAGGCGCCGCCTTCGGCGACGCTGCGGATCGCGCGAAAAAGATCCTCGGGATCGGCACTCCGTCGCACGGTCGCCATCGCGCCCTGCGCCACCGCGAGCTGCAGGCAGTCAATCCCGACGGCGCACACGAGGTCGAGCTCGGCTGCCGTCTTCTGCCGGTAGGGCGGGTTCAGCACGAGACAGTTCGTCGCCCCGCGCTCCGAGAGCGCCACGATGCGCTGCTCCGGTACGACGGCGCGGATCGCGGGGATCGCGGCCTGCTTCTCTTGACCTGGCACGTTGAGCGAGAGCACCAGCACGTCGGGCCGCAGGGCGCGGCACTGGCGGATCGCCTCCTCGACCGTCGCCGCCTCGCCGACGACCTCGAAGTCGCGCTCGTCCTCGAGCAGCCCGACGAGACCGCCGCGGTCGATGGCCTGGCCGTCGACGATCACCAGGCGCACGCGCGGCGTCCTCGCGGCGGGTCTCGCGACTCGCCGCCGCAGCTTGCGAAGGGTCGTACGCGATGACCTCATGGCTGGCATGCTACCAAAGGAGCATCGCAGGGTCCCAATGGGTCCCGTAGCCGCGATCCCCTCGTCCGGACGATCTTGTGTGTGGAGACGAGAGGAGGTGGCCCATGAAGATTCTGATTGCCCTGGATGCGTCGCCCCACTCCGAGCACGCGCTGCAGTTCGTCAGCCGGATGCGCTGGCCGGCGGGAAGCCGGGTCATCGTCGTGAGCGCCCTGCAGCCGATGGCGAGGGCGGCGGCCGCCGGTCCCGACCTGGGCGCACTGCCGGCGCAGGTGCTCGACGATCAGCGACGGCAGCTCGAGGAGCTGGTGTCGAACGCCGAGAGCGAGCTGCGCGAGTCGGGCTTCGCCACGGAGGGGCGCACCGAGGTTGGCGATCCGCGCGCAGTCCTGCTCGCGTTCGCCCAGAGCGAGCGCGCCGACCTGATCGTCGTCGGCTCGCACGGGCGGACGGGCATCGCCAAGCTGATGCTCGGCAGCGTATCGAGCCACGTCGTGACGCATGCATCGTGCAGCGTGCTCGTCGTCAAGCATGCGGCCGCCGCCAACAAGACGGGAGGGAGGCGCCAGACATGATCGTTGCGAGAGCCACACGAGTCGCCGCTGCCATTGTAGTCGCGCTGCTCGCCGGGCCGGGGGCCGCCCCGCTCGCCAAGGCGCCGGACAGCACCCGGGCGCCGCTGGCGGTCGCGCTCGGACCGGGAAGCGTGCTCTGGATCGAAGGCACGTCGACGATTCACGCCTTCGAGAGCCGCTCGAAGGACGTCGGGATCGCGCTCGAGCGGGATCGCGCCACCCCCGACCCCGGCACGGCCGCGGACCTTCTGCACCTCATCCACTCCGCCGCCGTAAGGGGCGTGACCGTGCGAGTGGCCGTCGCGTCGCTCCGCTCGGAGAAGTCGGGGCTCGACAAGAACCTGCGCAAGGCGATGAACGCCGAGCAGTACCCGGACGTGAGCTTCCACCTCGATCACTACGACCTCGCCCCGGGAGCGGCGAACCGGGCAGGAGCGCCCGATCCGCCTCGAGGCGCACGCCTATGGCGCGGAATCGGGCGTCTGGCTCGAGGGAAGCCAGGTTCTCCGCATGAGCGAGTACGGCATCAAGCCGCCGACGATGATGCTCGGCACGCTGCGCGTCGGCGACCAGGTCACGGTTCGGTATCGGTTGCTGCTGGTTCCCAAGGGCGGAGCATCGAGCCCGTCGCCCGGCGGCAAGGAATAGAGGAAATGGAAAGGAGTTCAGCAATGAACGCGGGCATCGAGAGAGTCGGACGCGTAGCGGTTCGGTGGGCGTTCGCGACCGCGCTGGTCGCGGGTCTCGCACTGCCGGCCGCCGCGCAGGAATCGTACTCGCCGGACACGGCGATCGCCGCCAACCCGGCCGCGCCGCCGGTCACACCGCGGGCCCTGCTGCGGGGTGTCACGCTGTCGAACTTTCGTCCCCACGACGCGCGCAGCCTGGCGCAGTTCGAGCCGCCCAAGCCGGAGGGGGCGCCGTATCAGGGCTTCCAGCTCGAGTGGGGGGCGGCGTTCACCCAGCAGTTCCAGGGCCTCCGTCACGAGAACGAAGCGACGCCCAACATCGTCGGCGGCGTCGATCTCAACC
>VBOY01000113.1:0-2328 GCA_005893295.1 Candidatus Eiseniibacteriota bacterium | reverse complement strand
CTCGCGCCACCACAACGCGACGTGGGTCAAGGACGGCTATCTACTCGTGAACGCCTCGCCCTGGGAGAAGCCGACCCTCGATCGGCTCATGAAGTACGTGACGTTCCGCTTCGGGCACTTCGAGATCAACTACGGCGACATGCACTTCCGCCGTTCGGACAACGGCCAGGCGATGTTCAACCCGCTGGTCGGCAACCTGATCATGGACGCCTTCACGACCGAGATCGGCGGCGAGATCTACGGGCGGGCGAACGGCTACCTGGGAATGATCGCAGTGACCGGCGGCGAGGTGCGCGGCACCGTGCTCAAGCCCGAGAACCGCTCGCCGAGCGTCATCGGCAAGCTGGGGTTCGACCGCTCCCTGGGCCAGGCTCGGGTCCGCCTCACCGGCTCGGTCTACACGACGCACACCTCGAACAACAACACGCTCTACAGCGGCAGCCGCGCGGGCTCCCGCTACTACTACGTGCTCGAGAACGTGAACGCGACCGAGAGCGCGCAGGCCTGGTCGGGCGACCTGCAGCCGGGGTTCAGCCACAAGGTGACGGCGTGGGTCGTCAATCCGTTCGTCCAGGTCCGCGGCCTCGAGCTGTTCGGCAACTTCGAGCAGGCGAAGGGCCGCAACGCGGTCGAGACCTCGGACCGCACCTGGACCCAGCTCGCCGGCGACGGCGTCTACCGCTTCCTCCGCAACCAGCTCTACGTCGCGGCGCGCTACAACGTCGCCAAGGGCCGGATCGTCGGCGGCACCTCCGACGTGACGATCGATCGCACCGAGGTCGGCGGCGGCTGGTTCCTGACCTCGAACCTCGAGGCCAAGGCCGAGTACGTCCAGCAGAACTACCGCGACTACCCGCTCATCGACATCCACCACGACGGCAAGTTCCACGGGGCGATGTTCGAGGCGGTGGTGTCGTTCTGACGGTAACCGGAGCCCCGGCCATGCTCGGATGCCTCGCCACGCTCGTCCTGCTGGTGGCCCTCGCCAGCCCCTCCGACGTCGTGGTGACGCTGAGCAGCGGCCGGGGCTCCTGCGCCGTCCACGGAAGCTTCGCCGCCCAGGTGCCGCGGACCGTCGCCTGGCGGGTGCTCACCGACTACGACAGCCTCGGCCGGTTCGTCCGCTCGATCGAGGCGAGTCACCTCGAGCGGCAGCCCGACGGAAGGGTCCTCGTCCGCCAGACCGCCGTCGGCGGCCCATTCCTCCTCCGGCGCCACGTACGGGTGCTGCTCGCGCTCGAGCTCGATCCGGACCGCCGGATCGGGTTTCACGACGTCCTCGGCAAGGACTTCCAGAGCTACGTCGGGGAGTGGCGTCTCTCCGCCGATTCGAACGCGACGTGGGTCGAGTACCAGCTCGACGCCGAGCCGCGAGGCTTCCTCGCGCGCACTTTCTGCCGGGGCGCGCTTCGCAACACCGCCCAGGAGCTCCTCACTCAGGTGCGCGACGAGATGATCCGCCGAGCGGAAAAGGAATCCCCACGATGAAGACCGGCTCCGCGGTTTCCTTTGGATCGCCACGTCTGGCAGCACGAAGAGGTAGCTCATGGCTTGCGTCTTCCTGCGTGGCACAGGAATCTTTCGGACCTGACCCATGAACGGGAGCTTCCACGCAGTGTGGCGAGGCGTGTGTGAGCGAGCCGAGGTTCCCGGGGGTCTCTTTCACGACCTTGCCGCACTGCGGTCCGCAATCTCGAGCGCGCAGGCGTGCCGCGGTCGTGGGCGATAAAGCTCACGGGCCACAAGACCGAGTCGGTCTATCGGCGCTACGCGATCGTCTCCGAAGCCGATCTCACCGAGGGCGTCCGGCCCTGACCGGCCCTCGGGCCGGGCCTCGTCGCGTCATGAGGGTCTCAAACACAGCAGCGATGCGATCTCGCAGAGGCGCAGTTTGAGCAGGATCGGGCCTAAGGTCGGACCCGAGCGGACCGGCACAACTCCTTGAGGTGATTGGTTGCCGGAGGTGGGACTCGCGCCCATGACCCCGGTTCGAGACCAGCGGGAGTGGCCTTCGCCAGGCGAGCAAGTTAAGGGTACGATGCCCATCCGTTAATAAGCGTCGGCCTGCCTAAGGAACGCTGAATTGGGGGGAGGATCTCGACAACCTTCGACCGAAGGAACTCCTTCGTCCGCTGGCAGAACATTCAGCCGGGCTGGCTGTAGATCACGACGCGCTTCACGATGACCCGCCCGTTGACACCGCTCGAGCCAAGGCCGATCGCAGCCGAGCCTCCGAAGGGGTACCGCCGAAGGCGGCCGTCTTCGTCGCGGTAGAGGCGACAACTGATGCCAGCCGGTTCTTGGCCCCCGACGTCTACACCGTCGATT
>VBOY01000006.1:77100-79339 GCA_005893295.1 Candidatus Eiseniibacteriota bacterium | reverse complement strand
CGTTCGACCGCTTCCGGCGGCTCGAGCTCGGATACACGCAGATGTTCGTCGATCGCACGTTCTTCGCCGAGGACGAGCTGGGCTTCTTCCAGACCGGCAAGGAGTTCCGATCGGTGAGCTCGCCGACCGTCTCGCTGATCCACGACAACGCCCTGTTTGGCTACTACGGGCCGGTGAACGGACAGCGCTCAAACCTCACGTTCAGCCCGTCCTTCGCCTGGTTCGACAACGGGCTCGCCTACCGCACGGTCACGCTGGACACCCGTCGCTACTGGGACCTGACCCATGGCTACACGTTCGCCGGCCGGCTGCTGGCCGGGGTGAGCGACGGGCGGGACCCACAGGCGTTTCGCGTCGGCGGCTTCTCGACGATTCGCGGGTTCTCGGACTTCGACTCGACCGGATCGCGTGTCGCGTTGGTGAATGCCGAGCTGCGGTTCCCCTTCATCCAGCAGCTCGGCGTGGTCGGCCCGGTGCCGCTCGGGGTGTTCAACCTTCGCGGGGCACTGTTCACCGACGCCGGGTTCGCGTGGGATCGCGGGGAGACGGTCAAGGTGTGGCAGCGGGTCGACGGCCAGCGGCGGCTGCGCGACCTGATGTTCGGCTACGGAACCGGGATCCGCACCGCGCTCTACTTCCTGATCCTCAAGCTCGACGTGGCCTGGCGCACCGATTTCGTCCACACCAGCCAGCCTCGCTATCACTTCAGCATCGGCCCCGAGTTCTGATCGCGGCGCGGCGTCCCGGGAGTCGCGCGGCGATCCGGGTCCGCGTTGCCGAATCGCGTCCGGCCCTTTAGATTGCGTGGGCTACCCCGAGGAGCTTAGGACCCCGATGATCGCACCCGCGAGCAAGCAAACGATGAACGACGCCCAGCGCGCGGCCGTCGAGCATGCGAATGGACCGGTGCTCGTGATCGCAGGCGCGGGCAGCGGCAAGACGCGGGTGCTGACCGCGCGGGTGGCTCGCCTGCTCGAGCGAGGGGTGCGTCCCGACGCGATACTCGCCTTCACCTTCACGAACCGCGCGGCGGACGAAATGCGCCAGCGCATCGTGGCCACGGTCGGCGAGGCCGCACGCTCCGTGTGGGTGGGAACCTTTCACGCCACCGGCCTGCGCATCCTGCGGCGGGAAGCCGGACATCCTGAAGCATGGTGGCCGGCCCGCTTCAGCGTCTACGATCGCGAGGACCAGGAGGGGCTGCTGCGCGACGCGATCCGGGGCGCGCCGGCGGCCGAGATGCCCACGATCGGCGACCTGTTGGGGCGCATCTCCGACGCCAAGAACGCCCTGGTCACGGAAGCAGAGGCCGAGCGTGCCGCGGTGAGCCCGCGGCAGCGGCGCATCGCCGAATCGTACCGGCTCTATCAAGCGGCGCTCCGCGCCGCCGGCGCGCTGGACTTCGACGACCTGATCGCCGAGCCGGTGCGGCTGCTCGCGCGCCCCGAAACGGCAGCCCGCTACGCCGGGCGCTTCGAGCACGTCCTGGTGGACGAGTATCAGGACACCAACCACGCGCAGTTCCGGCTCGTGGCGGCACTCGCTTCCGGCCACGGCAACGTGTTCGCGGTCGGCGACGACGACCAATCGATCTATGGCTGGCGCGGCGCCGATCTCTCGAACGTGCTCGACTTCGAGCGCGCGTTCCCGGGAGCGGCCGTGTTGCGACTCGAGCAGAACTACCGCTCCACCGGGAACATTCTGCGCGCGGCGAACGCGGTGATCGCCAACAACCGCGGGCGTCGCGGCAAGCAGCTGTGGTGCGACCGAGCGGCGGGACCGCGCCTGCGCTTCGTGCTCGCCGCCGACGAAACCGAAGAGGCGAGGCGGATCGCGAGCTTCCTCGAGGAACGGCGCAACCAGGGGCGCCTCGGTGAGTGCGCCGTCTTGTACCGCACGAACGCCCAGTCGCGCGCGCTCGAGCTCGAACTCAGGCAGCGCGGCCTGGCGTACGAGATCGTGGGCGGGGTCTCGTTCTTCCAGCGCCGCGAGGTGAAGGACGTGCTCGCTTATCTGAGAGTGGCGGCGAATCCGGCCGATGCGGCGGCGTTCTGGCGCGTGCTCAATACGCCGCGGCGCGGATTGGGCGAGGCGGTGCAGTCGCGGATCGAGCGGGCGCTGGAGGCGGGAGCGCGGCACCCGCTCGATGGCTTGCGCGCGCTGGTCGAGCAGGGGAGCCTGACGCGTGGGGCTGCGGCCGCCGCCGCCCTGCTCTCACTGCTCGACGAGCTTTCGGCGT
>VBOY01000006.1:47869-77094 GCA_005893295.1 Candidatus Eiseniibacteriota bacterium | reverse complement strand
GTGCTCGAGCGAACCGGGTACTTGAAGAGCCTGGACGATCTCCCAGAGCGGGAGGCGGCGGAACGGAAGGCCAACCTGGAAGAGCTGGGCGCGGCCGCGGCCCACTTCGCGGCCACCGCCAAGGACCCCGGAGTGGCGGCCTTCCTGGCGGAAACGGCGCTGGTGGCCGACGTGGATCGGATCACGGACGGAGCGGATCGCGCGCTGCTCCTGACCGCCCACAACGCGAAAGGGCTCGAGTTCGACAGCGTGGTGGTGGCCGGCCTCGAAGAGGGACTGTTCCCACACGGTTCGGCGCTTCAGGAGACGCGCGAGCTGGAGGAGGAGCGACGCTTGTTCTACGTGGCGATCACGCGGGCGCGCGAGGAGGTGCTGCTCACCGCGGCGGCCTGGCGCCGGCGCTTCGCGGTGGATGGATCGAGCGCGCAGGGCGGGCGCGTGTCGCGCTTCGTCGAGGAGATCCCGCAGGATGTGCTCGACCGCGAGGAAGAGGCGGTGCCGGCCTGGAGCCGCGGAGGATGGACCGGCACGGCATCGGGACGTGGAGCGCGCCACGGCGGCTCGTGGCGGCGCGACGACGGGGAAGAGAC
Source organism: Candidatus Eiseniibacteriota bacterium (assembly GCA_005893295.1). Classification (GTDB taxonomy): domain Bacteria; phylum Eisenbacteria; class RBG-16-71-46; order RBG-16-71-46; family RBG-16-71-46; genus WS-8. Next base: position 76,504 of record VBOY01000006.1, on the reverse strand, counting down.
GTCGGGCCCGGCCCATCGCACCCGGGCGGCGCTCGCTCACACCGTGGGTCGCGAGGTGTTCCACGAGAGCTTCGGCCGCGGCGTGGTGGTGGCGGCCGAAGGCGAGGGAACGGATCTCAAGTTCACGGTGCGGTTCGGTACCCGCGTGCGCAAGGTGCTCGGGCGGTTTCTGACCGGGGGCTCCGATGTCCATTGACCGTGACGAGGTGCGGCGCATCGCGGACCTGGCGCGTCTCGAGATCGCGGGCGGCGACGTGGATCGGATGGCCAAGGAGCTGTCCGCGGTGCTCGACTTCGTGGCCGCCTTGAACGAGCTGGACCTGGCCGACTGCGAGCCGACCTCGATGGTACCGGCCGCGGCGTCGTTGCGCGACGACGAGCCCGACGGGCGCCGCCTCACCAGCGAAGCGGCTCTCGCGGCGGCCCCGGAGCGTGAGCGGGACTTCTTTCTGGTCCCACCGGTGGTGGAGAACGTCAACCCATGAGTGCGAATCGCTGGTGGGGTCGACCGGCGACCACGCTGGCGGCCTGCGTGGCCAGGGGCGAGCTCTCGGCGGAGCAAGCGGTCGAGTCGGGCTGGGAGGCCGCCTCCACGTGGGAGGGCGACGTGCACGCGGTGGCCCACGCGGATGCCACGGTGCGCGCGAGGGCGGCGCGCACGGCGCCGCCCGGGCCGCTGCGCGGCGTGCCGGTGATCGTCAAGGACAACCTGTGCACGGCCGGCGATTACCCGACCACGTGCGGGTCCCGCATCCTGGCGGGCTATCGCGCGCCGTACGACGCCACCGTGATCCGCAGGCTGCGTGCCGCAGGCGCCGTGCTCACGGCGAAGGGGAACATGGACGAGTTCGCGATGGGCTCGTCCACCGAGTTCAGTTGCTACGGCCCGACCCGCAATCCCTACGACCTCACCCGGGTCCCGGGCGGATCGAGCGGAGGTCCGGCGGCGGCGGTGGCCTACGGGCTCGCGCCGCTCGGGCTCGGCTCCGACACCGGAGGCTCGGTACGACAGCCAGCCGCCTTCTGCGGGGTGTTCGGCCTCAAGCCCACGTACGGTCGGCTGTCGCGCTACGGGCTGGTGGCGTTCGGATCGTCGCTCGACCAGGTCGGCTTGTTCGCCCGCCATGCTGGCGACGTGGCGTTGCTCTACTCGCTGCTGGCGGGACCCGATCTGCGCGATGCGACGACACGCGCGAGCCCGCCGCCGGATGTTTCGGCCTGGGATCGAGGGGTGAAAGGGCTGTCGTTCGGCTGGCCCGAGAACCTGTGGCGCGAAGGTGTGGAACCCGAGGTGGTCGCGGCGCTCGAGGAGGCGGCGGCCTGCCTGGAGCGTGCCGGGGCTCGTCGTGTCGCGTTCGACTTCCTGCCCGGCACCTACGCGGTGGCGACGTACTACCTGGTGGCGACGGCCGAGGCCAGCTCGAACCTGGCGCGCTTCGACGGCGTGCGCTACGGGCCCCGCGCCCCGAGCACCGACGTATGGTCGCTCTACGTGCGCAGCCGCAGCCAAGGCTTCGGCCCCGAGGTGAAACGGCGCATCCTGCTCGGGACGTACGCCCTCTCCGCGGGCTACTACGACGCCTTCTACCTCAAGGCGCAGCGTGCGCGCACCCGGATCCGACGCGAGTACCAGGCCGCGTTCGGTCGCTGCGATTTCATGTTGCTGCCGGTGGCTCCGACGCTGGCGTTTCGGCTGGGGGAAAAGACCACCGATCCCCTGGCGATGTACTTGAGCGACATCTTCACGATCGGCGCCAACCTGGCGGGGATCCCGGGGCTCGCCGTCCCGCTGGGGCTCGCCGGTTCGGGTCTGCCACGCGCGGTGCAGTTGGTGGGACCCGAGGACAGCGAGCCGACCCTGCTTCGGGCGGGGCGCGCACTCGAGGTGCGCGGCGAGGTCGCGCGCCTGGGCCGTGAGCACGAAACGGAGTTTCCATGGCCCATGAAGCGGTGATCGGTCTCGAGTGCCACATCCAGCTCGCCACCCGCAGCAAGATGTTCTGCGAGTGTCCGGCCGAGTTTGGCGCGTCCCCGAACTCGAACGTGTGCCCGGTGTGCTTGGGGCTGCCGGGGGCGCTCCCGGTCGTGAACCGCGCGGCGATCGACGCCGCCCTCCAGCTCGGGCTCGTGCTCGGCTGCACGATCCGCGAGGCGAGCGTGTTTGCGCGCAAGAACTATTTCTATCCCGACATGCCCAAGAACTACCAGATCACGCAGTACGATCGGCCGCTGTGCGAGGGCGGCGCGCTTCCGGTGCGGCTGTGCGAGACCGCCCGCTCGTTCCCGCTGATCCGGATCCACGTCGAGGAGGACACCGGCAAGTCGTTCCATCCCGAGCGCACCGGTGACCGCCCGGTCTCACGCGTCGACTTCAATCGCGCGGGCGTTCCGCTGCTCGAGCTGGTGACCGAGCCGGCGTTCCGACAGCCCGAGGAGTGCGGGGCGTTCCTCGCCGGGCTGCGTCGCCTGGCGCGCTGGCTCAAGATCTCCGACGGCGACATGGAAAAGGGGCACCTGCGCTGCGACGCCAACGTGTCGCTGCGTCCGCCGGGGAGCGCGAGCCTGGGCACCAAGACCGAGATCAAGAACCTCAACTCGATCAAGGGAGTCGAGAAGGGGCTCACCGCCGAGATCGCGCGTCAAGCGGCGGTGCTGGACGCGGGCGGCCGGATCGAGCAGGCCACGCTGCTCTACGACGCGGATCACGACAAGCTGGCGGTGATGCGATCCAAGGAGTATGCGCACGACTACCGCTATTTCCCGGAGCCAGACCTGCCACAGCTCACGGTGGACGCGGCGTGGGTGGAGGAGGTGCGCGGGCGACTGCCGGAGCCGCCGTGGACCCGCGAGGACCGTTACGTGGATCACCTGGGCTTGCCGGCCTACGACGCTGCGATCCTGTGCGAGACACGCGAGCGATCCGACTACTTCGAGGCGGTGGTCGGCGCGGGCACCGACGCCAAGCGCGCCAGCAACTGGGTGATGACCGAGGTGCTGCGGCACGTGAACGCCCGCGGCCTGAGCGAGCGCGAGGCCGCGCTGCGATTGCCTGCGAAGAGCCTCGCCGTCTTGATCGGCGCGACCGAGTCGGGCCGGATCACGAGCGCCAGCGCCAAAGAGGTGCTCGAAGAGGTGTTCGAGAAGGGTGGGGATCCGGAAGCCGTGATCGCCGCGCGCGGGCTGGTCGCTCGGTCGTCGCCGGAGGAGCTGCTGCCGCTGGTGCGGGAGGTGCTGGCCGAGAATCCCGGACCCGTGGCTCAGTTCCGCGGTGGCAAGCAGGCCACGCTGGGATTCCTGGTCGGACAGGTGATGAAGAAGAGCGGGGGCCGGGCCGCCCCGCAGGTGGTGCAGGAGCTCTTGCGCGCCGAGCTGGGCGCGCTGCGCTGAGCTCAAGCGGCGCGCGAGCCGCTTGGGCTTGCCCTCGTCCCAGCGCCTGGCTAGAGTGCCGCCGTGAGCCCTGCGAGCCGAGTGCTGGTGGTCGGGCGCGGCGGGCGCGAGCACGCCCTGATGTGGCGACTCGCGCGCGATGAGGACGTGAGCGAGGTGCTCGCGGCCCCCGGCAACGACGGCATCGGTCGCCGCTTCCGGCGGCTCATGATTTCCGAAGACGACGCGGCCTCGCTGGCGGAGGCGTGTCGGGCGGAGCGAATCGACCTGGTGGTGATCGGCCCCGAGGCGCCACTGGTGGCGGGCCTCGCCGATCGCCTGCGCGACGCCGGTGTCCTGGTCTACGGGCCCGGCGCCCAGGAGGCCCAGCTCGAATCCAGCAAGTGGTTCGCCAAGGAGATCATGGCGGAGGCGAAGGTGCCGAGCGCCCGCGCCGAGCCGTTCGAGGAACCGCTGCGCGCGTCCCGGGCGCTCGATGGATTCGGGCCACCCTGGGTGATCAAAGCCGACGGCCTGGCGGCTGGCAAGGGCGTGCGGGTGACGCGGGATCGCCGCGAGGCCGAGGCGTTCATCCGCGCCTGCCTGGTCGAGGGACGCTTCGCGGCGGGCGGGCGGCGGATCCTGCTCGAGGAGTTTCTCGCCGGCGAAGAGCTCTCGGCGATGGCGGTGTGCGACGGTCGCCAGTTCACCTTGCTGCCGACGGCTCGCGACTACAAGCGAGCGTTCGACGGCGACCAGGGGCCGAACACGGGCGGGATGGGCGCCCACGCGCCGGCCGAAATGGGCGGTGCGGATCTCGAGGCCGAGGTTGGCAGGCGGGTCATCGCTCCGATGCTCGAGGCCATGGCCCGCCGTGGCATGCCGTTTCGAGGCACGCTCTACGCCGGCCTCATGATGGGCGAGCGCGGGCTGCAGGTGATCGAGTTCAACTGCCGCTTCGGCGACCCCGAGACCCAAGTCGTCCTGCCGCTGCTTAAGGGCTCGCTCGCGAGCCTGCTGACCTCGGCGGCGCGCGGCGCGCTGCGCCCGGGGGAAATTCGGCGCGCGCCGGGATCCGCGGTGGCGGTGGCGGTGGTGGACGAGGGGTACCCGGATGCGGTACGCGGGGAGGGCTCGGTGGAAGGGCTCGAGGCGTTGATGGAGGAGAGGGATCTCGAGGTATTCCACGCGGCGGCGGCGTGGGACGCGGGACGCTGGCGGGTGAGCGGCGGCCGGGTCGCGTACGTGATGGCGCGCGCGGCAACGCGCGCGGCGGCACGCGAGCGTGTCTACGCCGCGCTGGCGCGCCTCGGGGGGACCGGCTGGCGGTGTCGGCACGATATTGCCGTCGCCCCTGCGGAAACGATGGGTGGGGCCGACGGGAGGTAACGGATGGCGAAGCGACGTCTCAAGACGCGGGTGGGGATCGTGATGGGCAGCGAATCGGACCGCGGCGCCATGGAAGAGGCGGCGCGCGTGCTCGAGGAGTTCGGAGTCGGGAGCGAAGTGGTGGTCCGTTCGGCGCACCGTACGCCCGACGCCACCGCGCACTACGCCAAGACGGCGCGCGGGCGCGGGATCGAAGTGATCATCGCCGGGGCCGGAGGTGCCGCGCATCTCGCCGGAGCGATGGCGGCGCACAGCCGCGCGCCGGTGCTGGGCGTTCCGCTCGCCAGCTCGCCGCTCGCTGGATTCGATGCGTTGCTCGCCACCGTGCAGATGCCGCCCGGGGTGCCGGTGGGGACGCTGGGCGTGGGTGCATGGGGTGCGCGCAACGCGGCCCACTTGGCCCTGAGAATCCTGGCGCTCGCCGACCCGGCGCTGGCGCGCAAGCTGGAGGCCCAGGCGGCGCGCGCCGAGCGGAGCGCAGGAAGGCCCTCGTGATGGAAGTGCTCCGCTACGACCCCGATCACCCCGACGAAGCGGTCCTGCTCGCCGCCGCCGAGACGGTGTTGCGCGGCGGTCTGATCGCCTTCCCGACCGACACTCTCTATGGCTTGGGGTGCTCGCTGTTCGACGTCTCGGCAGTGGAGATGGTGGCGCGCCTCAAGCGCCGCGATCCCTCGCTCGCTTTCATCTCGCTCATCCCTGACGCGGCGCAGGTGTACGGCCTGGCGTCGGAGGTGACGGAGGTGGCCGAGCGGTTGATGGCCCGCTACTGGCCGGGCCCCCTGTCGCTCATCTTCCGCTCCGCGAGCCTGGTGCCGCGGAGCGTGTGCGGCGCGGGAGGCACGGTGGCCCTGCGCTACCCTCACGATAGGCTCTGCGAGCGGCTGCTCGATCGCATCGGTGGCCCGGTGGTCTCGAGCAGCGCCAACCTCACCGGTCACCGCACCGCGGAGACCGCAGAAGAGGTCGTGAGAATTTTCGGCAATCAGCTGGACCTGGTGATCGATGGCGGTCCCCGCCACGGCGGCCAACCCTCGACGTTGGTCGACGTGAGCGGGGTGCGCCCGCGGCTGCTGCGGCGCGGCGCGGTCGACGTGACTCCCGAGCTCGGGCCGCTCGAGGATGTCGCCGCGCCGGGCTCCGATTGACTCGCGCTCCCCAAGACTCCTATCCTTGGAGCGCATGTCGGCCTCGGACCTCACCTTTCGCGTGCTTTTCGTGTGCACCGGCAATACCTGTCGCAGCCCGATGGCGGCCGCGTTCCTGCGCCACGCCCTGGGCGCAGATGCCTCACGCGTGACGGTCGAGTCGGCCGGAACCGCCGCGTGGGAAGGGCAGCCGGCCACGCAGCCTTCGATCGAGGTAGCGGGTCGAGACGGCGTCGATCTGTCCGGTCATCGCTCGCAGCGCGTGACGCCGGCCCTGGTACGGGCCGCCGATCTGATCTTGGTGATGGAGCACGGTCATGTCGCGGCGGTACGAACCCTGGGGGGAGACCCGGGGCGCACCCACGTGCTGAGCGAGTGGCCGCCACCGGGAGAGCCCGACCTTCCGATCTCCGACCCGTTCGGGGCGTCGCGCGAGGCATACGAGGAGTGCTGGCGGCGGATCGCGCACCACGTGGAACGCGTGATGCCATTCCTTCAAGAAGAACTGCGGGCTCGCTCGGTGTGAGAGCGGGCGCGGGTCGCGAGAGAGGTGCATGATGGCCATCAGCAAGGTCGAAAAGATCTGGATGAACGGCAAGTGGGTCGCGTGGGACGACGCCAAGATCCACGTGCTCTCCCACGTGGCGCATTACGCCTCGAGCGTGTTCGAGGGGATCCGCTGCTACGGCGCCAAGAGCGGGGCCGCGATCTTCCGGCTCGACGAGCATCTGGATCGGCTCATGGCCTCGGCCAAGGTCTATCGCATGGAGCTGCCGTTCACGCGCGAGCAGATCCGCGGCGCCTGCCTCGAAGCGGTGGCCGTGAACGACCTCAAGGATTGCTACCTGAGACCGCTCATCTACCGCGGCTACGAGAACCTGGGCGTGAACCCGTTCGGGTCACCGGTGGAGGTCGCGGTGGCGGCGTTTCCGTGGGGCAAGTACCTGGGCGATGACGCGGTCAACAAAGGCGTGGCGGTCAAGGTGAGCTCGTGGTGGAGGATCGCGCCGAACACGCTGCCGGCGATGGCCAAAGCGTCCGCCAACTACATGAATTCGCAGCTGATGAAGATGGAAGCGCTGGTCGACGGCTACTCCGAGGCGATCGCCCTGGACGTTCACGGCTTCGTGAGCGAGGGCAGCGGCCAGAACGTGTTCGCGGTGGTGCGGGGCGAGCTGCTGACGCCGCCCAAGTCGAGCAGCATCCTGGGCGGCATCACGCGCGACTCGGTGATGACGCTGGCCCGCGACCTCGGCATCCCGGTGCGCGAGGAGGTGCTGCCTCGTGAGCTCTTGTACCTGGCCGACGAGCTGTTCTATGCCGGCACCGCGGTCGAAGTGACGCCGATCACCTCGGTCGATCGGATCCCGGTGGGCTCGAGCCAGCCCGGTCGGATCACGAAGACCATCCAGGCCGCGTTCTTCGGCATCGTCCGCGGCGAACAACCCGACCGCCATGGCTGGCTCACGCCGGTGCCACAGCCGGCCGCCAGCCGGACTCGCTAGCGAACGAGTGGTGCGGATCGCGATCGGCAGCGACCACGCCGGCTACGCGCTCAAGGAACGCCTGAAGCGGGAGCTGTCTCGCCTCGGCCACGAGGCCATCGACCTCGGGACTCATGCCGCCTCCCCCCCGGTGGACTATCCCGACTACTGTTTCCCGGTGGCGGAGATGGTCGCCGATGGCCGAGTCGAGCGTGGCATCGTCCTCGGAGGGAGCGGGATCGGCGAGGCGATCGCGGCGAACAAGGTCCCGGGAGTGCGCGCCTCGGTCGTGACCAGCGACGAGACGGCGCGCCTGACGCGACTCCACAACGATTCGAACGTGTTGGCCCTGGGCGAGCGAACCAACCGCGTCGAGGATACGGTGCGCTGGCTCACGATCTGGCTCGAGACCCCGTTCGAGGGGGGCCGCCACCTGGCGCGGCTCATGAAGATCCGCGACTACGAAGTGGCCCACGGAGCACACCGGTGAGCCACGAGCTGCGCCAGCAAGATCCCGCGATCCATGCCGCGATCGCCTCCGAGCAGGAGCGCCAGTGCTCCACCCTCGAGATGATCGCCTCCGAGAACTTCGCCAGCCCGGCGGTCCTCGAAGCGCTCGGCTCGGTGATGAACAACAAGTATGCGGAGGGCCTTCCGGGCAAGCGCTACTACGGGGGCTGCGAGTTCGTGGACGTGGCCGAAACCCTGGCCCTCGAGCGTCTCTACGCGCTGTTCGGAGCGGAGCACGCCAACGTCCAGGCGCATTCCGGGGCGTCGGCGAACCTGGCGGCGTACCTCGCGGTCGCGGACCCGGGATCGACCCTGCTCGGGATGAGCCTCGCCCATGGCGGCCACCTGACGCATGGGCACCCGGTCTCGTTCTCCGGACGACTGTTCAAGGCGGTGCAATATGGCGTGCGGGTCGACGACGGCCGCATCGATTACGAGCAGGTCGAAGCGCTGGCGCGCGAGCATCGCCCGCGCCTCATCGTCGCGGGAGCGAGCGCCTATCCGCGCGTGATCGACTTCGAGCGCTTCGCGCGCGTCGCGCGCGAGGTGGGAGCCGCGCTGGTGGTGGACATGGCCCACATCGCCGGGCTGGTCGCGGCCGGACTCCACCCCAGTCCCGTGCCGCACGCGGACCTGGTAACCAGCACCACGCACAAGACGCTGCGCGGCCCGCGCGGAGGCTTCGTGCTCGCCCGAGCGGCGCACGCCGAGAAGCTCGACAAGACGGTCTTCCCGGGGCTACAGGGAGGACCCCTGATGCACGTGATCGCCGCGAAGGCGGTCTGCTTTGGCGAGGCGCTCGGACCCGGATTCCGCGCCTACCAGCAGCGCGTGATCGACAACGCCCAGCGACTCGCCTCGAGCCTGCGGGAGCGCGGCTTCGACCTGGTTTCCGGAGGCACCGACAACCATTTGATGCTGGTCGACCTCCGGCCTCGCGGCCTGACCGGCAAGCAAGCGGAAGAGGCTCTCCATCGCGCTCACATCACGGTGAACAAGAACGCAGTGCCGAACGATCCGCAGAAGCCGTGGGTGACGAGCGGAATTCGCATCGGAACGCCCGCCCTCTCGACGCGCGGCTTCGGCACGGACGAGATGACGATGATCGCGGGTTGGATCGTGCGCGTTCTCGAGCAGCCCGACGACTCGAAGGTGGCGGAACAGGTGGGGCGCGAGGTCCGACAGCTCTCCGCGAGCTTCCCGCTGTTTGCCTGGGAGCCGGTCAGGGCCTGAGCGGCGTCACGCGCCGCGTTCTCGAAGAGGTGCAGCGGGAGCAATCGCCGGCGCCCAAGCCGGTTGGTGGGCGTGGCGCGCTTCGATATACTGCCGCGCGCCGCGTCGAGGAAGGAGCATGGCCCCAGTCTTGGCTCAAAGGACGGAACCATGACGGTGGACACGAAGGAAACGACCCGCCGCATCGAGCGTGCGGCGGAGATCCTGAGCCGGGTGAGCGCCGAGGTCGGCCGAGCGGTGGTTGGCCAGCGGACGATGATGGACCGGCTCCTGGTGGGCCTGCTGACGGGGGGCCACGTCCTGCTCGAGGGAGTGCCGGGGCTGGCGAAGACGCTCGCCGTGCGCAGCCTCGCCGACACGCTCGCCCTCAAGTTCCGGCGCATCCAGTTCACGCCCGATCTGCTGCCGGCGGACCTCACCGGAACCCTGATCTACAACCCACGGGACGGCTCGTTCAGTGCCAAGCGCGGCCCCGTGTTCGCCCACCTGGTGCTGGCGGATGAGATCAATCGGGCGCCCGCCAAGGTGCAGGCGGCGCTGCTCGAGGCGATGCAGGAGAAGCAGGTCACGCTGGGCGACGACAGCCACGTGCTCGAGGAGCCGTTCCTGGTGCTGGCGACCCAGAACCCGATCGAGCAAGAGGGGACCTATCCGCTCCCCGAGGCGCAAAGCGATCGCTTCATGCTCAAGGTCAAGATCGGCTATCCGGATCGCAACGAGGAAAAAGAGATCTTGCGTCGCGCGGGTCTCGGTGTACTGCCGGCGCTCACCCCGCAGGTGAGCCGAGACGAAGTGCTCGAGACGCGACAGGCCTTGGCAGGCGTCTACGTCGACGACAAGCTGCAGGAATACGTGCTCGATCTGGTGACCGCGACGCGGCGGCCCGGCGACTACGGGCTCGCGATCGACACCCTGGTGGCCTATGGCGCCTCGCCGCGCGCCACCTTGTTCCTGGTGCGCGGCGCGCAGGCGCTCGCGGTGCTGGACGGACGGCCGTACGTGCTTCCCGAGGATATCAAGGCAATCGCTCCGGACGTGCTGCGCCATCGCATTCACGTTTCCTACGAAGCCGAGGCCGAGGGCGTGGACGGCGAGGAGATCGCGCGGCGGATCCTGGAGCGGGTGCGCGTCCCCTGATGCAGACCGCGGAACTGCTGCGCAAGGTCCGCCGCCTCGAGATTCGCAGCCGCCACCTCGTCGAGGATCTCTTCGCCGGCCAGACGGAGAGCGTCTTCAAGGGCCGGGGCATCGAATTCGAGGACGTTCGCCCCTACATCCCGGGCGACGAGGTGCGCGACATCGACTGGAACGTGACCGCGCGCCTCGGCTCGCCATACGTGAAGCGGTTCGTCGAGCAGCGCGAGCTCACGGTGATGCTGGTGGTGGACATCTCGGCCTCGATGCGCTTCGGAACCTCGGGCCTCGAGAAGCGCGAGCTGGCCGCGGAGCTGTGCGCGGTGCTGGGGTTCGCCGCGGTGCGCAACGACGACCGCGTCGGGCTGGTGCTCGCGGGCGAGCGCGTCGAGCACTTCGTGCCGCCGGTGCGCGGCCGCAGCCACCTGCTGCGGCTTCTGCGAGACGTGCTCGGGGTCACGGCGCGCGGCAAGGGGACGCGCCTCGGCGAGGCCACCCGTTTCGTGCTGCGCACCACGCATCGGCGCAGCGTGGTGTTCTGGATCTCGGACTTCGAGGACCGGCTCGACCCGAGCGATTGGCGCGTGCTCTCGCGCCGTCACGACGTGACCGCGATCGTCACCCGCGATCCGCGAGACGAAGTGCTCCCCGCGGTGGGCTGGGTCGAGATCGAGGATCTCGAGAGCGGGGAGCGGTGCCTGGTGAATACATCGAGCCGCGCGGGGCGGGCCCGCTACCAGAGTGACGCGCGCACGCGCTGGAAGGAAGTCGAGCGAACCTTGCAGCGCAGCCGGTGCCCGGTGGTGGAAATCCGCACCGACCGCTCGTACCTACCGGTATTGCTCCGCTATTTCGCCGCGCGCCGCCGCGGCAGGGCGGTGGCATGAGGAGGGCGCTGGCCGCGGCGTGCGCCATCTGGGCCATGACGGCCCTGGCGGCGACCGCTCAGGTCGCCGAACCGCAGGCACCGCTCACCGCCCAGGTGAAGCTGCGGCCTGGGTTCGCGAAGCTCGGGGAGCGCGTGGTCTACGTGGGGCGGGTCGCCCACCCGCTCGCCGGGACGGTGACCTGGCTGGCGCCGGACCCGGGCGAGGACCTCCACTGGGGCAGCCCACGCACCGGCCTCACGCGCGCGCGCGCGCCGACGTCTCCCGACACGGCCTGGGTCGTGTTGCCGCTCCAGGTGTTCCGGCTCGGCCGCGTCTCGATCCCGGGCCTCACGTTCGCGATCGGCGGTGGCCAAGGGGAGGCTCCGCATCTCCATCGTCTGCCGCTGACGCGCCTGATCGTGGTCCCGGTGCTGGCTGCGAGCGATAGCCAAGCCAGCCTACGCCCGCTCCGTGGCCCGATGGCGGCGCCGTGGTGGGAGCGTATCGCTTGGGGTTGGGTGCTGGCGATCGCGCTTGGGTTGGCCCTGGTGCTGGCGCTGTTGCTGAAGCGCCGGCGGCGCGTGGCTCCGAGCCCGGTCGCGATCCCGGCGCTCGATCCCGCCGCGGAAGCGCTGGCGGCGCTGGAGGCGCTGCGACGCCTCGACCTGCCGGCGAGCGGACGCTACGCCGAGCACGCGTTTCGCCTCGGCCAGATCCTGCGCCGCTACCTGGAGGCGACGGTCGAGACACCGCGCCCCGGCGACAGCACCCCCGAGCTGGTGGCGCACCTCAAGGATGCCGCGATCGAGCCCGGCGACCTCGAGCGCCTGGCCGGCCTGTTGCGGGGGTGGGACCGCATCAAGTTCGCGCGGGATCCGTGCAACGTGGAGGAGTCCATGCGCAGCGAGCGGCTGGTGGTGGACTTCGTGCGCCGGCCGGCCGGCACCCTCTCGCGAGTCGCCTGATGCGCTGGGACACACCGGCTTGGCTGCTGCTGCTGCTGGTCGTGCCATGGCTGGTATGGCGCGCCCGCAGACCGGCGTCTCGCGCTCCGGCCGTGCTGTGGGTGCGTGCGGGAGGCTCGTGGGCATCCCGCGGCGTGGCCGCGGCGGTGCACGCGCTCGAGGTCCTGCCGTGGCTCGGCCTGGTGTTGGCGATCGTGGCGCTCGCGCGGCCGCAGCACGGCCTGCGCCAGAGTGAGACCGAGACCCGCGGGGTGGACATCGCGCTCGCGATCGACGTTTCGCCGAGCATGCGAGCGGAAGACTTCCGGCCGCGCAACCGTCTGTACGTGGCGAAAGAAACAGCGCGGGAGTTCATCCGCCAACGAGCCCACGATCGTCTCGGCCTGATCGCGTTCGCCGGCTCGGCGTTCACCCAGTGCCCGCTGACGCTCGATCACGACGTGCTCCAAGACCTGCTCCAGGGCCTCGACTTCGGCATGGCCGAGGATGGCACGGCGATCGGGATGGGACTCGCCACCGCGGTCGCTCGGCTCAAAGACAGCCGCACGCCCAGCAAGGTCGTGGTGTTGCTCACCGACGGCCAGAACAATCGGGGCGCGATCGACCCCCTCACCGGTGCCGAGCTGGCACGAACGTTCGGCATCAAGGTGTACACCGTGCTGGTGGGCCGTGGGGGCGTCGTTCCGGTCCCGGTGGACGACCCGATGCTGGGCCGACGGATGCAGATGGTGCGCATGGACGTCGACGACGAGACGCTGCGCGAAATCGCACGGCGCACCGGAGGGAAGTTCTTCCGCGCCACCGACCCGAGCGCGCTGATGGCGATCTACCAGGAGATCGACCGTCTCGAGCGCGCGCCGATCCGGTCGGTGGAGTACCGGGACTATCGAGATCTCGGGCCCGCTCTGCTCGGTGTGGCCGCACTGCTGCTCGCGCTGTACGGATTGTCGTCGGCCACCTGGGCGTTCCGCAGCCCATGAGGGGGTGCCGGAGGTGAGCTTCGAAGATCCGGGCTGGCTCTGGGTGGCCTCGGCCTTCGCGCTGCTGGTGTTGCTCGAGTGGCGCGCCGCCCGCCGCGGCGACTCGGCACTCGCCCGACTGGTGGGATCGCGGTCCGGCCATGCGCTGCTCGCGCAGCTCCTGCCCGGGCGGCGGCGCACCGGAACGCTCCTGCGGACCGCGGCGGGCCTGCTGCTCGCGGTGGGAGCGGCGGGTCCCGAGTGGGGACGCGAGCTGGTGCGGCGCAGCGCCGTGGGCTCCGACGTGGTCCTGGTCATCGATGTCTCGGCCAGCATGGACGTGCGCGACGTCCCGCCGAGCCGTCTCGAGGAAGCGCGTCGGGAAGCGGTCGCCGTGCTCGACCACCTCCAGGGGAGCAAGGTGGGGGTGGTGGCGTTCGCCGGCGACGCGGTGCGGTTGTGCCCGCTGACGCTCGACCGCAGCGCGGCGCGGCTGGTCCTCGAGTCGCTTTCGAGCAACACGGTGAGCCTGCCCGGCACCGACCTCGGACGAGGCCTGCGCGCCGCGGCGCGGCTGCTGCCGCCACGGCGGCGCAGCGAGCAGGCGATCGTCCTGTGGACCGATGGCGAGGACCTCGAGCAATCGGGGCGGGGTGCGATCGAGGACCTGGCGGGCGCGGGCTTTCGGGTCTTCGCGGTGGGCGTGGGCACGCCGGCCGGCGACGTGGTGCCGGTGCTGGACGATCAGGGCCGCGCGGTGGACGTGAAGCGCGACGAGAACGGCCCGGTGCGAAGCCGTCTGGACGAGGATCTATTGCGCGCTCTGGCCCGCGGCACGCGGGGGGGCTACTTCGCCGCGTCCCGCCCGGGAGGCGAGCTGCCGCGGTTGGTCGGCGCATTGGGATCCCTGGCTCACGGGGGCCGGGGCGAGCGCCTGGTCGAGCGGGCGGTGCCGCGCTTTACGTGGTTCGCCGGGGCGGCGGCGCTGCTGCTCGCGGGCGAGCGTGTCCGCCGGCGTCGGCGTTCGGGCGAGAATGCGCGTGCGGGAGCCACCGCGATCGCCGCGGCGTGGCTGGTGGGGGTACTCCTCAGCGCCCGCGCGGCCTCGGCCCAGAGTGACTGGGCCCGCGCCGACCGCGCGTTCCGCGACGGGCAGTGGGCGGCGGCGGAGTCGCTCTACGCGCGGCGCGCGGCACACGGCGCGCCACCCGAGGTCGAGGTGAACCTGGCGCTGGCGCGCGCGCGGCGCGGCAAGACCGTCGATGCCGAAGAGCGGCTCGGACGCACCGCGGCGCGAGGAGACGCGGTCGGACGCACCGCGGGCTACGACCTCGGCACGCTGCTCGCCGAGCGCGGCGCCGATCGTGACGCGCTGCGGGAGCTGCGCCGCTCGCTCGAGCGCGACCCCACCGACGAGGACGCGCGCTTCAACTACGAGTGGGTGTTGCGCCACATGCGACAGAACCGCGAAGGGCAACGCAAGAACGAGCCCAAGCCGCAGCCCTCGTCGCCGACGCCTCAGGGCGGCGGGCCGCAGCCCCAGCCGCAAGCCCAGAGCCCACAGCCGCCGCCGCAGAGCCCGCCGCGCCGTGGGGCGGCGGGACTCGATCGACAACAGGCCGAGCAGCTGCTCGGCAGTCTCGAAGAGCTGGAGCGTCTCGAACAGCAGCGTTTGCGTCAGGTGCGGGTGATGCGGGAGCGAAGAGGGCGAGATTGGTGACGCGGTGGACCCGTGCGTGGGGACTGGCGCTGCTCGCTCTGCTGGCGGGTGGTCCTGCCGGCGCCGTATCCGTGGATGCGCGTCTCGAGCGCACCACGATTTCCTTGGGGGAGAGCACCACCCTGGTCCTCACCGTGGAGGGTGGGCAAGCGACCGAGAATCCAAGGTTCGACCTGCCGGCCGGCCTCGAGCTGCTGGGAAGCGGACAGTCGCGCTCGATGACCTGGACGAACGGCACGTTCTCGGGTTCCACGATCTATCGCTACGAGATCGGCGCCACGGCGCCCGGTCACTACTCGCTCGGCCCGATTCTGGTGCGCGTCGGACGCCAGGTCTGGAAGAGCGGCGTGCTGAGCCTGGAGGTGGCGGCGGCCGCGGCGCGGGTCCCGGCATTGGGGACCGGGCCCGCCGACTTGCTGGTCACCGTGGAGCCGCGGGACCCCTACGTCGGGCAGCCCATGGTGCTACGGGTTCGCCTGGTGCAACGCATCGCCTTTGCCGAGGATCCCGAGTACAGCCCGCCGGTCACCACCGGATTCTGGTCCGACCGACCGAGCGCGCCCGAGTCGTTCTACGCCGACCAGTCCGGCGCGCAAGTGCTCGTCACGGAGACCCGGACGCGCCTGTATCCGTTGGCCTCGGGGCCCGCGACCATCGGCGAGGCGACCGCCACCGTGGTGCTCGGCTCACCACGCGACCCGACCGACCCGCTGTCCTGGCTCGGCGGTGGGGTCGCGCGCCGAACGGTTCAAGTGATCCGCAGCCGGCCCGTCCGGGTCACGGTGCGCCCGTTGCCCGGGGGCGCGCCCGCGGCGTTCGCCGGAGCGGTCGGCCGCTACGAGCTGGCGTGGACCGCGGATCGCGGCCGCACCTCGCGTGACGTGCCGATCACTTTGCGGCTGGACGTGCGCGGCACCGGGAATCTGCCCCTGGTTAGAGCTCCCGTCCTCGACGACCCGAACCTGGAAGTGTTCGCCGCCACGGTCGAGGATAGCCTGGGCGGGCCGTCCGGCTCGGGGGCCGGCAGGAAGCGTTTCCAGTGGACGGTGCTGGCGCGCCGCCAGGGGAATCTCGAGCTCTCGGCACCCGAGTTCGTTTGGTTCGATCCCGCGGCGGGACAGTATCGTGGCCAGAATCCGCCGCCGGTGCGGCTCGCGGTCGGACCCGCGCTGCTCAAGGGAGCCGGCAGCCCTTCGTTGCTGCCGCCGGTGTTCGCCCGGCGGCCGATCGATCCCGGCGAGCAACCCCCGCGGCCGTGGGGCTGTGCCGTGGCGGGTGTGGCGCTCGGCGCGGCGATCGCCGCGTGGCGAGGGAGCCGGCGCGGGCTGGTGCACGGCGGGCACCGGGATCGGGTCCTGGCGTGGGCTCGCGCGCTCGAGACCGCCTCGGGCTCCGCCTTTTGGCAGGTCGCGGACGAGGCTTGTGCGTGGCTCGAGGAGTCGGAGGCGCGCAAGGCGAGCGGCGCGCGCGATGGGATGTTGGAAGCCTTGCGATCACGGATCTCGGCCGCGCGCTACGGCCAGGGTGGCGGCGAACCCGAGGCGGTGCGACGCGTCATGAGTGAGCGGCTCTCGAAGGCGCTGCCGCCGGCTGCCACCGGGCTCGGACTGCGCACCGCGGCGGTCGCGCTCGCGCTCGCCGCGGTGGCCGGGGCCATCGTGTTCGGACCGCACGCGGGAGACGACCGCGACGAGGCGAGAGCCCGTGCCGCCGACCAGCTCGCACGCTCGGGGGACCTCGATCGGGCCCGCTCGGCGTGGTACGCGCTGTGGCGCGAAGGCCGCCGGCACCCGGGCCTCGCCGCCCGTCTCGCCTGGGGAGCGATCGAGGCGGGCGACGTCGGTCACGCGGCCCTGTGGGTCCTGCGCGGCGAGCGGGTCGCCGGGCGCGACCCGGGGATCACCTGGGTTGGAGAGCGGGTGCGCGAGGGAGGAGGGTTGGTGGGCGCCCAGCCGCTGCGACTTCCGGTCACGTCCCTGGAATGGAGCTTCGCGGCCGCGCTGTTCGGTCTGGCCGCCGCCCTGGCATGGCCGCGCGCGCGCCTCGCCGCGTTGTTCGCGCTGGTGACGCTGGTGGCTTCGGGGGCCGAGCCGGCCGCCGCCTGGCTTTTGGCGCGTCACCCGCCGGTGGTCGTGGTGCGGGCGGTGGGTCTGGAGGGAGCCGACATCGGGCTCGAACCCGGCCAAGTGGTGCGGGTGCGCGGGAGCAACGGCGATCGGCTGCTGATCCGCGCCGGACGCGTGGCGGAAGGTTGGGTGCCGCGTTCGGCGGTGGAGCCCCTCGGGCGATGAGGGAACGGTGACCGTGCGCACCGGTGCGTGGATCTTGGGCGCAGGCCTGCTGACCGGAGCCCTGTCGGGGATCCAGAGCCTGGACGAGCAGGTTCGGGACTCGGTTCAGGCGCGACGCCAAGCGGGGATGGATCGCGTCATGCAAGGGATCAGCGACGCCGCGCGGCAGCCCACTGTGCTGAGCCTGCTCCTCGGGGCGGCGGTGTTCGGCGGGCCGGGTGGCCTTCAGGTGGCGCGCAGCGCGGTGCTGGCTTTGATTCCGACGAACCTCGCGGTGGAAGGGCTCAAGCGGACCGTGAACCGCACGCGCCCGGATGGGGAACACGAGCGCTCGAACGCATCGTTTCCCTCGAGCCACGCGGCCAACGCCGCCGCACTGGCCTGGATCCTGGCGAAGCGGTGGCCGCGTGCCTCGGCGCTGTTCTGGATCGCGGCGGCAGCCGTGGCCTGGTCTCGTATCTACCTCAACCGTCACTTTCTAAGCGACGTGTTAGTTGGTGTCATAATTGGCGTTGCGTCGTCGTGGGTGATGTCGCGCTGGGCCGAAGCGCAGGCGGCCCGGACCGCCATGTCGGGCGGAAATCGTGACGGGAGCCGGCGGGTCTGATAGGTTCTCACCGAGGCGATGACCGCGATGACATTGGGCACAGCTCCCATCGGGTACGACCTCTCGCTCTGCATCCCGAATCTGAAAGCCAAGGGCAAGGAAAGCGCACTGGCGGAGATGGTCTCCGCTGCGCACCTCGCCGGCGCGATCCGTGAGCCCGACCTACTGCTCGAATTGCTCCGGGTTCGCGAGCGGGTCGGATCGACGGCTCTTGGCAAGGGCGTCGCCATTCCCTCCGCCCGCTCGGTCACGGTGCTGGCGCCTCGCCTAGTATTGGGGCGCACGGCGCGCGGCATCGAATGGGGCGCGGCCGACGGGCATCCGGTCACGCTGATCTTCATGGCGCTCGCCCCGGGCGAGTGGCGCGAAGAGGCGTTCCACGGACTGATCGCGCGCGCGGCCGCCGTCGCGCGACTGCAGCGGAACCGTCATCGCCTGCTGAGCGCACCCTCCCCCGAGGCGGTGGCCGAAGTGCTGCGCGGCGCGAGCGCGTGATGGGCCATCCCACGTATCCGCGATCGGCGGACGAGGCACCGGCCTCGACCGAGCGGTGGACCCCGCTGTCTCGCATCGTGCACCTCAATGACCTCGACCTCCTGACGCGGGAGACGACCGATCCCGCCTCGCTCGCCCGGCTGAAGAAGCTGGGGCTCGCGGCCGAGGACACAGAACGGCTCAAAGCGGCCCGCGCCCAGGCGGCGCAGAGCGTCGGCGCGCGCTGGCTGGTCGCCTACGAGCGGGCCCGCCAGCGATATGGCAGCGCGGTCGCCGCCGTGCGCGATCGCGTGTGCCTCGGCTGCTTCGTCACGCTGCCCACCACGGCGCGCCCGCGCTCGGGCGCGGAGACAGTCACCACCTGCGAGTCCTGCGGGCGCATCCTCTTCTGGGGTTGATCGGCCGACCGGCGCGCCCGGGCCGAGCCTTCCTCGTCACGCCCACTGCGGTATGCTGGACTTCTTCGGTGGAGGAAACTCGATCGATGAAGTCCTGGACATTCCTACAGGTGGGGCTGGCGCTGCTGGTCGCACCGTTCGGCTCGGGGTGCACGGCGCTGCGCGAGCTGCCGCGCGACCAGTACGCAGCCAAACCGGAGCGCCGCCACCTGGTCGTCGACGCGGCGGGGGAGCGACACGCGTTCGGCCGCGCCACTTTCGGCGCCGACAGCATGGTGGGCTACCCCCACCGCCGGCGCGGCGCGGCTGCGGATACGGCGAGCGTGCGCCTGGCGCTGGACGACGTGTCCCGAATCGTGGCCCGCGAGGTCGATTGGTACCGCACCTCGTTGCTCGGTGGGGTGGCGCTGGGGGCGGTCCTGGCACCGCCGCCCTGCACCAGGTGTCCCTAGCAGCCTGCTAGACACCTCGCCGGCGCACCGTCGTCAATCGTAACGTCGTCGCGCCCGAGAGGAGCTGGAGCGATGGCCCGGTGGTGGCGCGATTGGTCTCGAGGCCCTGCCGCGGCCGCCACGGACCGCGCGGCCGCGCGGCTGCGCGCGCATCGCTGGCCGGCTCCGCTGCTCGACGTGATCGCGCGGCTTCGAGAGGGTGGGCATCGCGCCTTCCTGGTCGGCGGCGCGGTGCGCGACGCGCTGCTCGGCCGTCGCGCCGGAGCGCGCTTCGACGTTTCGACCGATCTCACCCCGGAGCAGGTCATCGAGCGCTTCGACCGGGTCGAGCCGACCGGGCTGCGCCACGGCACGGTGCTGGTGATCGAGGGCGAGCTGCTGGTCGAGTGCACCACGTTTCGCCGCGAGGGGCGCTACTCCGACGCCCGCCGGCCGGACGCGGTGCTGTGGACCAAGGATCCTCTCGAAGACCTCGATCGTCGCGATCTCACGGTGAATGCCATGGCGTTCGATCCCTCGAGCGGCGAGCTGCTCGATCCCCACCACGGCGCCCTCGACCTCGAGCGGCGGCGCTTGCGGGCGGTCGGCGAGCCGCTCGAGCGATTTCGCGAGGACGCGCTGCGGCCGCTGCGGGTGGCCCGCTTCGCCGCAGCACTCGAGATGGAGCCGGACGAAGACCTCAGGGCGGCGTTGGCCGAGGTCTCGCGCGAGGGGAGCGGCGTGGTGACCGCGGCGGTCGCGCCGGAGCGCGTGCGCGACGAGCTGAGCGGGATCCTGGCGGCGCCGCGACCCTCGACCGGGTTGGAGCTGTTGCGCGAGGCCGGGCTGCTCGAGCTGTGGCTGCCCGAGCTGGCGCGCTGCCGCGGCGTGTCGCAGAACCGCTTCCACGCCTTCGACGTCTACTTCCATAGCCTGGCGACCTGCGACGCCGCGCCCGCGCACAAGCCGGTGGTGCGCTGGGCGGCGCTGCTGCACGACATCGGCAAGCCGGACACGCGCGTCGAACGGGATGGCGAAGGGACGTTCTACAACCACCAGTTCGTGGGAGCCGAGCTTGCGGAGGCCCTGCTCGAACGGCTGCGCGTCCCCCAGGCGCTGTGTCAGGCGGTGACGCACCTGGTGCGCGAGCACATGTTCGATTACCACGACGACTGGAGCGACGCCGCCCTGCGCCGCTGGTTGCGGCGCGTCGGGACCGATGCGGTGGCGGACCTGTTCGACCTCAGGATCGCCGACATGCTCGGCAACGGGCTCAAGCAGGGGTTCCCGACCTATCTCGAGACGATGCGCGAGCGGATCACGCGCCTGCTCGAGGAGTCGCGGGCGCTCGTCGTGTCCGATCTCGCGGTCGACGGGCACGACGTCATGCGCGAGCTCGGCGTGCCGCCGGGCCCGGTCGTGCGGGCGAAGCTCGAGGCGTTGTTGGAAGAGGTGTTGGACCGCCCGGGACGGAACACCCGGGAGCACTTGCTCGCGCGGCTGCGTCAATGGCGCGCGGGATCCGGTGGGCCCGCTTGACACTTTTCTCTAGGCGCTCGTATTCTGCGGCGGAGGAACGAGGTTTGGCTTTTCCCTCTCGCCCCGCGTGAGCCAGAGACTCCTCATGTCCATGTCCGCGGTCCAGAAACCCGTGCGGCGCGAGCTGGAACAAGTGCAGGCTCTGCTGCGCCAGCTGTTCCGCACCCCGATTCCGATTCTGAATCGGGTGGGCGGCCACGTGCTCGCGACTCGCGGCAAGAAATTCCGGCCCACGCTGCTGCTCCTGGTCGCCCGGCTCCGCGGCCATCTCGGCGAGGACGCGGTCTACTGCGCCACCGTGATCGAGATGGTGCACGCCGCCGCCTTGATCCACGACGACTCGGTGGACAAGAGCTCGCTGCGCCGCGGAGTGCCGACCGTGAACGGCCTGTGGACGGACGAGATGGCCATCATCATGGGCGACTACCTCTACGCGCAGGCGATGGCCACGCTGGTGACCCACAAGCTCGACACGGCGATGGGCATCCTGGCGCGCGTGGTGACCGAGATGTCGTGCGGAGAGGCCCTCGAGTTCCAGTACGCCCGCGACGTCAACGTGACCGAGCAGCAGTACGAGGAGATGATCCGTGCCAAGACCGGCTCGCTGATCGGGGCGGCGACCGAGATCGGCGCCGGCCTCAACGGGGGTGCGCACGACGCGACGCGGCGGGACCGGTACCGCGTCTTCGGTGAGCGGGTCGGCGTGGCGTTCCAGATCGTGGACGATCTGTTCGACTACTTGAGCGATCCGCGCGTGACCGGCAAGCCGGTCGGCTCCGACCTGGCCGACGGCAAGGTCACGCTGCCTTTGATCGCGGCGTTGCGACAGGCCACGGGGGCGGACCGTCGCCGGCTCTCCACGCTGGCGTCTCGGCGCCGCTGGACCATCGAGCAGTGGGACGAGCTCAAGAGCCTGGTCGAGGCCAGCGGTGGCTTCGACTACGCGCGCACCCGGGCACGCGCGCTCGCCGATCAGGCGCGGGACATGCTCGACGACGAGCCCCAAGGCGACGCTCGCTCCGCGCTCGGACGAGCGATCGATTACGCCGTTCGCCGCGACCGCTGAGGCGCGGCGGCGCGGGATTCGCTGGCACCCTCGTGACGCCCCGCCCACGTCCGGCCCACTCGCCGCGCTCGCTGTTGCGGTGCGCAGCCGAGGTGGCGCTGGACCGCAAGGGAGTCGCCCCGGTGGCGCTCGATCTGCGTTCGCTGGACGGGGTGGCGGATTACTTCCTGATCGTGTCGGGCCAGAGCGAGGTGCAGGTCAAGGCGATCGCCGAAGCGATCGAGGAGAGGCTCGGCGATTTGGGGGCGCGGCCGTGGCACGTCGAGGGACTCGAAGGACGGCGCTGGGTGCTGCTCGACTACGTCGAGCTGGTGATCCACGTGTTTCACGAGCGGACGCGCGAGTACTATCTGCTCGAGCGTCTCTGGGGCGACGCCCACAGGGTCGAGCTTGGTCTGGACCGAGCTGACTGAGGGCCTCGGCCAGGCGCTCGCGGCACTCGGGCTGCTGACCCCGGAGCGGCTCGCGCTGGTGGAGCTGGCGATTCCGCGCGAGCGCGCGCACGGCGACTGGACCACCAACTTGCCGATGATCCTGGCGCGCGAGGTCGGGCGCCCGCCCCGGGCGCTGGCGGCCGACCTCGCGGCCGCCTTCCCGGCCGACCCCGAGCGTTTCGGCCCGGTCGAAGTCGCGGGACCGGGCTTCCTCAACTTCCGCTACAGCGCGCGCTTCCTGGCTGCACTGCCGGCACGAATCCTGGCTGCGGATGCCGCCTTCGGTCGCTCGGATCGCGGGCGCAACCTGGCGGTCCAGGTGGAGTACGTCAGCGCCAATCCGACCGGGCCGCTCAACGTGGTGAACGCCCGGGCCGCCGCGGTGGGGGCCGCGCTGGTGCGGTTGCTGGAGGCGACCGGGCACCGCGCCACGAGCGAGTTCTACGTGAACGACGCCGGCGGCCAAGTGGAACTGCTGGGCGAATCGGTGGCGGCCCGCTTCGCCGAACGCATCGGCGTGCCGCGTGCCTTCCCCGAGAATGGATACCAAGGGGAGTACCTGCGCGACCTGGCGGCCTCGCTGCCGGAGGCCGAAGCTCGCGCCGCGCTGGGCTCGCCCGCCGCCGGCGCGTGGTTCCGGACCCATGCGCTCGAGCGGCTGGTGGAAGCACAGCGCCGTGACCTCGCCGACTACGGGGCGACGTTCGACGCGTTCGTGCGCGAGTCCTCGATCCACGACTCGGGCGCGGTGCAGGCGACGCTCGAAGAGCTTCGCGCCAAGGGCGTGATCTACGAGGCGGAGGGAGCCCAGTGGGTCCAGACGACGCGCTTCGGCGACGACAAGGATCGCGTCGTGGTGCGCGCGAACGGGCTACCGACCTACCTGCTGCCGGACATCGCCTATCACCGCGACAAGCGGCGCCGAGGAGTGCAGGTCTCGATCGACCTGTGGGGCCCGGACCACCACGGCCACATCCTGCCGCTCAAGGCGTCGCTGGAAGCGCTCGGGCTCGAACGCGGGTTCCTCGAAGTCTTGATCGTTCAGCAGGTGAATCTGATGTCGGGCGGCCAGCTGGTGAAGATGAGCAAGCGAGCGGGAGAGTTCGTGACCCTGCGCGACCTGATGGACGAGGTCGGCCCCGACTGCGCGAAATTCTTCTTCCTGATGCGTTCGGCGAACGCGCACCTCGATTTCGACCTCGATCTGGCGAAGCGCCAAAACGACGAGAACCCGGCCTTCTACGTGCAGTACGCGCACGCGCGCATCGCTTCGATCTTGAGATACGCGCGCACGCGTGGCCTGGAGCCTGGCGACGCCGGGGCGAGCGGGGAGTGGCACGACCAGGAACTGGGGCTGGTCCGCCAGCTCGCCGCGTTCCCCGAAGTGCTGCGGGGGGCGGCGGCCGCGCGCGAGCCCCATCGGCTCCCAGCCTACCTCATGGAAACCGCGGCAACCTTCCACCGCTTCTACCACGAGTGCCGGGTGGTCTCGGAGGACGTGCCGCTGTCGCAGCGCCGATTGCAGCTGTCCGAGGCGGCTCGCATCGTGATCCGCAATGGCCTGGCCTTGATGGGCGTGTCGTCCCCGGAGCGCATGGAACGAGGGGTCGAGGTGGAGCCGTGAACGGTGGGGAGATCCTGGTGGTGGGCTCGGTGGCGCTCGATTCGGTGCGCACCCCCTTCGGCGAGGCCACCGAAGCGCTGGGCGGATCGGCATCCTACTTCTCGCTCTCGGCGAGTCACTTCGCCCGGGTGCGGATGGTGGCCGTGGTGGGAGAGGATTTTCCCGAGCGCTATCGTCGGACCTTCGAAGGCCGTGGCGTCGACCTGAGCGGAGTCGAGACCGCGGCCGGAGCGACGTTCAGGTGGAAGGGCGAGTACTCGGTCGAGCTCGGCCACGCACGCACGCTCGAGACCCAACTCAACGTGTTTGGCACCTTTCACCCGCGGCTCGGCCACGACCATCGCGCGTGTCCCTTCGTGTTCCTAGCCAACATCGACCCCGATCTCCAGCTCGAAGTGCTGGACCAGATGCGGGAACCGCGTCTGACGGTCTCCGACACGATGAACTACTGGATCGCCCGCAAGCCGGACCGGGTGATCGAGGTGTTGCGTCGCGTGGATGTCGCACTCCTCAACGAAGAGGAGGCGCGCGCGCTGTCGGGTGAGGTGCAGTTGGTGCGGGCGGCCTCGAATCTGGTGGAGCGAGGGGCGAAAGCGGTGGTGGTGAAGAAAGGCGAGCACGGCGCGCTCTACCGATCGCGGGATACGCTGTTCGTGATGCCGGCCTATCCGGTGCCGGGCTTGAGCGATCCGACCGGGGCCGGCGATTCGTTCGCAGGCGGCTTCCTCGGATGGATCGCCCGATCCCGGAAGAGCGATGGTGGCGCGCTTCGCCAGGCGCTGGCGTGTGGCACCGCGATGTCCTCGTTGGCGATCGAGGCGTTCAGCCCGGTGCGGTTGGTCGAAGCCTCGGCGGAGGAGATCACGGATCGACTCGTCACGCTTCATCGGATGGTCTCGTTCGACGTGCCGCGACCGTTCGATTGAGCCGATCGCGCCGGCGGCAGAAACCTCACGACCTCCATCCGAGCCGCGTCCAGGGCCTGCCGCGCGGCTGTGGCGTGTGCTAAGCTAGCGCATATGAATCGACACGGGGTGGAGGGCATCGCGCTGGCCGTCGAGCCTCCCGGGTCCTGGGTGGCTCGCGCCGAGGCCGCGATTCGGGCGCTACGCGATGTCGAAGGGGCCAGCATCCTCGTGGCCGGCGACGAGGTCCGTGAGATCCACATCCTCGCTCGCTCCCATCGGGCCCCCAAGCAGATTGTTCGAGACGTGCAGACCGTGCTGCTCACGCGCTTCCGGCGCTCGATCGACTACCGTGTGGTTTCGGTGGCCTACGTCGGGGACGATACGACCCCGACCGCGGTGGCGGCGGAACGGGTGGCACCCGCCGCGGAGCGGCCGGCGCCGGTCCCCGAGCGAGAGGTGGTTCGTGCCCCCGCCTTGGAACGCCCGGCGCCCGAACGCTCGGCGTCGGCGCCCGAGCGCCGCCCGCGCGAGCGGATCCGCTTCGCAAGCGCCAACCTGTTCGTCTCCGCAGGACGCGTCCAGGCGCAGGTCGAGCTGCGCTGGAAGGGGATGACGCGCATGGGCAGCGCCTCGGGGTGGTGCACGCGCTCGGCCGCCCACGCCCTGGTGGCCGACGCCGCCCGCTTGGCAGTTCAGGAGTTCATGGCGGACGAGTTGGCCCTGGGGCTCAAGGAAGTGGAGTTCTTGAGGCTTGGCAGGCGGCGGGTGGTCGTGGTATCGCTCTCCCTGCTCGCCGACCGGCAGGAGAAGCTGCTGGTGGGCTCGTGCGTGGTGGATCAGGACGTGCCGCAAGCGGTGGCACTGGCCACGCTCTCGGCGCTCAACCGGGTGGTCGGCGGGCTACGAAGCAAGCAGGCGAGCGAACAAGTTTGAGACCGACATCCACGTAGGAGGAAGCGGAGCGAGGCAGCCCAGCGATCGGAGCGGACCCACCTGAAGGTGCAGTCATTCGGCACACTCAGAGTCACGAAATAAGGAGGTGGGCACCGTGCATCTGATCAAGACTCTTTTCGAGATCTTGGGCAAGGCTGGTTGGTAAGGCTAAGCCGCGCGTAGTGTAAGTAGGTGCAGTAACCTCCAGTGGGTGTCGGTCCTCTTCGTTCAGGCCCGAGTTTCGCCCCCGCGACCAGCAATGGCGCATTCGACTGCTTCCCACCGTTTTCCGCGTCTCTTCCGTGCCTACCTGACCGCGGTCGTGCTGGCCGCGGCCGTAGCGCTGGCGCTGCTGCGCCCGGCCGCTCCGCTCGCCTGGCCAGCGCTCGCCGTCGCGCTGATTCTGCTCACCGCGAGCGAGGCCTCCGCGGTGTCACGGAGCGAGGGAGGACTTGTCTCCCTGGGCGGTGCTCTGGACGTCGCCTGCGTGCTGCTATTGGGGCCGGTTCCCGCCGCCTGGCTCAGCCTGGTGGCGACCGTCGTGTCGCAGGGGGTGGTGCGGCGCCAGCCGCTCTCTCGCGTGGCTCACGACATGGCGGCGTTCTCGCTCGCCGTCCTGGCCACCGGCTTCGCCTTCCTGGGCCTCGGTGGGCGGGTGGGACACCTGGAGCTGCCGCGAGACCTGGTCCCGCTGCTCGCCTGCGGCGGCGTCCTCTTCTTGTGTCGTGCCTCGGCGTTCTCGATGTCGATCGGGCTCTCGGCGGGACCCGATCCGTGGCGCGTATGGCGGCGTACCTTGCGCGGTCATCTCGCGCATCATCTCTCGTTCCTCGCCTTCGGGGCGGCCGCGGCCCTCCTCTACCTTAAGACCGGCCCATGGGGGCTGGCACTGCTCGTGGTCCCGGCGCTTCTCGCCGGCCGCGCGTTTCGGCACTACGTCGAGCTGCGGGCCGACCTCAGGGGATTCGTGCGCGCGCTCTCGGAAGTGATCGAAGAGGTGGACCCCTACACACGCCAGCACTCGGCGCGGGTCGCGCGCTACGCGGGTCAACTGGCGCGTGAGCTCGGGCGGCCCGAGGGCGAGGTGGAGGAGATCGAGTGTGCCGCGCTGGTCCACGACCTCGGCAAGATCGGGCCCCAGAACCAGCACATCCTGCGCAAGCAGGGGACGCTGTCACGCGAAGAGCAGCGCACGCTGCGCGAGCACCCGGTGGTCGGTGCCGAGATCGTCGGCCGGATCCGCGCGCTGCGTCGTGCCGCCCTGGTGGTGCGGCTCCACCACGAGCGCCCGGATGGCCGCGGCTACCCGCTCGGCCTGGCATCCGAGGGGGTGCCGCTCGGCGCTCGCATCCTGAACGTGGCGGACGCGTTCGACGCCATGACCTCCGACCGGCCCCACCGGCGCGCGCTCACCGTGGAGGCGGCGCTCGGCGAGCTGATGCGGGGGGCGGGAACGCAGTTCGATGCGCGAGTCGTGCGGTCGCTGGTTCACCTGCACCAGCAAGGCCGACTGGAGAGGATCCCGAGCCCGTCGAGCGAAGAGCTCGCCGCGCTCAGGATCTGGCCGCGCCGGGCGCACGGCTGATGCGCTACCGCGAGGCCGGAGTCGATGTCGCACGCAGCGACGGGATCAAGCAGGGGATCGGAGCGCTGGTGCGACGCACGTGGGGAACCTCGGTGCGCCCGATTCCCGGCGGGTTCGCAGGGGTCATGGAATGGCCCGGCGCGTCGGGGGACTCGAGCCCCACGCTGCTCGCGGCCACCATGGACGGGGTGGGCACCAAGCTCCACCTGGCGCTGGCGGCGGGCCGGATCTCGGATGCGGCGGCCGATCTCGTCTTCCACTGCGCGAACGATCTGCTTGCCCATGGCGCCCGGCCGCTCGCCTTCCTGGACTACGTAGCCCAGGCGCGCCTCGATCGTACGGTCGTTCACCAGGTGGTTCAGGGGCTGGCGCGCGGGTGCGCCGAGGTGGGAGCCGCGCTGCTCGGCGGCGAGACGGCGGAAATGCCCGACACGTATGCGCCCGAGGTGGTCGACGTCGCCGGTTGCATGGTGGGCACCGTCGCGGCGGATCGGCTGGTGGATGGATCCGCCGTGCGCCCCGGCGATGTGCTAGTGGGCCTGGGATCGAACGGGCTCCACACGAACGGATTCTCGCTCGCCCGCCGCGTCCTCGAGGCATCTCGGCTCGGTCTGGAGGACCCGCTTCCCGGGGGCGCCGGCGAGACGGTCGGCCACGCGCTCCTGGCGCCGCATCGCTGGTATGGCCCGGCCCTGCACTCGCTTCTTGAGAGTGGACGGGTGCGCGGGTTGGCCCACATCACCGGTGGCGGCATCGCCGGCAACCTGGTGCGCGTGCTGCCGTCGGGATGCCGCGCCCGGGTGCGCGCACGCGTCTGGCCACGTCCTGCGCTGTTCCGATGGCTGATCGAGACCGGCCGGATTCCCGAAGACGACGCCCGGCATGCCTTCAATCTCGGGATCGGGATGATCGCCGTGGTATCGGCCGAGGAGCAAGGCCGGATCGAGGCGGAGCTCGCCCGGGCGGGCGAGCGCGTGGCGGCCCTCGGAGAGATCGCCGCGGGAGAGCGCGACGTGGAGTGGGTGGAGGATTCGTGACGGGTGCCCCGTGGGGAAGAGGAGAGGGGAGGTGGATATGGAACGGCGCCGCGGTGACGAGGGTCGGGATCTTAAGGGCGAGATGGATCTCGAGCTGTTGGGTGATTCTCCGGGGTGGCGCGAGGTGCGGGCCGCGCTTCCGCGCGTGGCACGGAGCGAGCTGCCGGTCCTGATCCTGGGAGAGACCGGCACCGGCAAGGAGCTGGTGGCGCGCGCCGTGCACGGTCTGTCGGAGCGGGCGGCGCGCACCTTCGTCGCGCACAACTGCGGCGCCACGCCGGACGGCCTGATCGAAAGCGAGCTGTTCGGCCATGCGCGCGGCGCGTTCACCGGGGCGGTCGCCGACCGAGCCGGCCTCTTCGAGGCGGCCGAACGCGGCACGCTGTTCCTGGACGAGATCGGGGACGCCAGCGCGCTGCTCCAGATGAAGCTGCTGCGGGCGTTGCAGGAGGGCGAAGCGCGGCGCGTCGGGGACACGCGGATGCGCCGGGTCGACGTGCGCATCGTCTC
>VBOY01000006.1:32279-47693 GCA_005893295.1 Candidatus Eiseniibacteriota bacterium | reverse complement strand
TGGCGAATGGCTGCGCCTACGCGGTGCGGGTGGCGGGGGCCGAGGACACCGTGGCCTTGGCGCACTGGCCACCGTTCCGCGAGGCACCCGCGATGCAGGGGCATGGCCTCCATGCCGAGACGCGGGCGCTCGAGGAGCGTCGATTGCTGGAGGCGCTGGAGCGCACGCGTGGGAACAAATCCCGGGCGGCGCGATCGCTCGGACTGTCGCGCCAAGGCTTGCTCAAGAAGCTCCGCCGCTACCGGCTGGCGTCGCCCCCGTCTGCTCCCGCGCTTGACGATGTGAAACGTCCTACCTAGACTGCGCGCGCCGAACGTCTCAGGGAGGGACCGTGGCGCGAAAGAGCTTGCGCATCGGAGTCGTCGGGCTCGGGGCCGCGGCTCAGGTGAGTCACATTCCGGCCCTCAAGCGGATCGACGACCTCGAGCTGGTCGCGGTGTGCGACCGCGACGCCGAGAAAACGGAGCGCGTCGCGCAGAAGTTCCAGATCCCGCGGTGGACGAGCCGGTTCGACGACCTGCTGATCGACGACGGCCTCGACGCCATCGACATCTGCACGCCCAACTACCTCCATGCACCGATGACGATCGCCGCGCTCGAAGCGGGCAAGCACGTGCTGTGCGAGCGGCCTCTGGCGCGCAGTGGCGAAGAGGCACACCAGATGCTCAAGGTCGCCGTCAAGAGCGATCGCGTGCTCATGTGCGCCGTCCAGCACCGGTTCCGCGCCGACGCGCAGCTGCTGCGGAAATTCGTGGAGAAGGGAGACCTGGGTCCGATCTTCTTCGCCAAGGCGGGCTGGCTCAGACAGCGCACCGCCTGGGACTCCGACGAATGGCGGCGTCAGAAGCGCGAGTCGGGTGGTGGCGTGGTGCTCGACCTCGGATTTCAGATGCTCGATCTCTCGCTGTGGGTGATGGGTGGCCCCAGCGTGGACTCGGTGACCGCGAGTGTCCACCGCTCGAAGAAGGGCGAGGTCGAGGACAGCGCGACCGCGTTCCTGCGCCTCGACAACGGCGCAACTCTGACCCTCGAGTTGACGTGGGGATTGCTCATGGAGAAGGACTTCGCGTACCTGAACTTGTTCGGTTCGGGTGGCGCGGCGCTCCTGAACCCGCTCCGGGTCCACAAGGGGATGCACGGCACGCTGGTGAACGTGACGCCGACGATGGACACGTCGCGCAACCAGTACAAGCAGTCGCTGGAGACCCAGCTCGCGCATTTCGCGGACGCACTGCGCAAGGGACAGCAGCCGATGGGCAACGCCCAGGAGATCTTGCCGGTGATGCAGCTCATGGACGCGGTCTACCGTTCGGCGGAGTTGGGCAAGGAGGTGAAGCTCGGCTAGAAGGGGTTGGCTCGCGTGGCTCGCGGGAGGGCTCCTGGGCTGCGCGTTTCTGCCGCTTCCGACCGGGTTCCTCGCCTGGGTGGCGTTCGTCCCGCTGCTCGCGACCCTGGAAGGGCGCCTGAGCAGACCCCGGCCCTTACGTAGCCTATTTGGAGCGGGTTACGCGTTCGGGTTCGCGTTCTTTCTCATTGGAACCCACTGGATCGCCCTGCTCTCCGACGTCGCGATCACCGTTCCCTGGCTCAAGTACCCGGCGTGGATCGCGGCGGCGGCTTACCTGGCGCTCTTCCCGGCCGGCGCTTGTGTCCTGGCCGGGTGGCTGGCGCGACGCTCCGGGCGCACGCTCGCCGCGACGTTTCCGTGCGCCTTCGTGGCCATCGAGGCGCTGCGCGCCTCGGGAGAGCTCGGCTTCCCGTGGTTCCAGCCCGGCTACTCGCAGCATGCCTACGTCCCGATCCTTCAAATCGCGAGCCTCGGCAGCGTGACACTCGTCACCGCATGGTTGCTGGCGCTCAACGTCTTGTTGTGGCGCGCGGTGGCTCCCGCCGCGGGCGGCAGCCGCAGCCGTGCGGCACTCGGCTTCGTCCTTTTGCTCGCGCTTCCGTGGCTGTGGGGCAATCGCGCCCTCGAGGCCCCCGCCGAGCCGCGGCACCCACCGGTCGAGCTGGCCCTGATTCAGGCCAACGTGGCCGGCGAGATCAAGTGGTCGGGGCGGCACGAGCCCGAGATCTTGCGCGCCTTCCTTACGCTCTCGCAGGATGCGGCGCGGCGGACCCCGCGGCCCGATTTGATCCTCTGGCCCGAGACCGCGACCGGCAGCTATCTCATGCGTCAGCTGGATCAGAGGCTCGCGGTGGTCGCGTTCGCCGCCCGTACCGGCATCCCGGTGTTCAGCGGCTTCGCCGACTACCGGCTCGACTCGCTCGGCAAGACGCGCTACTTCAACGCCGCGGGCCTGTTCTCCCGCGATGGCGCGGCGGGACCGATCTACGCCAAGCGTCACCTGGTTCCGTTCGGGGAGCGAATGCCCTTCCAGAGCCTGGCTCCGTGGCTCGGCCGGCTGGAGCTCGGGCAGGCCGAGTGGACCGCGGGGCGGCAGGCGATTCTGTTTCCGAGCCCCGGCGGGCCGTTCTCTTGCCTGATCTGTTTCGAAGCGATCTTTCCCGACCTTGCGCGCGAGGACGTGCGCCATGGTGCGCGGTGGCTGGTGAACATCACGAACGACGAATGGTTCGGCAACAGTGCGGCGCTCTATCAGCACGCCGCGATGGCGGTGTTCCGCGCGGTGGAGAACCACGTGCCGCTCGCGCGCTGCGCGAACACGGGACTCACGATGCTGGTCGACGCGTATGGCCGGGTGGTCGGCCGCGCGCGCGTGTTCACCCCCGTCTCGCTCGCGGGAGCGTTGCCGCCGGCTGGCCGACCGACCCCGTACACGCGTATCGGCGACTGGCCGGCGTGGCTCGCGTTCCTCGCGGTGGCGGGGCTCGCCGTCCGCGGCGGCGTGCGACGCGGAACAGCCGATTCCATGGGGCCCACGCGTTGACAGGGTGGGCGAGCGGCCACTACCATGCGACTCGCACGTTCCTTCCCTGTTCTTCCCTGGGAGATCGCATTCGGGTGCGCGGCCTGAGGCGGATGCCATGAGCCGGTCGATCGCCATCGCTGCGGGTGCTGGAAGAGCGAGGCTTCCCCGCCGGTAGCGTTCGGCTGCTCGCCAGCGAACGGGGGGGCGCCCGCAGCCTCGTCTTCCGGGGCGTTTCCCACGCGATCGAGCCGGTGACCGAAGGCTCCTTCGCCTCGGTCGAGCTGGCCTTGTTCGCGTGCGCCAATCCGGTGAGCGAGGCGTGGGCCGGCATCGCGCGGGCGGCCGGGGCCCTGGTGGTGGACAACAGCAGCGCGTTCCGCTACCAGGACGAGGTCCCCCTGGTGGTGCCCGAGGTGAACGGCGAACTGCTCGAGCGGTGCCCCGCGCTGGTGGCGAACCCGAATTGCTCCACGATCGCGGTGGTGATGGCGCTCGCTCCGCTCGCCCGCGCGGTGGGGCTCGAACGGGTCGAGGTGGCCACCTACCAGTCGGTGTCGGGCGCCGGGAGCGATGCCCTGGAGGAGCTGGAATCGGGCGTGCGGTTCGGCCTCGAGGGCGACCCGCCACCGCGGCGGGACGGCCGCCCCGCCTACGCGTTCAACGTCGTTCCGCACATCGATCGCTTCGAGGAGAACGGCTACAGCCGCGAGGAAATGAAGATCGTTTGGGAGACGCGAAAGATCCTGGGCCTCCCCCAGTTGGCGGTGACGGCGACCGCGGTGCGCGTGCCGGTGCGCGTCGGCCATGCAGCGGCGGTCACCGTGTCCCTGAAGCAGGCGCTCACCGCCGACGAGGCCCGGGCGCTGTGGGCTTCGGTGCCGGGGATCGAGGTGGTGGACGATCCTCTGCGGGAGCGCTATCCGACGCCGCTCGAGGCCGCGGGCCGGGACGCGGTGCTCATCGGTCGCGTGCGGCGCGACCTGTCGCAATCGCGTGGTCTCGTCTTCTTCCTGGCCTCCGACAACCTGCGCAAGGGAGCGGCCACGAACGCCATCCAGATCGCCGAACGGCTCCTCGGGGTCTCGGCGAGCGGCGTAAGGCCCGGCCGCGCGGCGGAGATCCGATGACCGCCGTCCAGGCAATCGCCCCTGCGCGCGAGCGAGCGGCCGTTCCGCTCCTGGTCGGAGCGCTGGTGGGATCGTTGTGCGCCGGACGGCTCGAGTCCGCGATTCTGTGCCTGGCGGTGGCGGTCGTCGCCGCGGCGTGCGTGCCGGCGCGATGGCCGTCGCGCGCGTGGCTCGTCGCCCTGGTGCCGAGCACGATCGTGGCCTGGGTCCTCAACCTCTATCTCACGCCGGGGGATGCCCTGGTGGGTCCGCGGCTGCTGGGACGCGCGCCGACCGCCCAGGGACTCAGGCTGGGCACCCTTCTGATCTTGAGACTCGCGGGAGCTCTGGCCTCGCTCCAAGGCTTGCGCGCGGCGTGGAACCCGCAGGCGGCCGTCGATCGCGCGGCCCGCTGGCTCTCCCCGTTCGAACGCCTACGGGTGCCCGTCCGTGAGATCCGCATGATGCTCTCCCTGGCCGTGCGCTTCGCGCCGCTGCTCGAGGCGGAGGCCCGGCGCATCGCGGCGGTGCAGGACCTGAGAGCCGGGCGCCCGCCGCGAGGTGCGCGCGAGTGGCTGACGCGCCGGCGTGCCGTCGCGCTGCCGACGCTGGTGGGAGCGCTCGAGCGCGCGGAACGGGTGGCGCTGGCGCTCGAGGCTCGACATTTCCGGATGCGACCCGCCGCTCCCGCGAGCCCGGTGCGCGGAGCGAGCGTGGGGTGGACCCTTGCCGCGGTGGCCGTGGCGGGGACCGCGCTGCTCTGGCGGGGCTGAGTGAGGACGATTCGACTCATGGTGGCGTACGACGGGACCGAGTTCCACGGCTGGCAGTCGCAGCCCGGCCAGCGCACGGTGCAGGACGTCCTCGAGACGGCGCTCGGCATCCTGCTCGAGGAACCGGTGCGTGTGAGGGCCGCCGGCAGAACCGACGCCGGCTGCCACGCGCGCGGTCAGGTGGTCAGCTTCACCACCGCGTCCCGGCTGCCCGCCGCGGCCTTCGCTCCTGCGGCGCGGCGCGTGCTGCCGCGTGACGTGCGGGTGGTGACCGCCGAGGACGTCGCCGATGGATTCGATGCCCGCCGCTCCGCGATCGCGCGACGGTACGCGTACCGGCTGCTCGATGCTCCGGACCTCCTGCTCGAGCGCAGCGCATGGTGGCCGGGCTCCCGCACCAATGCGCGCGGGCTCGACGACGCGGTGCGCCCGCTCGAGGGAGATCACGACTGCGCGGCATTCGCGAGCCAGGGCGGGACGCCGGTGCGCACGGTGTGCCGGGTCCATCGCGCGGCCTGGCGTCGGTGGGAGGCCGGCCTGATGCTCGATCTGATCGCGGACCATTTCCTCTATCGCATGGTGCGGACCATCGTCGGCACCGCCCTCGCCTTCATGGACCTTCCGGGTCCGGCGTCGGCGATGGCTGCCGTCCTGGCCTCGCGAGACCGCGCCCGCGCCGGGCGCACCGTGCCTCCCTGCGGGCTCTGCCTCGAAGAGGTCTTCTACCCGGCGCCGAGGTCGGCATGAGCACCCGGTCTCGCGCGACGCTGGGTCTGCTGCTCGGCATCGCCGCGGTCGCGGTCGCGGTCGCGGGCTGGCATCGGGCTCCTGGGCCGCCGGTGCGCGCCGCCGAGGCCGCCTCCGACATCAGCGCCTCTCGGCGCACCGCGATCGTGAGCGCCGCCGAGCGCGCCAGCCCGGCGGTGGTGTCGGTGAGCGTGGTGGCCACGCGAGTGGTGCGGGCCGACCCGTTCCAGGGCCTGTTCCACGACGACTTCTTCCAGCGCTTCGCCCCGCCGCTCGAGTACCTCGAGCGAATCCCCGGGCTCGGCTCGGGCGTGATCGTGGACGCCGCGGGGATGGTGCTGACGAACGAGCACGTGATCCGTGATGCGAACGAGATCAAGGTGACCTTGAGCGACGGGCGCCAGCTGCCGGCGAAGGTCCTGGGGTCGAGCTCGCTCTACGATCTCGCGGTTCTCAAGGTCGACGCGCCGCGCCTCCCGGTGGCCCCGCTCGGGGACAGCGACCGCCTCGAGGTGGGCGAGTGGGCGATCGCGATTGGCAACCCTTTCGGCTATCTCCTCAACGACACTCAGCCGACGGTGACCGCGGGCGTGATCAGCGCCACCCGTCGCGACATCAAGCGTTCGGGTTCGGACACCGGCGTCTACAAGAACATGATCCAGACCGACGCCGCGATCAATCCGGGCAACAGCGGCGGGCCGCTGGTGAACGCGGACGGCGAAGTGATCGGCATCAACACGTTCATCTTCACCCAGGGAGGTGGCTCGATCGGTCTCGGGTTCGCGATCCCGATCAACCTGGCGCGGCGGGTGCTCGACGAGATCCGCACCTACGGTCACGTGCGCGTCGCGTGGCCCGGCATGTCGGTGCGTCCGGTGACCGAATACCTCGCCCAGCGCCTCGGGTTTCGTGACCTGGGAGGGCTGCTGGTGACGCGGGTCGAGCCGTCGGGCCCAGCGGAGCGTGCCGGCGTGCGACCCGGCGATCGCATTCGCACCGTGAACGGCCAGGAGATCCGCTCGATGGAGGACGCGGAGCGCGGGATCTACGGCGCTCGCGTCGGCGACAAGCTGCATCTCGGGATCGAACGCGGGGACCAACGGACGGAGCGCACGCTGACCCTGGTCGAAGCGCCGCGGAGCGGGCCGTGATCGGACGCTACAGCCGACCGGCCATGCAGGAGGTGTGGAGCGACGCGCGGAGGCTCGCGCTGTGGCTCGAAGTGGAGCTCGCGGTGACCGAGGCGCGCGAGCGCCGGGGGCAGGTCCCCGCGGGCGTGTCCCGCAGGATCCGCGAGCGCGCGCGTCTCGACGCCAAGCGCATGGAGACGATCGAAGCCGAGGTGCGTCACGACGTGATCGCCTTCCTCACCATGGTCGCCGAGTCCGTGGGCGACGACGCGCGGCACCTGCACGTCGGCATGACCTCCTCTGATCTGGTGGACACTGCCCTCGCCTCCCAGATCGCCGCCGCCGGCCGGCTGCTGCACGAGGAGGTCGTGCGTCTGCGCCGCGCCTGTTGGGATTTGGCCCAGCGCCACCGGCGCACGCCGATGGTGGGGCGCACCCATGGCGTGCACGCCGAGCCGATCACGTTCGGGCTCAAGTGCCTGCTGTGGAGCGAAGAGCTGGGCCGCGATCTCGCGCGCCTGGATTCGGCGCTCAAAGGCTGCGCGGTCGGCAAGCTGTCGGGGGTGGTGGGCACGCTCGCCCACCTCGACGCCGAGCTGGAACGCGAGGCACTCGCAAGCCTTTCGCTCACGGCGGAGCCGGTCGCCAACCAGGTGGTGCAGCGCGATCGACACGCGATGCTGCTCTCGGCGCTCGCGGTCTTGGGGGGCACGCTGGAGAAGATCGCGGTCGAGATCCGGCATCTCCAGCGCAGCGAGGTGCGCGAAGCCGAGGAGCCGTTCGGCGTCGAGCAGAAGGGCAGCTCGGCGATGCCCCACAAGCGCAACCCGGTGCGCTGCGAGCGCGTGTGTGGCCTGGCGCGGCTGCTGCGCGCCTACGCGCACGCGGCGTGGGAGAACCAGGCGTTGTGGCACGAACGCGACATCAGCCATTCGTCGGTCGAGCGGGTCACGCTGCCCGACGCCTTTCTGATCGCGGACTTCATGGCTCACGAGCTGGCCGAGGTGGTGGGAGAGCTGAGGGTGCACCCGGATCGCATGCGCCGCAACCTGGAGGCCGGGGGCGGCCTGGTGTTCTCGCAACGCGTCCTGCTCGAGTTGACCGCTGCCGGGCTCGCCCGCGACGAGGCCTATCGGATCGTGCAGGGAAGCGCGCTGAAGGCGCTCGACGACGGAGAGTCCTTCCGAGCCCTGCTCGAGCGCGACCCACGCGTGCGGAAGGCGCTCCCCGGCGATCGGCTCGGCCGCTGCTTCGAGGTGGAACCGCTGTTAAAGAACGTCGACACGCTGTTCGCGCGGGCGACGGAGCCACCGGCATGAGCACCCCTACCAGCATGGCCCCGGCGTACAGCGCGGCCGAAGCAGGGAATCCCACCGAGGTGGCACGCCGGCTCGCCTCCCGCGGCGTGGTGCTGGAGCCCGACGAGGTGACGCTGCTGATCGAGCTGCTCGGTCGTCCTCCCGGATGGGCCGAGGCGGTGCTGTTCGGCATCCTGTGGAGCGAACACTGCTCGTACAAGTCCACCCGGCACCTGCTGCAGCGACTGCCGACCCGCGCTCCGCACGTGCTGCTCGGACCGGGGGAGGATGCGGGGGTGGTCGCGCTGCCCGCGCCCTGCGAGGACCTGGCCCTGGTGCTCGCCCACGAGAGCCACAACCATCCGAGCCAGCTGCTGCCGATCGAGGGCGCGGCCACCGGAGTGGGCGGCATCGTGCGCGACGTGGGCTGCATGGGGGCCGAGGTGGTGGGGGTGCTCGATGCGCTGCGCTTCGGGCATCCGGTCGAGGGCGGCGCGCCGGTACGCGACATCGTGCGCGGAGTGGTGCGAGGCATCGCCGACTATGGCAACGCGCTCGGCGTCCCCAACCTGGGAGGCGACGTCTACTTCGATCGGCAGTTCGACGCCAACTGCCTGGTGAACGTGATGTCGGTCGGGCTGGTGCCGCGCGATGGCATCCTGCGCAGCCGCGTGCCCGCGGGCGACGGCCCGTGGGTCTTCGTCCTGGTCGGCAAGCCCACCGACGAGAGCGGCTTCGGTGGCGCGGCCTTCGCCTCGGGAGAGCTCGGCGAGTCGGATCGACGCGGTGCGGTTCAGATTCCCGATCCATTCTTGAAGCGCGTGCTGCACGTCGCCAACGGGGAGATGTTTCGGCGCCTGCGCGAGCGCGGGCTCGAGGCGGGCTTCAAGGATCTCGGGGCCGGCGGCGTGGCGTGCGCGACCAGCGAGCTGGCGGCGGCCGGCGAGCGGGGAGCCGAGATCGAGCTCGACCGGCTCCACCGCGTTCCCAAAGACCTGCCGGCGGAGGTCTTGCTGTGCGCCGAGACCCAGGAGCGCTATTGCTGGGTGCTGCCCGAGTCCTTCGCCGTCGAAGCGTGCGACATCTACAACCGGCTCTATGCCCTGGGCGACGTCTTCCCCGGGGCCGCGGCGCGCATCATCGGGCGGGCGACCGACGAGCGTCGTTACCGCGTGCAGTGGCAGGGCGAGCCGATCGTGGATTGCCCGGTCGAGGCGATCACCGCCGGACGCCGGGTGCATCGGGCTTCGCGACGGCGTCCGCCGCCGGCGCCATTGGGGCCGGTCGCCGAGACGCCCGACCTCCACGGCTCGCTGCTCGCACTGCTGCGTGGTGTGGGAAGCTGCTCGCGCGAGTACTTGTTCCGCCACTACGACAGCGAGGTGCAAGGGCGGACGTGGCTGAGGCCGGGCGAAGCGGACGCCACCGTGATCCGGGCGCACCCGGACCGACCGCTGGGCGTCGCGTTCGCGGTGGGAGGGAATCCACATTGGTGCGGCGGCGATCCCGAGCTGGGGGCGCGCCACGCCGTGGCCGAGGCCGCCCGCAACGTGGCGTGCGTCGGCGCGCGGCCATGGGCGCTCACCGACTGCCTCAACTTCGGGCACCCGGAAGAGCCCACGGTCATGGGGGATCTCGCGGCCACGCTCGAAGGGCTCGCGGTGGCGGCCGAGGCGCTGGGCGGCCTGGCGAGCCGCGGCCATCCCCTGCCGTTCGTGAGCGGAAACGTCAGCCTCTACAACCAGACGGGATCTCGGGCCGTGCCCGCCTCGCCGATCGTTCTGTGCGCCGGCGTGGTGGCCGATCTCACCACGGTCGTGGCGCAGTCGGTGCGACGGGCCGGCGACTTCATCGTGCTGGTCGGGGAACCGCGCGATCAGCTCACCGGTTCCGCCTTCGCGCGCGAGATCCTTAGGCGGCACGCCGGCAGTCCGCCGGGCCTCGACCTGGCTCGCGAAGCGGCGCTCCAGGAGCTGGCGGTCGCGGCGGCCGAGGGGTGCTGGGTGGTCGCCGCGCACGACGTGTCCGACGGCGGCTTGGCGGTGACGCTGGCCGAGATGGTGATGGCTTGCCCCGCGGAATCCGCTCTTGGCGTGGAGGTCGATCTGGGCGTTCTCGAAACCGAATCCGCCTTGGCGCTGTTCAGCGAGCGGCCGGCGATCGTGTTCGAGGTGCCGCCGGAACGCGCGCCGATCTTCTTCCAGAACGCACGCGAGCGCTCGCTGCTCGCCTGGCCGCTCGGTGCGGTGACGGCACGCCCGCTGGTGCGACTCATGCTGCCCGATGGCGAGGCGGTGAGCTGGAGCGTCGAGGAGCTCCGCGCCGCGGCCGCGAGCCCGCTCAAGGCGCTGTGGAACGAGGAGGGGGCGTGAGCGTCGCGCGCGTGGGGGTGGTCCAGTTCCCGGGCGTGAACTGCGAGGCGGAGAGCGTGCGCGCCTTGGGAAGGGCCGGGCTTGAGGCCGAGATCTTCCGCTGGACTCGCCGTGCGGCCGAGCTGCGGGACTTCCAGGCGTACGTCCTGCCGGGCGGTTTCTCCTACCAAGACCGCGTGCGCGCCGGGGCACTGGCGGCCAAGGATCCACTGGTGGACGTGCTGGCCGGCGAAGCGGAGCGCGGCAAGCCGGTGCTCGGGATCTGCAACGGGGCCCAAGTGCTCGTGGAGGCGGGTCTGGTGCCCGACTCGGGTCGCGTCGAGCTGGCGCTCGCCCGCAACCGCATGCCGGATCGGGACGGCTATTACGCGCGTTGGATCTACGTCCGGATCGAGCCGTCGGGCTCTTTGTTCACCCGCGGCCTCACGCCGGGAGACGTGCTGCCGCTCCCGGTGGCGCACGGGGAGGGACGTTTCACGTCGGCCACCGCCGGGAGGATGGCATCGCTGCTGGCCACCGGGCAGATTCCGCTTCGCTACTGTTCGGCGCACGGGGAGGTGGAGAGCGGGTTTCCCGTCAACCCGAACGGCGCCGAGCAAGCCGCGGCCGCGGTGTCGAACGCGCGCGGCAACGTGCTCGCGCTGATGCCGCATCCCGAACGCGCGCAGGATCTCGGGGCCCTGGCGCGCTGCGTGGCGGGCCCGTGGGACGAGCGCCGGGCCCAAGCCATCGCCCGCCGCGACGTCGACGCGCGCGGACCAGGGCTTGCGCTGTTCGACGCCCTGTCCCGCCACCTGAAGGAATCCTGACAATGCCCCGCGGCTCCAAGACCATCCAAGCTTGGGTGGAGCTGATGTCGGACGACCCCGAGGCGGTCTCGGCGCTCGCGGTGGCGCGCGCCCGCCTGCCGGCGGCGCGCGACCTCGGCCAGCTCCGCAGGCTGCGGCTGATCGAGGTCAGCGGTCCGTTGCCGGGTCGACGGCAGCTCGAGGAGCTGCTCCATCGCTCGATCCAGTTCTACAATCCACACAAGGAGCGCTGCACGCTGCGAATGGGTGTCGCGGATCCGGTCCCGCTCGGCGGCTCGGAGCGAGTCGCGCTGGTGTTCGAGCGGGGCGGCGAACGACGCGCCGCCGCCGAGCGCTGGTGGCGGCACGAGACCGGCGAGGAAGTCGAGGTGCGCGAGGGAGTGGCCTGGGCGCTGCGACTCGAAAACGGTGCGGCGCTCGAGGACCTGGCGCTGGTGCGAGGCCGCCACCACGGGTTACTCTGCAACCCGCACTCTCAGGAGCTGCGCCTAGCGGTCGGCGAGGTGCCGTGCCCTTGGATGGGGGCCGTCTCCGAGCCGAAGCGGGCCGCGCGCAAACGGCCCAAGAGCCCCAAGGGGGACGCATGACCGGTTGGTCCCGGGACAAGACGTGGCGCGAAGAATGCGGCGTGTTCGCCGCCGTGGGTGTGCCGCACGCCGCCGCGGTGGTGGGCCTGGGGCTCCATGCGTTGCAGCACCGTGGCCAGGAATCGAGCGGCCTCGTGTCGTGCGACGAGCGGGGGGAGTTCCACAGCCACAAGGGCATCGGCCTGGTCTCGGAAGTCTACGATGACGCGATCCTGGCCGAGCTGCCGGGGCAGCTCGCGGTCGGGCACAATCGCTATTCGACCACCGGAAGCCTGACGCTCGAGAACACGCAGCCGTTGCGCGTCGTGTACCGCGGCGGCCCGCTCGCGCTC
This sequence comes from Candidatus Eiseniibacteriota bacterium, assembly GCA_005893295.1. Lineage (GTDB taxonomy): Bacteria > Eisenbacteria > RBG-16-71-46 > RBG-16-71-46 > RBG-16-71-46 > WS-8. The sequence goes on along the minus strand of VBOY01000006.1, from coordinate 35,666 downwards.
GCTCACAACGGGAACCTGGTGAACGCGCGCGAGCTGCGGCAGGGCCTGGAGGGCTCGGGATCGATCTTCCAGACCACGCTCGACACCGAGATCTTCCTTCACTTGATGGCGCTGTCGACCGCCGAGGGTCCCGAGGAGGGTCTGGTAGAGGCCGCGCAGCAGGTGCGCGGAGCCTTTTCGCTGGTCGTCTTGACGCGGGACGCCGTGCTCGCGCTGCGCGATCCCCATGGATTCCGGCCGCTGTGCATCGGTCGCCTCGGCGATGGTTACGTGGTCGCGAGCGAGACCTGCGCACTCGACCTGGTGGCGGCCGAGTTCGTGCGCGACGTCGAGCCCGGCGAGATGGTCCGCATCGATCCCAAGGGCCTGCGGTCGCGCCGCGTGATGCCTGCGGCGACGCCGGCGCGGCACTGCATCTTCGAGCACATCTATTTCTCGCGCCCCGACAGTCGAGTGTTCGGCGAAACCGTCGACCGGGTGCGGCGTCGCATCGGCCACCGATTGGCGGAGGAGCATCCGGTCGGCGCCGATCTCGTGATCGCGGTGCCCGACTCGAGCAACTCCATTGCGCTGGGTTTCAGCGAGCGGTCCGGCATCCGTTTCGAGCTGGGGCTCATCCGCAACCACTACGTCGGCCGCACCTTCATCCAGCCTCATCAGGGTGAGCGGGATTCGACCGTGCGGGTGAAGTTCAATCCGGTCCACGAGGTGCTGCGCGGCGAGCGCGTGGTGCTGGTGGACGACTCGATCGTGCGCGGCACCACCAGCCGCAAGCTGGTACGGATGATCCGTCGCGCGGGTGCGCGCGAGGTGCATTTCCGCGTGGGCTCGCCGCCAGTGACCCATCCGTGCTTCTACGGGATCGACACGCCCAGCCGTCGCGAGCTGATCGGAGCGGTGAAGACGGTGGAGGAGATCCGCGAGTTCCTGGGCGCCGATTCGTTGGGCTATCTGTCGCACCAGGGGCTGCTCGCCTGCGAGCGCGACGGCGGACGCTTCTGCTCCGCCTGCTTCACCGGGCACTATCCGGTCGCCGTGGATCCGAGCGCGAGCAAGCTCGCGCTCGAGACCCTGCACCGCACGACCTCGGCCGGCCCGGCGTCTTGACACTGCGCGAGGCCGCTCCCTAGAGTCGCGCCTCACTTCGCGGCGCGACGTCGGCGCGGTGCGCGCCCTTGGCCTCAGGGGTCTTCCATGTCGCTCGACGAACTCATGCGGCAGCGCCGCGCGAAGCTCGCCCAATGGCGCGCGCTCGGCGTCGAGCCATACGCCTACCGTTTCGAGCCCACGCATCGCGCGGCGGATCTGTTGGCGCGCGGGGATGCGGTGACCACCGAGCCCGGAGAGCAGGTGCGTCTGGCGGGGCGCGTGATGACGCTGCGGGCTCACGGCAAGGCGGGATTCGCACACCTGCTCGACGGCAGCGGTCGCATCCAGCTCTACTTTCGGGCCGATCATCTGGGCGACGGCTTCCGGCGCTACGAGCTGCTCGACGTCGGCGACTGGATTGGCGTCGCGGGTCCGCTGTTTCGAACTCGTACCGGGGAGATCACGGTGCGCGTCGATGGGCTCGAGCTGCTCGCCAAGGCAGTCCGCCCGCTGCCGGACGATTGGCATGGGCTGCGTGACCCGGAAACACGCTTCCGCCAGCGCTATGCCGACCTGTTCATGAACCTCGAGGTGCGCGATGTGTTCCGCCGCCGCGCGCGTCTGGTGAGCACCTGCCGCAGCTTCCTCGACGGGCGCGGCTACCTCGAGGTCGAAACGCCGGTGCTCCAGCCGTTGTACGGGGGCGCGTTCGCGCGTCCCTTCGTGACGCGGCACCACGCGCTCGACATGGAGCTGTTCCTCCGCATCTCGAACGAGCTCTACCTCAAGCGCTTGATCGTCGGCGGCCTCGAGCGCGTGTACGAGTTCTCGCGCGACTTTCGCAACGAGGGAATCGACCGTACCCACAGCCCCGAGTTCACCATGCTCGAGTTCTACCAAGCCTTCGCCGACGTCCACGACATGATGGAGGTGACGGAGTCGTTGCTCTCCGAAGCGGTCGAACGGGTGACCGGAGGCACCACCGTGAGTTACCAGGGCCAGCCGCTCGAATTCGCTCGCCCGTGGCCACGCGTCTCGATGCTCGACGAGGTGAGCCAGCGGGTCTCGGAGCGCGTGGACGACCTCGACCCCGAGCGACTGCGGCGCCTCGCCGAGCGGCATGGCACCGAGTCGCGACCGGGAGAGGGGCCGGGTGCGCTGCTCGATGGGCTGTTCTCGGCTCTGGTGCAGCCGAGCCTGGTGCGCCCTTGCTTCGTGGTGGACTATCCGATCGAGATCTCGCCACTCGCGCGCTCAAGCCGGACGCGGCCGGCCGTCGTCGAGCGCTTCGAGGTGATCGTGGCCGGGGTCGAGCTGGCGAACGCCTTCTCGGAGCAAAACGACCCGGATGCGCAGCGCCGCGCGTTCGAGCACCAGATGGCGCGGCGCGCTTCCGGGGATGAGGAAGCCCAGGTCATGGATCACGACTATTTGCGGGCGCTCGAGTACGGAATGCCGCCCGCGGGAGGCGTGGGAATCGGCATCGATCGTCTGACCATGCTGGTCACCGACGCGCGCTCGATCCGCGACGTCGTCCTCTTCCCTCAGTTACGCCCCGAGGAGGGACGCGCGGAGATGGACGGAGCGCTGGCGGAGGGTGGCGAGGGCGCGGGCGCCTCACCACCTGGGCCCGCGACCGGCGAGCCGCGCGCGCGCGCGGCGCCGCGGCCGGAGCCAGGAGCCCGGTGAGGCTCCCCTTGTGGATCGCGGCGCGCTACCTGCGCACGCGGCGCCAGAGTGGCTTCATCACCCTGCTGACCGGGATCTCCGTGGCCGGAGTGTGCCTGGGCGTCACCGCGCTCCTCACGGTGCTGGCGGTGATGAACGGCTTCGAGAACGAGATCCAGACCCGGATCGCCGGCACCGATGCGCACGTTGTCCTGCTGGGCGAGGACACCGCCGGAATCGAGGACGCCGAAGGAATCACGGCGCGCGTCGCCGCGTATCCGGGCGTGCTCGGCGTCGCTCCCTTCACCTATGCCAAGGCGATGGTGCTGCATGGCGGCCTGGCCGAGGGAATGGTGGTCAAGGGGGTCGACCTCGCGCGCGAGCAGAACGTCACGACGGTGGCCCGCAACATTACCCCGCGACTGTCCACGATCCGAGACGGGGGACCGAGCGGTCCGCCCGGCGTGGTCCTGGGATCGGAGCTCGCCGGGCGCATCAACGCCTCGGTCGGTGACACCGTGGTGCTCGCCTCGCTCGCCGGCGCGGGGCCCGGAGCGTTCGGTTACAGCCCCAAGCTCCGGCGCTTCGTGGTGGTCGGCATCTTCGCCTCCGGTCTCTATACCTACGACT
>VBOY01000006.1:14061-32228 GCA_005893295.1 Candidatus Eiseniibacteriota bacterium | reverse complement strand
GAGGACATGTTCGCGGCGCCCCGGATCGGTGCTGGGATCCTGCGGTCCCTCCCTCCAGGGCGCCTGCGGAGCAACAACTGGATCGAGCTCAACCGCAACCTCTTCACCTGGATGCGGCTCGAGAAAACCGTGATGTTCGTCATCCTCGCGCTGATCGTTCTGGTCGCCGCGTTCAACATCGTCAGCACCCTGTTCATGGTCGTGCTGGAGAAGCGCCGCGATATCGGCGTGCTGAAGGCTCTGGGGGCATCGCGCGCCATGGTGCTCCAGATCTTCCTGTGCGAGGGGCTGCTGATCGGTGGTCTCGGCACCGGGCTCGGCGTGGTGCTCGGCGGCGGCCTGATCGCGCTCCTCAAGCGCTACCCCTTCGTGCGGCTTCCCGGCGACGTGTACTTCATCGAGCGCCTCCCGGTGCGCCCCGAAGTCGGGGACTTCGCCGCTGTCGCTTTGGCCGCCTTCGTTCTCTGTTTGACCGCTGCCCTGTACCCCGCCTGGCGGGCATCGTTGCTGGAGCCAGTCGAAGCAATCCGCAAGCAAGGTTGAGAACCCAGGTCATTCGTGGGAGGGAAGCGGCTATCGTCACGTCGGTTGAGAGCGAGCAGCCAGCTCTGAAGGCGAGCTGCATCCAAAAGGGTTACGACGCCCCCGGCCGCCGGCTAGAGGTGCTACGAAGCGTAGACCTCGAGGTGGAACGTGGCATGTTTCTGGCTATTGTGGGGATCTCCGGAGCCGGGAAGAGCACGCTGCTGAACATTCTCGGGACATTGGACCGGCCCGACGGAGGAGCGCTTGAGATTCGAGGCCAAAGGGTCGACCACATGGGCGAGCAGGAGCTGGCGGGGTTCAGGGCTCGGCGCCTCGGCTTCGTGTTTCAGTTCCACCACTTGTTGCCCGAGTTCAGCGCGGAGGAGAACGTGATGATGCCTCTGCTGATCGCGGGCCAGAGGGAATCGGACGCGAGAAGCCGCGCACGTGAGGCGTTGGCCGCCGTGGGGCTCCACGACCGTTGGGAGCATCGTCCGTCCGAGCTCTCGGGCGGCGAGGCGCAGAGGGTCGCCGTCGCTCGCGCGCTGGCACCCGAACCCGAGTTGGTGCTCGCCGACGAGCCGTCCGGCAATCTGGACGAGCGAGCGGCGATCGCGCTTCACGAATTGATGTCATCACTGGCCCGTTCTCGGGGCCAAACGTTTGTCATCGTTACCCACAGTGATAGGCTTGCATCGATGGCCGGGCGTGTCATGCGGCTCGAAGGCGGTCGCCTGACGCCCGGGACCTGAGGGGACGCGCTCGATGCTGTGTCAGATCTGCGGCAAGAACCCGGCGACGGTTCACTTCACGGAGATCCACGACAACAAGATGTCGGAGATCCACGTGTGTGAGCGCTGCGCCGAGGAAAAGGGGCTGCAGACGGTTCCCGCCAAGCAGACCTTCGACATCGCCGAGCTGATCGCCGGCATGGTGGACGGGATGACCGCCACCGAAGAGGAGCGGGTCGGCCACGTCCAGTGTCCGCGCTGCGGGCTCCTCTACTCGGCGTTCAAGGAAACCGGCCGCCTGGGATGCGCGGAGTGCTACACCGCCTTCCAGTTCCAGCTGAGGCCGCTGCTGCGGCGCATCCACGGCGATACCCGTCACAAGGGCAAGGTACCCTCACGCGACGGCGAGGGCGCCTCGCGATCGCGCCACGTGCAGCGGCTTTACGACGAGCTGCACCGCGCGGTGGAACGCGAGGAGTTCGAGCGTGCCGCAGAGATCCGCGACGAGATCAAACGGGTCGAGACCGGAACCACCGTGGGCCGAACCACGGCCGAGCCCTCCCCATGACCCCGCCTCTCAAGACCTTCGACGATCTGGTGGGCCGGGCGAGCCCGTGGCTCGACGGCAGTGGCCCGCACGCGGACCTGGTGGTGTCGACCCGCGTGCGCTTGGCACGCAACCTCGCGGCGGTGCCTTTCACGCATCGGGCGCGCGACGAGCAGCTGCAGGGGGTGTTCGCCAGCGTCACCGGGGCCGCCGACCGTACCGCCGCGTTCGGCGACGCCCTGACGCTGCGAATGAACGAGCTGAGCGCGCTCGATCGACAGATCCTGGTGGAGCGGCACTTGGTCAGCCACGAGCTGAGCGACGGGGTCCGGCCGCGCGGTATCGTGATCGGGGGCGAAGAGCGGCTTTCGCTGATGGTGAACGAAGAGGACCATCTTCGCTTGCAGGCGATGGCCTCGGGATTCCAGCTCGCCGAGGCATGGCGAGTGGCGGACGGCGCCGACGATGAGCTGGACCGCGCCCTGGACTTCGCGTTCTCCGAGGAGATCGGCTACCTGACCTCGTGCCCGACCAACACCGGGACGGGGCTGCGGGCGTCGGTGCTCATCCACCTGCCCGCGCTGGTGCTGCTCCAGGAGATCCACAAGGTGCTGAAGAGCATCATGCAAGTGGGGCTGAACGTGCGCGGTCTCTACGGGGAACACAGCGACGTGATGGGCAACCTGTTCCAGATCTCGAACCAGACGACGCTGGGTCAAGGCGAGCGCGACTCGATCGAGAGCCTGGAGCGCGTGACCCGCCAGGTGCTCGAGACCGAAGAGCGGGCGCGCGAGCGACTGACCCGCGATGCCCGGGTGCAGACCGAGGACAAGGTGTGGCGGGCATATGGGTTGCTGCGGTACTGCCGAGCGGTATCGTCCCAGGAGGTCATCAACTTGTGCTCTGCGGTACGCTTGGGAGTCTCGCTGGCGCTGCCGGGCCTTTGTCCGCTCCCGGTGGTGAACGAGCTGCTCGTGCTGACCCAACCCGGCCACCTGCAGCGTCACTATGGCGGGGAGTTGACGCCGCCCGAGAGGAACGTTTTCCGCGCCCAACTGGTGCGCGAGCGGCTGGCTGCCGCCGAGCGCAACGGGGGGCCGGAGCCACCACCGTAGTCATCCAACCAGGAAGGCCATCGATGCACGACAAGTTCACGGAGCGAGTTCGCAAGGTGATCTACCTGGCGCGCGAGGAGGCGGCGCGCCTCCAGCACGACTACATCGGCACCGAGCACCTGCTCCTGGGAGTGATCCGGGAGGGCGAGGGGATCGCGGCGACGGTGCTCAACAATCTCGGGCTCGACCTGGATCGGATTCGCCAGGAAGTCGAGAACATGGTGAGCGCCTCGGGCGGGACGATGACCATCGGGGAGATTCCCTTCACGCCGCGCGCCAAGCGCGTGCTCGAGCTGGCGGTCGAGGAGGCGCGTTCCCTGGGGCACAACTACGTCGGCACCGAGCATCTGCTGCTCGGGCTGATTCGCGAGGGCGAGGGCGTCGCGGCGAAAGTCCTGCTCGAGCTCGGGGTCGATCGCAAGCGGGTGCGGGAAGAGACCCTGAAGCTGCTCGGCGGGGCCCCGTCGACCTCGAGCGCCGAGCGCGAAGAGCGCCCGGAGACGCCGGCCTTGAACCAATTCGGGCGCGATCTCACGCAGCTCGCGCGCGAGAGCAAGCTGGACCCGGTGATTGGGCGCGAGAAGGAGATCGAGCGCGTGATCCAGGTGCTGTCCCGCCGCAAGAAGAACAACCCGGTGTTGATCGGCGAGCCCGGCGTCGGCAAGACGGCGATCGCCGAAGGCCTGGCGCAGCGGATCGTCTCCGGACAGGTGCCGGAAAGCCTGAAGAACAAGCGCATCGTCACCCTCGATCTGGCGGCGGTGGTGGCCGGGACCAAGTACCGTGGCCAATTCGAGGAACGGCTCAAGACCGTGATGAACGAGATTCGCGAATCGAAGGACGCGGTGATCTTCATCGACGAGCTGCATACGATCGTCGGCGCTGGCGGCGCCGAGGGGGCGATCGACGCCTCGAACATGCTCAAGCCGGCGCTCGCTCGCGGTGAGCTCCAGTGCATCGGCGCGACCACGCTCGACGAATATCGCAAGTACATCGAGAAGGACGGCGCCCTGGAGCGACGCTTCCAGCCGATCATGGTGGACCAGCCGAGCGTCGAGGACACGATCGCGATCCTGAATGGGTTGCGCGACAAGTACGAGGCGCACCACGGCGTCAAGATCTCGGACGAAGCGGTGGTCCAGGCGGTCAAGCTGGCGGACCGTTACATGAATGACCGCTACTTCCCGGACAAGGCGATCGACGTGATCGACGAAGCCTGCGCCCGGGCTCGGCTCTCCGTGAGCACCGCGCCGGGCGAGCTCCACGAGCTCGAGCGCAAGCTCGAGGAGATCGTGAAGGAGAAGGAGGCCGCGATCCACGGGCAGGAGTACGAGAAGGCGGCCCGTCTGAGGGACAAGGAGAAGGAATTTCGAGCCCGACGCGCCGACCTCAAGAAGACCTGGACGGAATCGAAGCGCGACAAGGACGTCCAAGTCGACGAGGACCTGATCGCGTCGGTGTTGTCCGTGATGACCGGCATCCCCGTGGTCAAGCTCGCCGAGGAAGAGACTCAAAAGCTGCTGCGCATGGAGGACGAGCTGCGCCGGGGCGTCGTGGGTCAGGACGAGGCGGTCGGGGCGGTGGCGCGAGCGGTACGTCGCAATCGCGTTGGCCTGAGGGATCCCAAGCGTCCGATCGGCTCGTTCATCTTCCTGGGCCCGACCGGAGTCGGCAAGACCGAGCTGGCGCGGAAACTCGCCGCGTTCTTGTTCGACAGCGAGGACGCTCTGATTCGAATCGATATGTCGGAATACATGGAGAAATTCTCGGTCTCGCGATTGGTCGGAGCGCCTCCCGGCTATGTGGGGTACGAAGAGGGCGGCCAGCTGACCGAGAAGGTCCGCCGCAAGCCGTACTCGGTGGTGCTGCTCGATGAAATTGAAAAAGCCCACCCGGACGTGTTCAATGTGCTCCTTCAGGTGCTGGACGACGGAGTGCTCACCGACAGCTCGCGGCGGCGCGTCGACTTCAAGAACACGGTGGTCATCATGACGTCCAACCTCGGCGGTCGTCAGATCCTGTCGGGCGGCAAGCACCTGGGCTTCAAACAGGCGGAGGGAAGTGCTGCCCAGTTCCAGTCGATCAAGAGCACCGTGCACGACGAGCTCAAGCGGGCGTTCAATCCGGAATTCCTCAACCGGATCGACGATGTCATCGTGTTCCACGCGCTCACTCGAGACGACATGCGCGCGATCGTGGGAATCCTCCTCGGCCAGGTCAAGGAGCGACTACGTGCGCAGGACATTCACCTCGACATCAGCTCGGAGGCGGTCGAGCTGCTCATCGAGCGCGGGTTCGACCCGTCGCTCGGGGCGCGTCCGCTCAAGCGAGCCATCCAGCGACTGCTGGAAGACCCGCTTTCGGAGTACATCCTTCGCGGCCAGCTGCCGAGCGGCGGCCAGGTGCGGGTCACGCGAAGGGGCGACGAGCTCGACTTCGCCCCCGCGGCGCGGGTCGAGGCAGTTCCTGCGCCGGTTGCTCCTGGGACGTAGCGGCACGCTCCGGTTCACGCTGGTCTTCCTGGTCGCGTCTCTGTGCACCGGCGCGGCATGGGCACAGAGCGTGGTGCCCCCGGACAGCATGCGGCTCGTCCCGCCCGGTGCCGCGATCCCCGCGCCTTCCGACTCGGTTCCGACCCCGACCGTGGTGGGAAGGGTGCGCATCGCCGGCAACGTGCTCACGGACAGCCTGCGCATCCTGCGCTCGTTCGAGCTGCCCGCCGGGTCCGCGTACTCTCTCGACGGGGTGAAGCGTGGGGTGCGGAAGCTGTTCGCGCTCGGGTTGTTCGAGGACGCTTGGGTGGAAGAGGGCGCGCGCCGGGGCGACACGCTCGACCTGGTGATCCACGTCAAGGAGCGCCCGCGCATCTCGCGCATCGAGTTCACCGGCAACCGAAAGCGCGAGACCTCCGAGCTCGAGAAAAAACTCATCCTCCATGCGGGGGAGGCGTACGCGCCGCTCACGGTCCAAACCCAGATCGACACGCTGCTCGAGCTCTACCACGACGCGGGCTTCGGGCGAGCGTCGATTCGGGCGGTGACCGACTCGATTGCGCCGCGTCAGGTCGCGTTGCGGTTCGTGATCGACGAAGGGGAGCGCGTCCGGATCACGCGCATCGAATTCGAAGGCGCCAAGGCGTTCCCGAACAAGAAGCTGCGCAAGTCGCTCACCACCAAGGCGAAGGGGTTCTTCGGCGGCGGAGAGCTGAAGCAGGAGCAGTTCGCCGAGGACGAGGAGAAGCTGGCCGGCTATTACCACGACCGCGGCTACCGGGATGCTCGCGTCGTGGGGCACGAGGTGCGGCCGGGGCGCAAGCCGCGCGATCTGACGTTGGTCTTCCAGGTGGAGGAGGGTTCTCCGTACACGATCGGGACCATCACCTGGTCCGGCAACACGGTAGTGCCGAAGGCCACGCTCGATCGTCTCTGGCAACCCAAACCTAAGGAACGCTACGACCTCTCGAAGATCAAGAAGATCCAGGGGTCGGCCTACGGCGAGTACGCCGAGCTCGGCTACCTCTACCTCGGAATCGAGCCTCAAGAGACGGTGCGGGGCTCGGCCGTGGATGTCCTCTACACGATCGAAGAGGGACGGCCTTCCCACGTGCGCATGGTCTTGATCAGCGGCAACCGGGCCACACGCGAGAAGGTGATACGGCGCGAGATCGACATCCACGAGGGGGATCGGTTCAAGCGCTCCGCACTCGTGCGATCGCAAGGCGACGTGTTCCGGCTCGGCTTCTTCGAAGACGTGCAGATCGACTTCGCGCCGGCGGAGAGCACGGACGTGGACATCACGCTCAAGGTGAAGGAGAAGAGCGTCGGGACCGCGTCGGCCGGGGCCGGCTACACGGCCGAGAGCGGTCTCACCGGGTTCATCGAGCTCGGCCACAACAACGTGCTCGGCAACGGACAGAGCGTGTCGCTTCACCTCGAGCGCGGTCCGAAGCGCAGCGACTACTACTTGAGCTTCACCGAGCCGTGGTTCCGCGACACGCCGACCCTGCTCGGTTTCTCGATCTTCAACACGAGTCGCGAGCTGGACTTCTACGACGAGAAGCGGCGCGGGGGATCGGTGCGGGTCGGGCGACCCCTACCGTGGCCCGACTATTCGCGTGGCTCGCTCAGCTATCGTCTGGAGGACGTGACGATCGACACCACGGGGCACGGCACCCCGGCGGAAAATGCGATCATCGTCGCCGGGATCCCCAACGGCAGAGCCGTGAGGACGAGCAGTCTCAATGCATCGTTCCTGCGCAACAGCGCGAACAATCCCTTCTATCCGACCGCCGGCTCGCGATTCTCGATCGACAGCGAATTCGCGGGAGGGCCGTTCGGGGGGTCGGTCAACTTCCACAAGCATCGGATCGAGGGCCGAGTGTTCGTGCGATCGATCTTCAAGCCGGTGACCACCATGGTGCGTGCGCGCGTGGGGTTCCTCGACGAGTACCCCGACCAACATTTGCCCGTGCCGCCCTACGAGCGCTTCCGGCTCGGAGGCGGGACCACGGCCGACCCGCTGCGCGGCTACGACGACTACATGGTGGTGCCCGAGAAATTCATTCACGACGTCGCGGTCTCGTTCCGCCCCGACACGACGATCACCGGCACCGACACCACCATTACGCAGATCCCCACGTCGTTCCAGAAGGTGCGGTATCCGGGCGGCCGCTTCATGCTGCTGTACACGGTCGAGCAACAGTTTCCCATTGCCCATCCGCTCCATGGTGTGGTGTTCTTCGACGCGGGAAATACCTGGGACCGGTTCGGAGAGGCGCGACCCTTCGACCTCAAGCTCGGTGCTGGGATCGGCCTGCGCCTCGAGATTCCTCTGCTCGGCAACATCGGTTTCGATTACGGCTACGGCTTCCAGCGGGACGACGGGCCGCGGTTCGTCGGCCATTTCCTCATCGGCCAGACCACGTACTGACCAGGATGCGATCGATTCCGTCTCCGCCATGGCTGCTCGCTCCAGCCCTCGTCCTGGTGCTAGCTCTGCCGGCATCCGCCGCGAACCTGAGGATCAAGTACATCGACTCGGCGAAGATCTTCCAGGACTACACGGCGGCCCAGGAGGCCCAACAGCAATTCGATCGGCAAGTGCAGACCTGGCGAACCGAGGCGACCGAGAAGGAGACCCGCGTGAACCAGCTCCGGACCGAGGTTCGCGATCAGGGACCGATCCTGTCGGCGCTGCGCCGCCAGGAAAAAGAAGAAGAGCTGCAGAAGGCGATCGCCGAATACGAACGGTTCGTGCAGGACATCTGGGGGCCTCAGGGCCGCGCGGCTCAGGAGAATGAACGTGCGACGCGCGAGGTGGTGAATCAGATCCGCGCCGTGGTGGAAAAGCTAGCCTCCGACCAGGGACTCGACATGGTGCTCGACGCGGCCGGCGGGACGATCATTTTCGCGGATCGCAGCCTGGATCTCAGCGCCGAAGTGGTGCGTGAACTGAATGCCCGGCCCGGGGGGACCGGCGCGCGGTAGGGAGGCCTTCGCATGATCACGCGTACCTTGGCGAGCTTGGCCGCGGAGCTGAACGGCGACGTCGTGGGCGATGACTCGATCGTGATCCGCGGCGTGGCCGGGATCCGCGAGGCCCTTCCGGGCGACATCACGTTCATCGCCAACTCGCGTTACGACGCCTACCTCGAAGAGACTCGGGCGTCGGCCGTGATCTGCTCGCGCGAGCCGCGGCGGGCTTCGGTGCCGCTGCTCAACGTGGACAACCCGTACCTCGCGTTCCAGCGCATCGTGCGCATCTTCCGCCCCGATCTGTACCGACCGGCTCCGGGCGTGCACCCGAGCGCATGGGTCGCGGCCGACGCCCGCCTCGAGCCGGACGTCTCGGTCGGCGCCCAGTGCGTGGTCGAGTCCGGCGCCCGGATCGGAGCGCGCGCGGTGCTCATGCCCGGGTGTTACGTCGGGCATGGAGTGACCATCGGCGAGGAGACCTACCTTTACCCGCGCGTCACGGTGCGCGAGGAATGCGTGATCGGCGCGCGGTGCATCCTGCACCCCGGTGTGGTGATCGGTAGTGACGGTTTCGGCTTCGCCTTCGATCAAGGCCGCTACCACAAGGTGCCGCAGGTCGGAAACGTGGTCATCGGGGACGACGTCGAAATCGGGGCGAACACCACGGTCGACCGCGCGACCACACACTGCACCCAGATCGGCAGCGGAACGAAGATCGACAATTTGGTCCAGATCGGGCACAACGTCATCATCGGCAAACACTGCATCATCGTCGCGCAGGTCGGGATCTCCGGCAGCACCGAGCTCGAGGACTTCGTGACCCTGGGCGGGCAGGCCGGCCTGGTCGGGCACATCCGGATCGGCAAAGGCTCGATGGTGGGCGCGAAGAGCGGCGTATCGAAGGGAGTGCCGCCCGACACGGTGGTGAGCGGGTATCCGGCGGTGAGCCATGGGCTGTGGAAGCGTCTCACCGCGCTCATCCAGCGGCTGCCGCAGCTCTTCCAGCGCACCCGCGAACTCGAGGAGCGAGTCGCGAAGCTCGAGCGGCAGGGAGCGGAGGAACGCGTTCCTTGAACGTTCGGATGCAGCGCACCATCGCCCAGCCGGTGACCTTCGAAGGCACCGGCCTTCATACCGGCGAGCGCGGCACCGTCACCTTCCGGCCCGCGCCCGCGAATTCCGGGGTGCGCTTCGTGCGGGTGGATCTGCCGGGACGACCTCAGGTTCAGGTGCGACCCGAGAACGCCCACTTCGATCCCAGCGCCGGGCGCCGCACCATCCTGCGCGACGGGGACGTCCAGATCCACACCATGGAGCACATCCTCGCCGCGGTCGCCGGGCTGGCGATCGACAACCTCGAGATCGAGACCACCACCATGGAGACGCCGGAGCCGGCCGACGGCAGCGCCGCGCCGATCGCGCGCCTGTTGTGCGGCGCCGGGCTCGTCGACCAGGACCGCCCGACCCATCACATCAAGGTCACCAAGCCGGTGGCTTGGAACGAGAACGGGATCGAGCTGGTGGCCCGGCCCTATCAGGGGTTCAAGATCACCTTCACGATCGCCTACGATCACCCCCTCGTCGGCACACAGACGATCGCGCTCGACATCACCCCGGAGAGTTTCCTCGAGGAGATCGCTCCGGCGCGGACCTTCGTGCTGCAGCGTGATCTCGAGGGCTTGCGCAAGGCGGGGTGGATCAAGGGTGGACGCATGGAGAGCGCGGTGGTGGTGGGCGAGGACCGCGTGCTGAATCCCGAGCCGCTTCGCTTCCCGGACGAGTTCGTGCGGCACAAGGTGCTGGACCTGCTCGGCGACTTGTTTCTGCTCGGCCGTCCGCTGCTCGGTCACGTGACCGCGGTGCGCTCGGGACACCAGAGTCACGTCGCCTTCATCAAGCACCTCAAGGAGACGTTGCCCCTTCCCGGGCGCCGCCCGGCGGGACCACCCGACGAATGGGACATCACGGCGATCATGGACATCATGCCGCACCGCTACCCGTTCCTGCTCGTCGATCGGATCACCAGCCTCGAAGAAGGCCAGAGCATCGAAGGGATCAAGAACGTCACCATCAACGAGCCGTTTTTCCAGGGGCACTTCCCCGGGCACCCGATCATGCCGGCGGTGCTCATCCTCGAGGCGATGGCCCAAGTCGGCGGGCTCTTGTTGCTGCATTCGGTCGACGATCCGAACGACAAGCTGATGTACTTCATGGGCATCGACGGAGCCAAATTTCGTCGTCCCGTGGTGCCAGGAGACCAACTCCGTTTCGTGCTCACGCTGGTCAAATTCCGCAAGGGCACGTCCAAGATGCGCGGCCAGGCGTTCGTCGAGGACCAGTTGGTGGCCGAAGCCGAGTTGCTCGCCAAGGTGGTGGACCGGCGGCCCGCATGACGACGGTGATCCACCCGGCCGCGTTCGTCGAGGATGGCGCCGAGATCGGGATGGGGGTGGCGATCGGGCCCGGAGCAGTGATCGGGCCGCACACGCGCATTGGAGATGGCACCTCGATCGGCAGCCATGCCCTGATCACCGGGTGGACCCGCATCGGGCGGGGTGGGCAGCCCACCGCAGGATCTCAAGTACTCGGGGGAGCGCTCGTATCTCGAGGTCGGAGAACACACCGAGGTGAGGGAGTACGTGACCGCCAATCTGGCCACCGAGCCCGAGGCGACGACGCGGATCGGCAGTCGGTGCCTTCTCATGGCGTACGCGCACGTCGCCCACAACTGCCAGATCGGTGACCACGTGGTCCTCGCGAACGCGGTGCAGATGGCGGGCTATGTGACGATCGACGATTGGGCCATCGTCGGCGGGGGCACGGTGATCCACCAATTCGTCCGCGTCGGACGCCACAGCATGATCGGCGGCGGCTCGCGCATTCCTCAAGACATCGCTCCATTCGTCCGCGCCGCGGGCAGCCCGCCGCGGCTCGCGGGGATCAACACGGTCGGCCTCGAACGACGCGGGTTTTCTCCCGAGGCGGTGGCGGCTCTGCAACGAGCGTACAAGATTCTGTTTCGCGGCCAGCTCACCGTGGAGCAGGCGGTCGGCGAGCTGCGTGCATCCCTGGGCACGGTGCCGGAGGTGGAGACCTTGGCGCGCTTCGCCGAGACCTCCGCGCGCGGCCTGACGCGTTGACCATGCCGGCGGTGCGGGTCGGAGTGTGGGGGGTCGGGACGTGGGGCGAGAAGCACGCCCGCGTCTACCATGCGCTCGAAAGCGCAGGCGGCGCCGTGCGCCTGGTCGGTCTCTACGATCGCCACCCGGAGCGGGCCGCGGAAGCCGCCGAGCGGTATGGATGCCTGGTTTTTGCTTCTGCCGACGCGATGCTCTCTACGTGCGACGCGGTGTCGATCGCGGTGCCGACCAGCGCGCACCGCGCCGCGGTCGAGCATGCCGTGGCCGCCGGATGCCACGTGTTGGTCGAGAAGCCCATGGCCGGGACCGTCGACGACGCGGACGCCATGATCGCGGCCGCCGAGCGGCACGGCCGCATCCTCCAGGTGGGCCACGTGGAGCGCTTCAACCCCGCCCTGATCGCAGCCCGCCCCCTGGTGCGCTCTCCGAAGTTCATCGAGGCCCATCGCCTGGCGGTGTTTCAGCCGCGCTCCTTGGACGTCGACGTGGTGTTTGACCTGATGATTCACGACATCGACGCCACGCTGCAGCTGGTCTCGGCGTCACCCCAGACGGTATCGGCGGTCGGAGTCGCGGTGTTGTCGGCGAACGAAGACATCGCCAACGCGCGGCTCGAGTTCGAGGACGGATGCGTGGCGAACCTCACCGCGAGCCGCGTGTCTCAGGAGCGATTGCGGCGCTTGCGTCTCTTCCAGTCGGACGCCTACCTGTCGCTCGACCTGGCGGAGCCGAGCGCCGAGATGATCCAGGTCGACACCGTGGGGGCGCGCAGCTCGCTCCCGCCGATGATAGCCCGACGCACTCTCTCGGTCGCGCCGGGCGAGCCACTCCGCCTCCAGCTCGACGCGTTCGCGCGGTCGGTGGCCGGAGGGGGCGAGGGCGCCGCCTCGGGGCGAGCCGGGCGCGAGGCCCTGCGGGTGGCGGAGTCCGTCCGCGCAGCGATGAAGAGCCGGGCCGTGTTGTGGGCGGCGCGATAGAGCGGCGCTTCCTGCTCGTCGCCGGGGAACCTTCGGGCGACCTCCACGCCGCTCGTCTGGTCCAGGCGCTTCAGGGACTCGGGCCGTGCCGGGTGCGGGGGGTGGCCGGACCGGCGCTCCGCGAGGCGGGAGTCGAGTGCGTCACCGCCGCCGAAACCCTCGCCGTGGTCGGATTCTCCGAGATCGTGGAGCGACTGCCCACCCTGTGGCGCACCCGTCACCTGTTGCTCTCCGAGCTGACGCGGTTTCAGCCGCATGCGGTGGTGCTGGTGGACTACCCCGGCTTCAACCTCCATCTGGGGCCGGTGCTCAAGCGACATGGGGCGCGGGTCTTCTACTACATCGCCCCCCAGGTATGGGCGTGGCATGCGGGGCGCGCACGGGCGATGAGCCGTTGGGTCGACCGACTCGCCGTGGTGTTCCCATTCGAGGAGGAGATCTTCCGCGCCGCGGGGGTGCCGACCGAGTTCGTGGGGCACCCGCTGCGCGAAGGCCTCGAGCCGGAGGTGAACGAATCGTCCTTCCGCTTAGAGATCGGCGCTCGGCCGACCGACCGCATCCTGGGCATCCTTCCCGGCAGCCGGCGCCAGGAAGTGGCGCGTCACCTGAGGCCACTGCTCGACGCGGGACGCTCGCTCGCTCGCGAACGCCCCGATCTCAAGCTCGTGCTACCGCTCGCTCCCGGGCTCGATGATGCCTTGCCCGGCGGCCGCTCGCTCGGCGAGGTGCGGATCGTGCGCGGGCGGACGCGAGCGACCGAAGCGTTCGCCACCGCCTGTGCCGTGGCGTCGGGGACCGCCACGCTCGAGACGGCCTTGTTCGGCACTCCGCACGTGATCGTCTATCGCACCGGCACGCTCAATTACGCGCTCGCGCGGAGGCTGGTTCGCCTCCCGCGCATCGGGCTCCCCAACATCGTGGCGGGCCGGGCCATCGTTCCGGAGCTGATCCAGGGCCAGCTCACGACCGACCGCCTGGTCCGAATTCTCGCACCGTGGCTCGACGACCCGTCGCGGAACGCCTCCCAGCGTGCCGTGCTCCGGGAGGTCGATCAGCGGCTCGGCCCTCCGGGCGCCTCGCGCCGGGCCGCGGAACTGTTGTGGGCGCTGGCGGCGTAGGATCGCGGACGCCGTGGTGGCTGCCACTCGCCGCCGGCGCGGCGCGCCTCCTGATCCTGGGCCTGGGGCGGACGTGGCGCATTCGGCGACTCGGGATCGAGGAGCGCGCTCGAGCGCTCGAGCGGGGCGAGCGGTGTATCTTCGCCCTTTGGCACGCACGAATGCTCCCGCTCGTCTACGCGCACCGCGGGCAGGGGGTCGCGGTGCTGATCAGCCAGCATCGAGACGGCGAGCTCATCGCCCGGGTGGTAGAGAGGCTGGGGTTCGCGACCGCGCGCGGTTCGAGCACGCGCGGCGGCGAGGAAGGGGTGCGGGAGATGATCCGCTGGGCGGAACAGGGCCGGCGGCTCGCGGTCACGCCGGACGGTCCGCGCGGGCCCGCGGAAGAGGTCAAGCCGGGACTGGTCTATCTGGCGAGCCGAATCGGGTGGGCGGTGATCCCCGTAGCCTCGTCCGCGCGCCGCACGTGGGTCTTGAGGTCGTGGGATCGGTTTCGCATTCCGTGGCCGTTCGCGCGGGTCGTCGTGGCCTACGGCGATCCGATCCACGTGCCGCCCGATCTGAGCGAGCGGGACGCGCTCTACGCCCGGGGCCAGATCGAGGACGCGCTCCGCGGTCTGACCGACGAGGTGGCGGCCGAGGCCGGAGAGCGCCGATGAGCTTGGTCTGGGGGACGTACCGCCTGGTGGCGCCGCTGATCGGCGCGACGGCGCCGGCTCTCCGCCTCGTGGCAGGCGCGGAGGAGCGGCGCTTGTGGGACGAGCGCCTGGGCCGGGTCGCGGCGCAGCAGGACACCGCGGCCTGGATCCACGCCGCCTCGCTCGGGGAAGCCCTGGGAGTGGGGCCTTTGGTGGGCGAGCTGGCAAGGGGGCGGCCCGGCGCCCGGTTCCATCTCACCGCCATGACGCGCTCCGGGCGGGCCCGCCTGCGCTCGATCGACCCGGGCGCGACCCTCGCTCCGCTCGATGCCCCCGGGATCGTGCGGCGTTTCCTCGAAGCGCTCGACCCCACACGCCTGTTGATCGTGGAAACCGAGTTATGGCCCCACTGGCTGATCGAGGCGCGGCGGCGCGGAATTCCGGCCGCGGTGGTGAGCGCACGGCTCTCGCCTCGCTCACTCGTGGGCTACCGCCGTCTGGGTGCCCCGCTCACCGACTTGGTCGGCGGTCTCGGCGGTGTGCTGTGCCAGAGCGAGGAGGACCGCGCGCGATGGCTGATGATCGGATCCCGGCCGGAGCGGACCGTCGTGACCGGCAACCTCAAGAGCGACGCGTTGCCACTGCCGGCGCCGAATCGCGCCCTCGCGCGCGCATCCTTGGGCCTCGACCCCGATCGCCCCTTGCTGGTTCTCGGGAGCGTGCGGCCGGGTGAGGTCCGCACGCTGGCCCTGGCCTGGCGCGCGATCGAGCCCGTGCTCGCCGACGCCTGGCAAGTGGCGGCGATCCCGCGCCATCCTCGAGCGTCCGCCGAGCTGCGCGCGGAAGCGCGGGAGGCGGGCCAAGCCCTGGTGGCGGGCCGCGCGCCCCACGCAGGCGCGTGGCTATGGGACGAGCGTCCGGGAATCCTGCTCGACTACTACCTGGCGGCGGACGTGGCTTTCGTGGGCGGGACGCTGGGGGCGTACGGCGGCCACAATCCGCTCGAGCCCGCGGCCTGTGGGGCTGCGGTGCTGATCGGACCGCACCACGAGGCTCAGCGACCCGCGGTGCGCGCGTTGCTCGCCCGAGGCGCGGTGCAAATCGTTCCGGCGACCCCGAGGCTCACGCCGGCGCTGGCAGCCCTGTTGGTCAGCCGCGAGACCCGCGCCACGATGGCCGCGGGCGCCCTCGCGGTGGTCGCGGCGGAGCGCGGCGTGGCCCGCCGCACGGTCGAGCAGCTCGTCGCGTGGGAGCTATGGCCACCTCGATGAGCGACGGGCTCAGGACGGTCGCGGCCACCGTATACGGCGGCGCCTGGGAAGCCAGACGGCGCGCGTACGCGCTCGGCTGGGTGCGGCCCAGCCGCGTGCCGGCTCGCGTGGTGAGTGTCGGAAACCTGACGGTGGGCGGGACCGGGAAGACCACGCTGGTGACGCATTTGATGCGGCGCGCACGAGCGCTCGGCGCGGCGGCGCGCATCGTGTGCCGGGACTACCATCCGGGGCCGCACGGGCACGGCGACGAAGCGATCCTCTATCGGCGGACGTTCGGCGAGCGCTCGGTGCTGAGCGGAACGAACAAGCGAGCGCTGGCGCGTGCCGCCGCGCAGGCGGGCGGCGAGCTGATCCTGGTCGACGACGGGTTTTCACACTGGGCGCTCGAGCGTGACCTCGACGTGGTCCTGCTCGATGCCCGCGATCCGTGGGGAGGCGGGCGCTTGCTGCCCGCCGGACGGCTACGTGAGCCGAGGCAGGCGCTCCAACGGGCCGAGGTGGTGGTGCTGTCGCGTTTGGAGCCTTCCGAGGATCCGGCGACCCTGGCGGAGGAGGTGCGGCGGTTCGCTCCCGCCGCGTTCGTTGCCGCGGGCCGCCATCACGTGATCGGTCTCGGCACCCTCGACGGCCGAGCAGCCACGCCGCGCCGCGCGTGGGTCGTGACCGGCACCGGGCATCCCGCGGCCGTGGCGTCCAGCGCCGCCGAAGCCGGGCTCGAGGTGACGGGCACCTCCATCTATCGCGATCACCATTGGTTCTCGCGGGACGAGGCGCGGCGCGAGCGGCAGCGCGCCCGCGCGGCGGGGAGTGTGGTTCTCCTCACGGCCAAGGATGCGGTGCGCTGGCCGGCCCACGAGCGCGGGGACGAGGAGGTGGTGGTGCTCGAGGTCGAGTGGAGGTGGGTGTCGGGTGGGGACACGGTGGAGGCGCTGGTCTTCGGCGCCTCGACCGGCGTCTCCGTGGCGGCCGGGAACGCCCGCCCGCCGGCAACGGGAGTCTCCTGATGCCGCGCGCGAGGCCCGACCGCGCCTGTGACGTGCTGGTGCTGGGAAGTGGCATCGCGGGACTCTCGCTGGCGTGGAAGGCGGCCGCCTTCGGGAACGTGATCGTCCTCACCAAGAAGGAGGACAGCGAGTCGAACACCCAGTATGCGCAAGGAGGAATCGCGGCGGTGTTCGGACGCGACGACAGCTTCGACGCCCACGAACGCGACACCCTGCGCTGCGGCGCCGGCCTGTGCGATGCCGCGGTGGTGCGTCAGGTGGTGCGCGAAGGGCCGCAACGCGTGGCGGAGCTCGAAGCGCTGGGAGTCCCGTTCACGCGCACCGACCACGGGTTTGCGCTCGGCCGCGAGGGCGGGCACACGCGCCGGAGAATCGTGCACGCGGCGGACTTCACCGGGCGTGCGATCGAACGGACCTTGCTCGGCCGCGTGCGACGCCATGCGCGGATCCGCGTGCTCGAGAACCATCTGGCGGTGGACCTGCTGCTGGAATCTCGCATCCGCCATGGTGGGCGGACGGCGGCGCGTCGCGACACGTGCTGGGGAGCCTACGCGTACGACCGCGCGACCGGCCGGATCGACCCGATCGTCGCGAAAGTGACCGTGTTGGCGACCGGCGGGTGCGGAAAAGTCTACCTCTACACCACCAACCCGGACGTGGCGACCGGGGACGGCCTGGCGATGGGCTACCGGGCGGGCGCACCGGTCGCGAATTTGGAGTTCGTGCAGTTCCATCCTACCTGTCTCTTCCACCCCGAGGCCAAATCGTTTCTTCTCAGCGAAGCCCTGCGTGGAGAAGGCGCCGTGCTGCGGACCCTGGATGGCACCCGCTTCATGCCGGGCGTGCATCCCAGCGCCGAGCTCGCGCCGCGCGACGTGGTGGCGCGCGCCATCGACCGCGAGATGAAGCGACGCGGTGAGCCCTACGTCTTCCTCGACATCACGCACCGCACACCGGCCCTGGTACGAAAGCGCTTCCCCAACATCGTCGCCGCCCTGCGACGTTTCGGTTTCGACCTGACGCGGGAGCCGATCCCGGTGGTGCCGGCGGCCCACTACATGTGCGGCGGCGTGCGGGCCGACGTGCGCGGGCGCACCGCGCTGAACGGCTTGCTCGCGATCGGCGAGGTGGCCTGCACCGGCCTCCACGGAGCGAATCGGCTGGCGAGCAACTCGCTGCTCGAGGCGTTGGTGTGCGCCCACCACGGCGCCGCCGAAGCGGAGCGCCGTGTCCGCGAGGTCGCGCGCGTGCCGCGTGTGGCGGCGTGGAGCCGGAAGGGTACACGTCCGCCGCTCGAGACGGGGCTGTTCGATCACAACTGGGACGCGGTGCGGCGCGTGATGTGGGACCTGGTGGGGATCGTGCGCACCGACCAGCGCCTGGCGTTCGCCGCGCGCCGGCTGGCCCTGCTGTCCGAGGAGATCGAGAACGCCTACCACACGTTGCGCCTGTCGCCGGACCTGATCGAGCTGCGGAACATCGCGCTGGTCGGCGGCCTGATCGTGGAGTCCGCTCGGCGCCGGGGCGAGAGCCGAGGCCTCCACTACAACGCCGACCACCCGCGCATCGACCGGCGATGGACCGGGCGCTCGACCGTGCTGCGACGCAGGCGGGAGTGAGGCGG
>VBOY01000006.1:0-13866 GCA_005893295.1 Candidatus Eiseniibacteriota bacterium | reverse complement strand
CGCGGCGAGTTCGGCGTCATGGCGCCCATGGTGTTTCGCACCTGGGGTGTGTATTCCTCCCTGGACGTGGGGGAGATCGTGTTCCAGCTCGTCGGGGCGCGCCAATTGAGCGCCCGCCCCGAAGACCGACGCGAGGATTTCGCCGGCGTGGACCTGCTGGGAGCGCTCGCGCAAGGGATGGACCTGGGCGTGCCGCAGTCGCCGCGCCCGTCTCGCCCCACCGGTTCTGCTCCGACCGAGCCGTGATCCGACCGTGCAAGGAGTCGCGGCCGTGAGCCCGGCCGCGGCGTACGCGTGGGCCGTCTGAAGCGGGTTGCGGTGCCGGCCGGCGGCTTCCGCTCCATCGCGGTGCTGCGGCTCTCCTCGCTCGGCGACGTGGTGCTCACCTTGCCGGTGGTGTGCGAGCTCAAGCGTGCCTGGCCCGAGGCCCGGATCACGTATTGGACCAAGGAGGAGTACGCGGACCTGGTGCGCTTCGATCCGGCGGTCGACCACGTGCGCCCGCTCGAGGTCGACGCGCGACGCATCGAAGACCTGGTCTCGATGAGCGCCGAGCTGGAGGATGCGGACCTGATCTTGGACCTGCACGGCAACGTGCGCACCCGGGTGCTCACCTTCCGCCAGCGCGCGCCGGTGCTGCGTTGTGGATCGTGGCGCCTGAGGCGCGCGGCCTCGGTCCACGCGCGTTGGGCGCGGCTGGCCCCGCCTCCGCGAGCGCTCGACCGCTTCGCCCAGGCGCTCGCTCCGCTCGGGCGCACGCCCGCGAATCCTCCTCGCGTTCACGCCGGGGAAGAAGCCGAGCGCTGGGCTCGGGAATGGATCGCCGCACGAACCGAACCTCGCGTGGCGCTCCTGCCTGGCGCTCGACACGCCACCAAGCGTTGGCCCGAGGAGCACTGGCTCGAGCTGCACGAGCGACTGCGGGCACGGGGCCGTGCGTTGGTCTACGTTTCGTCGGATACCGATCGCCGTACACTGCCTCGCTTGGTGGCGCGAGTCGAGACGGACGCGGCGGCCGATTGGTGCGTCGAGCCCCTGCCGCGGATCGCGGCGCTGTTGTCCGGCTGCCGCGCGGCCGTGTCGTGCGACAGCGGCCTCATGCATCTGGCCGCGGCGCGGGGCCTGCGCGTGGTGGCCCTGTTCGGGAGCACGGCGCCCGAGCTGGGCTTTGCTCCGGCCGGCGAGGGGCACGTCGTGCTGTGTCGACACGAGCCCTGCCAACCCTGCACGCTCCACGGCCGCCCGCGCTGCCCGAAGCGACACTTTCGCTGCATGGTCGAGCTGCGTCCCGCCGAGGTCGCGAGCCACGTCGAGAAGGTCGTCGCGAGCGGATTCGCCGGCGCCTCCCCCGTGTCGGCGCCCGGCAAGCCCCGCCACGGTCACTTCACTTTCTGAAGACGCTCATCCGATGAGTGCCTCGCGACAGCGGTGCGCGGCTCGCTTGTCGCGTTCGCCGCGTGCGCCCTATAATCGCGCGCTCGTTTGACGCGCGTGGGTGGCGGGGTCCACGGCGCGCGCGTCCCGGAGAGCTCGTGAGCGAAACCCAGGACGACAAGAGCTTCGTCGAGGACCTCACCGACCAGAGCGACGACTTCGCGCGCTGGTACAACGAGGTGGTGCGCAAAGCGCAGCTCGCGGACTACGCGCCGGTGCGCGGCTGCATGGTGATCCGGCCCTATGGCTTCGGGCTGTGGGAGAACATGCAGCGCCTGCTCGACGCCCGCATCCGCGCCACGGGGCATCAAAACGCCTACTTCCCGGTGTTGATTCCGGAATCGCTGCTCAAGCTCGAGGCCGAGCACGTCGAGGGGTTCGCCCCGCAGGTGGCCTGGGTGACCCATGGGGGCAACGACAAACTGGAAGAGCGGCTGGCCATTCGGCCCACCAGCGAGGCGATCATCTGTCGCATGTACTCGCGCTGGATCGAGTCCTACCGGGACCTGCCGGTGCTGCTCAACCAGTGGTGCAACGTGATGCGCTGGGAAAAGGTGACGCGGCTGTTCCTGCGCACCACCGAATTCCTGTGGCAGGAAGGCCATACCGCCCACGCCACCGCGGAGGATTGCCAGGCCGAAGTACTGCGCATGTTGGACGTCTATCGTTCCTTCGCGGAGACCGACTTGGCTCTCCCGGTCCACGCCGGACGCAAGAGCGATGCGGAGAAATTTGCCGGTGCCGAGATGACCTACTCGATCGAGGCGCTGATGCGCGATGGCAAGGCGTTGCAAGCCGGCACGTCCCACAACCTCGGCCAGCACTTCGCCAAGGTCTTCGACATCACGTTCCAGGACGAGCAGGGACGGCGCCAGCACGTCCACCAGACATCCTGGGGTGTCTCGACGCGTCTGATCGGAGCCGTGATCATGGCCCACGGGGACGACCAGGGCCTCCGCCTTCCGCCGCGGGTGGCGCCGATTCAAGCGGTGGTGGTGCCGATCTGGCGGACCCCCGAGGACCGTGCCACGGTGCGGGCCTTCTTGGAGCGGGTCAAGGGAGCGCTCACCGAGCGGGTGCGGTTGCACGTGGACGACCGCGAGCAGTACACGCCGGGCTGGAAGTACAACGAGTACGAGCTGCGCGGAGTGCCGCTGCGGCTCGAAGTCGGACCGAAGGACGTGGCGAAAGGGACGGTGATGAGCGTACGCCGCGACAACCGAGCCAAGGAGTCGATCCCGCTCGAGTCACTCGCGCCACGCGTCACCACTCTGCTCGATGAGGTACAGGCGGCGCTGCTGGAGTCCGCGCGCGCCTTCCGCGCCGAGAACACGGCATTTGCAAGCACGCTGGAAGAGATCGAAGCGCACTTCGGCGAACGGCGCGGCTTCGTCGCCGCGCCCTGGGACGGCAGTCCGGAGTTCGAGGCCCAGGTCAGGGAGCGAACCGGGGCCACGATGCGCTGCGTGCCGCTCGACCAGGCGCCGTACGCGGGTCGCTTCCGCGCCGCCCATCCCGTGGCCCTGTTCGCGCGCGCCTACTGAGCTTTCCGGCAGGCGCAACCGCGATGCCCGAGCGCATCCTGGTCCGGCTTCCCAACTGGCTCGGCGACCTCATGCTCTCGCGCCCCCTGCTCCATGCGGTCCGGGCCGGTCGCCCGGAAGCCGAGCTCTCGGCGGTGGCGCCGGGCGCGCTGCTCGACCTCATCGCGGGCGAGGGGCTATTTGCGCGTCTCCACGCCTGGACCTCGCACGGCTCCGAACGTGACGCGGTGCTGCGCGAGGTGCGCGCCTGGCGGCCGGACGTGGCTCTGGTGCTTCCTCCCTCGTTCTCGAGCGCCCTGTTCGCGTGGCGCTGCGGCGCCGCGCGGCGGATCGGCTACCGGCACGACGGGCGCGGACCGCTGCTCAACCGGGCGCTTCGACGTCCGCCTCGCGGAGACCTGCACCTGAGCCTCGAATACCTCGCCTTGGGGGCCGAGCTGGGAGCGCGGCCGGGTCCGTTGCCGCGCCTTAAGGTCCCGGCGCATGCGGTGGAGCGATCCGCGTCCTTCCTTGCGCGTCTCGGATCCGGCGCGGGTCGGCTGGCGCTCCTCGCCCCGGGAGCCGCGTACGGGCCGGCCAAGCGCTGGCCGCTCGATCGCTTCGCCGCCGTGGGGTGTCACATCGCGCGACGCGGCCTTTCGGTGCTGGTCTGCGGGGCCGCCTCGGAGCGAGCGGAATGCGAGCGCGTGGCGCGCGAGGCCGGCGCGGGGATCTCATCCGTGGCGGGTGATACGGACCTGCCGCTGCAGGCGGCGCTGTGCGCGCAGGCCGCGATCGTGGTGAGCAACGATTCGGGGCTGGCCCACTTGGCGGCCGCAGCCGGCGCCCCCACGGTGGTCGTGTTCGGTTCGACCAGCAGCGCCTGGACGGCGCCGCTGGGATCGCGCGTGCGGGTGCTGCAGCACGCCCCGGTGTGCGCGCCGTGCTTTCAGCGGACCTGCCGCATCGGCTACCGGTGCCTGCACGCAGTCACCGTGGACGAGGCGTGTCGAGCGTGCGACGAGCTCGTGGCATGAGAGGTCACGCGCCTTCTGACCGCGCGGGACAGGTTTCGTGAGGATCTTGGTCGTTCCCTCCCGGGTCCGGGTGAGCCGCCTCGCCCGAGCCGCCACGGGGCTCTCCCTGCGAGGTCACGAGGTGAGCTGGTGGGGAACCCCCGCTCTGCCTCGGGAGTCGGGCCCGCGCGCCCTGCTCGGCCTCCACGCCCTGTGGGGGACGCGCGCCGAGCTGGTGGTGGGAGATGCCGACCGCATCGCCACCGCTTCTCTTCTCGGCCGGCAGGTGGGAGCACGCTGCATGGTGCTCGAGTTGGGGCTCGACCAGGTCGCTCGATGGACCTGGTTCGATCGCTGGGCGTGGCACACGCTCCATTCGCACGGCCTCATTGCGGCCGAGGCCGCGGCCACGTTCCGCGACCGCGCGCCCAGCATCGATCCCGAGCGCGTCGGCCTGTGGCCGGACGAGGTCGCCACGGCCCCGGTGGATGCCGGGGATCCCGACGTCGAGATCCTCGAGCGAGCGTGCGAGCGATCGCTCGCTCGGCAACGTGGGCGCGCGCCGCGGCCGGCGGTGTTCGTGGACCGTGACGGCACGTTGGTGCGCGAGGTGGGGTATCTGGCGAACCCGACGGACCTCGAGATCCTGCCCGGGGTTCCGGAGGCGTTGCGCCGGCTTCAGGCCGCCGGCTACGCGATCGTGGTGGTGTCGAACCAATCCGGCGTGGCGCGTGGCCTGTTCCCGCGCGCCCGCGTTTACGAGATCATGGGCCACCTGCGACGGGGGCTGCGCTCGCACGGAGTCGAGCTGGACGGAATCTACGTGTGCCCGCACGCCCCCGAGGACGAGTGTCCGTGCCGCAAGCCCAAGCCCGGCCTGCTCGAACGCGCGTCCGAGGATCTTGAGCTCGCGCTGGGACGCTCGGTGATCGTGGGTGACAAGTGGATCGACGTGGCCGCAGGACATGGGGCCGGGACGCGTGGGATCCTGGTGCGATCGGGATATGGCCGCGACCAGGAGCGAGAGATCGTTGCCACACTGGATGAACGTCGACCCGAGGCGATCTGCGACGATTTCGGGGCGGCGGCGGATTGGATCCTGGCCGCCGAGCTGGACCAGCCCGAGGCAACGCGAGCCGGCTAGACGAAGTGACGATCACGGGCGCCCACCGGCCGGCCGCGGTGCCGCCTAGCGATTCGGTTTAAGGTCGAGCCGGTACTCCTGCCCGCCGCGGCGCGGCGCGTAGAGGAGATCGTAGCCGGGAAACAGGACCTGCGCGGCGGCGATCCAATCGTCATCCACCAGCGCCTTTAGAGTCGGTGGATAGGCGCCGTTTTCGCGCCGGTAGAGATCGAGCGCCAACCTGACCTCGCGCAACTGGGCCACCACGAAGACGTCGTCGTGCGCGGCGGCCGGTGACGGGGGACGCACGAGCCGAGCCCCGAACTGCACCCCTACCGCTCCGAGCAGGATCAGGGTGCCGACCAGGATCTGAGCGGCCACCGGCGCCCGCTGGCGCGGCGGCGGCGGCGCGAGGGGGCGCACCGAGGACGGCGGTGGCGCTTGCCCTGGGTCCCGGCGGCCGACGACCTCGATCCAGTGGGCCTCGAGTAGGCGGTGGAGCGCCTCGTAGGCCTCGTACTCCGAAAGCGGGGCGGCCTCGACCACCTCGACCACCGTGTGGTGGCCGTCGATGATGCCGAACAGCTCCTTCTCCTCCTCCATCAATGCTTCGTCGGGGTCGGGTAGATCGCGGACCCCGAGCAGTTGGTGGGGGTCCTTGAAACACGTGACGAAGCGCTTTTGCTCGTCGACCCGGCGCGAGGCCTCGATGAGTGCGCCTTCCATGCTCAGGCGAGCCAACGGCGTCGGCCAGTGGAGCTTGGGATCGAACCGGTACGTGCCATTCTCCCAGCGCACCAGCCGCATCAGGTCGTTGAGGATTTGGCGCTCCAGGTACAGCCTGAGCTCTTCCGCCTCGAGATAGCGACCGTTGAGCAGGAGATCCTCGAGATCGCGGTCCGATTCCTTGTGGATGGTTTGCAGCCCGCGGCGCTGCTCGTCCGACAGCCGGTGTACCTTGATCAGGAACCTGAGCAGTGGATCGTCCGGTCCCATGCCGGGAGCACGCGCGGAAACGATCTTGCCGTCGAGGACGTACACCAGCGCGCGCTCGGTGTTCCAGTCGAGCATCAGGCAACCGGTCTTCTTTTGAGCGCCGAGAAGCTGCAGGATCTCGGTGACCGAGAAGTCGCACAGATTGCCCTGGAGCGCCATCAGTCTCCCCTTAGGCCGCTTCGGCCGCGGTGTGATCCGGCGCAGTGCGTCCCCGCGCCGACGCCGGGGATTGAGCCTTCTCGCGCGAAGCGCGGGATAGGTACTCCAGGATCGAGATCGTGTACACGGCCACCCACCCGACGGCGAACCACAACCCCGCATTGCTGGTTGCGGCCGATGCCACGTGGGGCTCGTAGAGGAAGGGCCCACGCACGCCCAGGGCCATCGAGGCCAGCCCGGCGCTGAGCGTCAACACGACGACCGCGCGAAACGCGTGGCGAAACGTCAACAAACCGAAGCCGGGCACCAACGAGGCCAGGGCGGTGCGGAGCATGTCAGCCCGACGCCGCGCGCTGCGCGCCCGCTGGCCGAGCAGAACCTTCGCGAAGTCCGGGCTCTCGGCCTGGGCCGCCGCCGCGGCGCACGCGCGGCACAGGGCGACCTCGCGCCGCCGCTTCGAGCAGCGACGGCACACGATCCGCGAGCAGTTCGAGCACGGGCGGATCGGAAGCTCGCGCTGCCACCCTATGCCCAGCCCGAGCGCCAAGAGCGTCAAGAGGATCACCGGGGCGGTGTAGCGCCATCCCGAGGCCTCGACCACCTCGTACCATGCCCTGGGGATCGCCACGGACCCAGCGGCGTCGCGCGTCAGGAGGGCTCCCCACAGCGTGCCAGGAGCGATCCACTCGTCCACCAGCGGGAGCGAAGACCCCGAGCGAGTCTGGAAGCTCTTCACCATCTCGAAGTCGAGCGCCGAGGCTCTCGCCAGGGCGTCCGACGCGGCGCCGTAGTCGAACACCCGCGTATGGACCTGAGACGCGTTGAAATAGGCGGCGGCGTTGGAAGGATTCAGGTTCACCGCGGCGCCGTAGTCCTTGAGCGCTTCGTCGAACCGACCCTGAGACGCCAGGATGTTACCGAGGTTGTTGTACGCGCGGTCGCTCGAGGGCCAGATCTCGAGCACGCGCCGATAGGCGGCGTCGGCGGTCTCGAGGTAGCCGCCCTTCTTGGCCATCCAAGCAAGGCCGAAGTGGAGGAACCCATCGTCGGGGTGGTGGGATGCCGTGGCCGCCAGGTCCGACTCGCGGGCGGTCGAGTAGGGCTGGTGCTCGAGCCCCGTGATTCCGTAATACGGCGCCCCTCGATCTTGAAGCGGGAGCGCCAAGCGGCCCATCAGGGCCCCTGCAAGCGGGGCGGTCGCGACCTGCGCGGCGAGGACGAGGAAGATCCCACGCTCGTACCGTTTGAGCGTCGGCCACAGCATGGCCAGGAAGACCAGGGCTGGCAGGGCGAGCCCGAGCCCTGCCGCCCAGGGAAGCAGAAGCAACACCCACGCCCAGATGCTCGCGGAGCGAGGTGGCAGCACGTTGCACAGGCGTTCGTGCCACAGATGACGCAGCGCGCCCTGGTGGAGAGCGACCAGCAGCAAGGCCGCCGCGAGAACGCCGAAGAACCAGGCGTGGAGCAGGAAGAACAGGCTGTTCGCGACCAGGTGGAGCTGGAGCCTGAAATCCTTGCGCACGAGATCGACGAGAGTCGCCGCGCTGAGCAGGGCCTGGCTCGGATCACGGAATACGAACCATGAGAACAGGGTGACGTGGGGCGCGGCGAAGGACGGATCAAGCGTGGCCGCGCCGCGCACCAGGCGCACCGCTTCGACGTCTTGGCCTTGCGTCCATGCGATCCGGCCGTGCCGGTAGAAGATCCGTGCCTCGCTGGGGAGCGCATCGATGTCGGCGCGGCCCTTGTAGTCCAACCACGCATCGAGGTCGCGCATGTTGGTTGGCGCAACGGGCGCCGGCGGATCGGAGGCGGAGCTCGCGGGCGTGGCGTTCGCAATGGGAGGGGCGCAGGCGAGCACGGTCGCGAGGAGCAACCAGAGGGCGCTGGCACGCGCGGGGCGACGAGTCGCCGGTCGCGACTGGACCCGAGCACACGACAGGTGAATGCACAGCCTCAAGGCCATGGGGGCCAATCCCTTGACAGCCGGATGCTGGGGTTCGTAACGTGCCACGCGTTCCAGGCTGTTATCGGCCGCGCCAGCCGCGGTCTTGATCGTCAAGCGCAGCCGTCTTTGCGTCGGCGGGCACGGTGCGGAGGGCGCCCCGAAAGCCTCGCCGGCGACCACCGGCGCGTCCACGCCCTCCCCCGGGTATTTCGCGGAGGAATCTTGAGTTCGGTTTCCCAAAGCTCCACCGTTCCCTGGGTGCGGGTGTCGGAGGCCCCCGCCCACGTCGGGGGTAGCATCGAGGTCCGGGGGTGGCTGATGCACCGGCGCTCCAGCGGAAAGGTCCAGTTCCTGGTGCTGCGCGACGGAAGCGGCGTGCTGCAGTGCGTGGTGGGTCGCAACGACGTCGCGCCCACGGTGTGGGATCTCTGCGACGGCCTCACCCAGGAATCGTCGGTGATCGTGCGGGGGGCTCTGCGCGCGGATGCGCGCGCGCCCGGCGGCGTCGAGATGGGCATGCAGTCGCTCGAGTTGGTCGCCCTCGCCGAACCATATCCGATCTCGCCGAAGGAGCATGGCACGGAGTTCTTGATGGACCACCGGCACCTGTGGCTCCGCTCGGCCCGCCAGCAGGCCATCCTCACGATCCGGGCCGAGGTGATCCAAGCGTTCCGCGACTTCATGGATCACGAGGGGTTCCTGCTCGTGGATGCCCCAGTCTTCACGCCCAATGCGTGCGAAGGCACGACCACCCTGTTCGAGACACAGTACTTCGATCAACGCGCGTATCTCACCCAGAGCGGCCAGCTCTACGAGGAAGCGGCGGCGATGGCGTTCGGTCGCGTCTATTGCTTCGGCCCGGCGTTTCGCGCCGAGAAGAGCAAGACCCGGCGCCATCTGATCGAGTTCTGGATGATGGAGCCGGAATGGGCGTTCGCGACCTTGGAAGACGTGATCGCGCTCGAGGAACGACTCGTGGTGTACACCGTGAGCCGCGTGCTCGAGCGACGGCGCCAGGAGCTGGAGGCGATCGAGCGTGACGTGTCGAAGCTCGAGCGCGTGAAGGCTCCGTTCGTGCGCATCCGCTACGACGAGGCGGTCGCACGCCTGCGCGCGGCCGGGCACGCCTTCGAGTGGGGCGGCGATTTCGGCGGAACGGACGAGACGGTGCTGTCGGAGCAGGTCGACACGCCGCTGTTCGTGACCCACTATCCGGCAGTCGTCAAGGCGTTCTACATGGAGCCGGATCCCACCGACCCGCGGGCCTGCCTCTCGTGTGATTGCTTGGCGCCCGAGGGATATGGCGAAATCATCGGCGGCGGCCAGCGCATGGCCTCGCTCGAGCTGTTGACACGCCGCATCGAAGAGCATGCGCTCCCCCAAGAAGCATTCGAGTGGTACAAGGACTTGAGGCGTTATGGGTCGGTGCCTCACGCCGGCTTCGGCATCGGCGTCGAGCGAACCCTGGCGTGGATCGCCGGCCTGGACCACGTGCGGGAGACGATTCCCTTCCCGCGGATGCTCTATCGATTGCGGCCCTAATTCAGGGCTCGTCCTGCGTCCGTCGGCCGGAACTCTCGCGCGTTTCTCGGGAGGACACACATGAAGAAACTGCTCGTTTGTGCCACGCTCGCGGTTCTCCTCGGAGCTGCATCCAGCTGCAAGGGGAAGGGGTCGGCCGGGCAGGCGGCGCCGGCCGAAACGGCTCCGGCCGCGTCGGCTCCCGAGGCGGGAGAGAAGACGCTGTACGAGCGGCTGGGCAAGGAGGAGGCGATCCGGGCCGTGGTGAATCAGTTCATCGCCAACGTCGTCGCCGACGCTCGCATCAACAAATTCTTCGCTGACGCCGACATGGAGCCCCTCAAGAACCACTTGGTCGAGCTGATCGCCCAGTCGGCGGGAGGGCCTCAGAAGTACACCGGGCGCGACATGAAGACCGTGCACGCGGGAATGGGGATCACCGGCGCCGACTTCGATGCATTGGTCGAGGACCTCGTCAAGGCGCTGGATCAGTTCAAGGTGGCTGACCGCGAGAAGTCCGACCTGCTGGCCATCCTGGGTCCGATGAAGAGCGACATCGTGGAGAAGTAGCGGGGGGGGCGAGGCCAGGGCAGGCGCCCAGGGCCGTCTAGCGGATGCGCCGCAACACGGCGAGCGCGAGATCGTGGGACGCGGTGTCGATGACCGCGGCCACCGTGTACCGCGTGAGCAGGGATTCCCGCTCGGCGCCAGCGCGAAACGGCGCCCCGCGGCCGGCGAACACATCGCCCGCCTTGACGAACGAGGCGCGGACCACCAGCCAGTCGGGTCGTTCGCTGCGCGCCACGTCGGCGTACCAGCCGGACCCCTCGAGGCGGCGCCGCGCGACGGCGGGTGAGACGAGCCCGATCTCGTCCACCACCACCACCGGGGCCCGATAGCCGATCATCCCGATCGGCTCCGCCATGACTTTGTCTCCAGGCCGGGCGTGGTCCGCCAGGTACTGGCCCACGGCTGCGAAGCCACGCATCTCGTTGAGCGCTCGTCCCACGTAGAGGTAGGGGGCCAGCGTCCACAGACCCGCGACGTACAACGCCACGGAGACGTACAGGGCGCGCCCGCGGGCGAGCGAGGGAAACCCCACCGACGCCAGGGCCGCGAATCCGGCGAGCGGCACGCACAGGTACCACCAGAAGTAGGCAACGCCCAGCACCGCGTAGACGAGCCACACCGCCAGGCACGCTGCGATCGCCAGCGCCAGAGCGCTCATCCGGTTGCGCCACAGACTGCGGACCCCGAGGATCAGCGCCGGGGCGAGCACCACGCTCAGGACGAACAGGTTCTGCGTATCGGGACTCCGCGGCGCGCGTCCCAAGAGCGCGGGGGAGAGCCATTCCCACCAGTGGCGCCCGACCCACGGCCCGGGAGTTCCGTAGAGCCGCGACTTGGCGATCAAGCTCTGGGGGATCGGCGAGCCGAAGTAGAGCGTCAGCCACATCGCCGCCGCCGCCACCAAACAGAGGGCCACGGCGCGATCGCGCCATCGCGCGCCGATCGCCAGCACCCCCGCCGCCGCCAGCCCTTCCGGCCGCATCAGCGCGACCGCGGCCAGCAAGGGCCCGGACCATGCGCTGCGGCTCGCGGCCGCGGCCAGCGCGATGAGCGCCACCATGGAGGCGTTCTCCATGCCCGAGGCCGACACCGCCGCGAAGTACGGCCACGCCGCGTAGAACACGGCGAAGCACCATGCGGAAGCACGTGAGGCATGGCGTTGCAGGAGCCAGACCATCGCGGCGAGCGTCGCGAGGTCGGCGAGGACGCTGGTGGTACGCGCCCAAAGGACCGGGTCGTGCACGAGCAGAGTGCCGAGGGCGCTCCACAGGGTCCACGTCGGAGACGAGAATCCGAAAACCTTGGATCCGGGGTTGTAGACCAGGCCGTGGCCGCTGGCGAGATTCCGAGCGAAGCGAAACGTGATGTACGCGTCTTCCGAAGCCAGGGGCAGCCACGACCACAACACGAGCCGGGTGGCGAGCAGAAGCAGCGCCGGCACGAGCCATGGACTTCGCGGGTCGAAGAGTCCGTGGGCCGAGGCCCACGTGCCGAGCGTCGGCGTGTGCGCCGAGCGATCGGTCCGCCCTGCCGTTCCATGAGCGCGTAGGAGACGGTCGGTTCGACGCCTCATGGAGAGGTCGGGGTTGAGCGCCATGTCACGCCGGGAGCGCGAGCCGCAACCTTCGCGAGCTCCGGGCAGCCGCGGCCGCGCGCCAGATTCACCCGTGCGGGCCCGTCGGCAGTGGCCCGGTTCGTGGCGCTGCGGCCGTAGAACAAGGGAGTCCAGCTTGCCCCAGCGAGAGGCGATCGGCAGCCCACGCACGAGCTAGATGCAGAAACTGCGAGGTGTCGTCGTGAGTCACCTCTGGACTCCCGAACTCGTCCAGAGATCGAGCGCGGTGTCATGCGACTCGGCGCCGCGCAGTCTAGTCGCTCCGCGGAAGGCGCTGCAAGTGCGTTTCTTGCCCGACGCACGTCCCGCGAGGGCTGGCGCACGGGGTGGCGCCTTGGCGCCGGGCACCCCGTCGACTCGCGGAGCCGAAGCTTGACACCTCGCGGAGCGGTTCTCTAGTCTCCTCGGCTGCCCTCCCGACCCGCTGCCGCGAGTCCCGTGCGGGAGGCCCATGGACCTGCGTTTGACAAACGACTGACGTGGTTCATAGACTTCGAGCGCTTCGGCACCCCGGGCGTGGGCTGGCCGGCGCCCGCGCGGGCGCTCCCGCCCTTCTGGCCGCCGTCTCGCTCTGCAGCTGCTCCTCCCAGCCGAGGTCCTCGCGGCTGGAAGATTCGCTCACCAGCGGGCGTATCACGATTGCTTGCACCGCCGAGGCGCGTTCGCTCATCGACCGGGAGGTGGCTTCGTTCGCGAAGTTGTACCCGCAAGCCCATTTTCGTGTCTTGGAAAGGTCATCGGATGGAGCCATCCGGGCCCTGTTTGGAGCACAATGCGATTTGGCGGCGGTGGGCCGGGATCTCACGCCGGAGGAGCGGCGAGCGGCGGCGCGAGCAGGGTTGGAGCTGGAAGGGTATCGCTTTGCGAGGGACGCCACGGTGGCAATCGTGCACCCGTCGAATCCGGTCGAGAACCTGGCCGTCTCGGAGCTGTCGGAGATCTACGAAGGAAAGGTGGCCAATTGGCAGGAACTGGGGGGTGCCGGTCGCATCGAGCCGGTCATTCCCGGTGTCGAGACCGACGTGACAAATACTTTTATACAGCAGGTTTTGGGGGGCCGGCCCATCCGCGCCGCCGTGGTGTATGAAGATACAGACTCGGGCGTGGTCGCGGAGGTGGCACGCCGGCCGCGGGCCATCGGTTTCGTCTCGCTGGCTGCGGTCCGCGAGGGCGTCAAGACCCTGCGCCTCTCGAGCTTGGCCGGTCTTCCTTACTGGGTTCCCGATGCCGAGTCGGTGTACCGAGGAGACTATCCGTTGACTCGCTTCTTCAACTTCTACGCGCGCCCCACGGGCTTCAAGCTCGTGAGCGGCACCATCACGTTCGTCACCAGCATCGACGGACAGCGCATCATCCACGAGGCGGGGCTGGTTCCGACCGGCGTTCAAGTCCGCTTCGTCCGGCGCTCCCCGATGCGAGGTGCCCATTGAGAAAGAGAGATCCACTTCGAGCCATGATCCCGATCCCCGGCCTGTTTCGTCGCAGCTCTCTGATTGCCCTTGCTGCCACTGCCTGGCTCTCCGTCCCGGTCGCGGTGCGGGCGGACGACCTCAAGGATGGTCGAGCCGCGCTTCAGGGTGGCCGCTACGAGGATGCCATCAAGGCATTCGAGCGCGCCGCCCAGCAGGGTGATGCGAGCGGGCGGGCCGGCGTCGGGCTCGTGTGGCTGCGCCGGCGCCAGTACGACAAGGCGTGGGAGGCGTTCCAGCTCGCCCAGAAGATGGATCCCAATCTGGCGATGGCCTACTACGGACAGGGTGAGGTCCTGCGCCGGCAGGAAAAGTACGGCGAGGCGATCCCCCTGCTCCAGAAGGCGAACGATCTGGATCGCAAGTTCCCGGAAGCCAAGCTGGCCCTGGGAGACTGCCTGGTGCGCACGCACCAGTTCGACAAAGGCGTAGCCACTCTTTCCGACGGGCTCAAGTGGGGATCGAAGTGGCGTCCCCGTTTCCTGGTCGCCC
>VBOY01000005.1 GCA_005893295.1 Candidatus Eiseniibacteriota bacterium | reverse complement strand
CCTCGGCACGCGGCAGGCTGAGGCTCCAGATGCGCAGCTCGGCGTCCGGGAAGACGGCGCGCATCGCCACGGCGTGCGACCGGCCCTGGACGCCCGAACCGAGGATGGCGACCCGCCGCGCGTTCGGGCGTGCCAGAAGCGTCGACGCGAGCCCGGAGACCGCCGCGGTGCGGACCTCGGTGATCGCCGAGGCGTTGAGGATTGCGACGAGCCGTCCGTCGACGCCGTCGTGGAGGAGGACGGCGCCCTGGTGCGTGTCGAGGCCGCGGGCCGAGTTCGCGGGCGCGAAGACGATCTCCTTGAGCGAGAAGAGCGGACGCTCACCGCCGCGGTGCGCGGGCATCAGTCCGAGCAGAGCGCTCCCGGGCGGGCGGACGAACGAGCGCAGCGGCATCGACAACTCTCCCCGATGCAGGCCCAGAAGCGCGCCGCGCATCGCCTCGATGCACGACGGCATGTCGAGCGCCGCGCGGACGTCATCCGCCGACAGGATCAACATCGACCGCGGGCTCCGGGGCCTCTCACGACGGGCGGCAAAGACGCGCTGGATTCATGGCATTCCGTTCCGGCTTCGAGTCGTGCGGAACGGCGTGGAACGGATTCTACGGGCGCGTTCCAAGCGGTGTCAATCGCGAATCGCGCGCCAAGCGGTCCCGCGCGCAGTCTGTGTTACCCTTTTGACCATGCCTGCGACTCCCGAGCCTGTCCGTCCCATCGCGCTGGCCGAGATACGCGCGGCGCGCGAACGCATCGCGCATACCATCGTGCGCACGCCGCTCGTCCGGCTGGAAATGGGGCCGGAGTATCCGGAGATCCGCCTCAAGCTGGAAACCCTACAAGCGATCAACGCCTACAAACTGCGGGGGGCGGCCAATGCCGTCGCGATGCTGAGCGAGTCGGAGCGCCGGCGCGGCGTCTGGACCATCAGCGCGGGGAACGCGGGGCAGGGGGTCGCCTACGCGGCGAGGATCGCGGGCGTGCCCTGCACCGTCGTGGCCATCGAGACGGCGCCGGCGGCGAAGCTCGATCGCATGAGGGCGCTGGGCGCGAAGCTCATCCTGGTGCCCTACGCGACAGCCTGGAAGGCCCTCGACGATCGCGCCTACCCCGGGGCGGAAGGGACGTTCGTGCATCCGTTCGACGATCACCAGTTCATTGCGGGTCACGGGACCATGGGGCTGGAGATTCTCGAAGACGCGCCCGACACGGCAGCGGTCATCGCGAGCATCGGCGGCGGCGGGCTGATCACGGGGGTCGGCAGCGCCCTGAAGGCGCTCAAGCCGGACATCAAGATCTGGGGCGCCGAGCCGGAGACTGCCGCGCCCGTGGCGCTGTCGCTCGCCGCGGGCTCGCCGCAGGCCTTCAAGGACTGGAAGGCCTCGTTCGTCGACGGCGCGGGGGGGCAGAGCGTCTTCCCGCGCATGTGGGAGCGGATGAAATCGCTGATCGACGGCTCGATCGTGGTCACCCTCGAAGAGACCCGACGGGCGATGCGGCTGATGGCGGAGAAGACGCGCGTCATCTCGGAAGGAGCGGGGGCCCTGCCGCTCGCCGCCGCGCTGACGGGCAAGGCCGGACGGGGACCGATCGTCGCGATCGTCTCCGGCGGGAACATCGATCTGCAGAAGTTTTCCGAGCTGATCAGCACCTGAGTGGACCTCACCGGACGCGTCGCCATGATCACGGGGGCCTGGCGCGGCCTGGGTCGCAACGCTGCGGCGCGCCTTCACGAGCGCGGCGCATCGGTCGCCGTCAACGTGCGCGAGGAGGACCGCGCGAACGAGGTGGCGAGTACGCTCGGCCCGCGAGCGCTCGCCGTGCCCGGCAACATCACCGACCCCCGTGTCCCCGCGGAGATCGTGGGCAGAACCCTCGACCGATTCGGCCGTATCGACATTCTCG
This sequence comes from Candidatus Eiseniibacteriota bacterium, assembly GCA_005893295.1. Taxonomy (GTDB): domain Bacteria; phylum Eisenbacteria; class RBG-16-71-46; order RBG-16-71-46; family RBG-16-71-46; genus WS-8. Next base: position 17,422 of record VBOY01000005.1, on the reverse strand, counting down.
TGAACAACGCCGCGCATGCGCGACCGACGCGGTTCGAGCAGCTCGACGCCGAGGAATGGCGCCTGGCGCTCGAGACCAACATGACGGCGCCCTTTCTCTTGATGAAGGCGGCGCTCCCCGCGATGAAGGCCCAGAACTATGGACGCATCATCAATATCTCATCCTCGGCGGGACGCACGGTGAGCACGCTTGGTGGCGCGCACTACACGGCGTCGAAAGCCGGACTGCTCGGCCTCACCCGGGCCGCCGCGAAGGAGCTCGGCCGGTTCGGCATCACCGTGAACGCGATCTGCCCCGGAATGATCGACACCGAGCTCACCCGCGAGAACGCATCTTCTGAATTGCTGAACCGTCTCGCCGCATCGTATCCGGTGCCCAGGCTCGGGACGCCGCTCGAAGTCTCGGATCTGATCTGTTTCGTCGCGTCGGAGGCCGCCGGATACATCACCGGCGCGTCGTTCGACATCAACGGCGGCGACCTGATGATGTAGGCGGCGACACGATGAAGGAAAGCGCTCGGGTTCTCCTCGCCCTCGGGGCCGCCGTCGCCATCGGAATCGCCGTTGCCGCCAGCGGCAACGCGGAGCTCTTGCGCGCCGCCGACGCCATCGAACCGATTGGCGCCATCTGGGTGAACGCGATCCGGATGACCGTGATACCGCTCATCGTGTCGCTCATCGTCACCAGCGTGGCGTCGGCGACGGCAGTGAAGGCAGTCGGCCGTCTCGGCGGCAAGACGCTTCTGGTCTTCGTCGCGATGCTGACGTCCCTTGCCGTGGTGGTTGTCCCCATCACCCGGGCGGTCTTCGGGCTGCTGGGCGTGCGCGGCGTGAACGCCCCTCCCCTGCCGGCCGGCGCCGCCGAGGCCGCTCGGCTCCTGGCCGCCGATCCGAAGCAATCGCTCGCCGGGTGGCTCGTCTCGCTTGTTCCGACGAATCCCATCGCAGCCGCCTCCGGCGGCTCCATGCTTCCGATCATCGTGTTCACGCTCCTGTTTGCCCTGGCCGCCGCCAAGGCGGCGCCGGCGACGCGCGAGACGATTCTCCGATTGTTCCAGGCCGTGAGCGAGGCGATGCTGACGATGGTGCGCTGGGTCATCCTGGCGGCGCCGGTGGGGGTATTCGCTCTCATGCTGCCGCTCTCCGCCCACGCGGGAGCGAACATCGCCGGGGCCATCGGCTTCTACATCCTGGCCTACTCACTGCTCAGTCTGGGGGCCATGCTGGTCGCGTATCCGATGGTCGCCGCCTTCGGACGGGTTTCGATGAGGCGGTTCGGGCGTGCCGCGCTCCCGGCGCAGTTGATCGCCTTCACGTCAAGCTCGTCGGTGGCCTCGCTGCCGGCTCTCGTGGAGAGCGCGCAGCGGGAGCTCGGCCTGCCCAAGCGGATTTCAGGGTTCGTGCTGCCGCTGGCCGTATCCACCTTCCATTTCGCGGCACCCGTTACGTGGACGGTGGGAACACTGTTCGTCGGCTGGTTCTACGGCATCCCGATCGGCCCGCGCGAGATCGCCGTCGTCGCGTTTGCTTCCATCTTCCTCACGGCGGCGGCTCCCGGGGTTCCTCGCGGCGGGTTCATCATGCTCGCGCCCCTGTTTTCAGAGATCGGATTGCCCGTGGAAGGCATCGGCATTCTGATCGCGCTCGATGTCGTTCCGGACACGTTCGCCACCGCCCTCAATGTGACCGGCGATCTTGCCGCCGCAGCTCTGGTCGCGAGGTACGAGCCCGCCGCAGCGCCCGAAGCGCCGATCTGATTCACAGGAACTCGTAGAGGCGGCGGGAGTCTGGAGCCCTCCCCAGTCTTGGAGACATTTTGGAGACGGAAGCACTCACGATACCCCGATTTGTGACGATCCGGTGACAACGTCTTGAGGCGGCATCATGGCCGCGAACGAAGAGCCGCTCATCGTGTATGCTGGCGGACACGCACCGCATCCACGCGTTGAGGACGGGGACGTGGCCGACCCGCTCACCCCTGCCGAAGACGAGGCGTTTCCGGCGCTGACCGGGCGCCCATCGCGCCCCGCTAGTCCGGGCCACTGCCCTTGGAGGCACTGCATGTCAAACACGCCCGATTTCAATCGACGTCGCTTTCGCGGTGCTGCGGCGGCAACTGTTGCTGCGGCGTCGCTCGGTCTGCTCACTCTTTCGGGGAGGTTGGAAGCCATGACTGATAAAAGCGATATTCGTCCGTTCAAGGTGAATGTTCCGGAAGCGCAGATCACCGACTTGCGTAGCCGCATCAAGGCGACCAAGTGGCCCGAACGCGAAATCGTCACGGATGCATCGCAAGGTGTTCAGCTCGCGACGATTCAGAAGCTCGCGCGCTATTGGGGGACGGAGTACGACTGGCGCAAGTGCGAGGCGAGGCTCAACGCCCTCCCGCAATTCATCACCGAGATCGATGGCGTCGACATTCACTTCATTCACGTGCGTTCGAAACATCCGAACGCGTTGCCGATGATCGTCACGCACGGATGGCCCGGCTCGATCATCGAGCAGTTGAAGATCATCGATCCGCTGACGAATCCCACGGCACATGGCGGGAGCGCATCGGACGCTTTCGACGTCGTGATTCCGTCGCTGCCGGGCTACGGGTTTTCCGGGAAGCCCACCACGACCGGTTGGGATCCCATCCGCATCGCACGTGCGTGGGTCGTGCTGATGAAGCGCCTCGGATACGCACGATTCGTGGCGCAAGGCGGCGATTGGGGGAATGCGGTCACGGAACAGATGGCTCTTCTGGGAGCTCCGGAATTGATCGGCATTCACACCAACATGCCTGCCACCGTGCCGCCCGACATCGACAAGGCGGCTTTTTCCGGTGCGCCGGCGCCGTCGGGTCTCTCGGCCGACGAGAAGCACGCGTACGATCAGCTCGCCTTCTTCTACAAGCACGGCCTGGGCTACGCCAACGAGATGGCGAACCGCCCGCAGACGATCTACGGGATCGTTGATTCGCCGGTCGGGATGGCCGCGTGGATGATCGACCACGACGCGAGCAGTTACGCGCTCATCGCCCGCGTCTTCGATGGTCAGCCCGAGGGGCTCACTCGTGACGACATCCTCGACAACGTCACGCTCTACTGGGTGACGAACACGACGATCTCTTCGGCTCGTCTGTATTGGGAAAGCCATCTCGCGTTTTTCGCCCCGAAAAACGTCCCCATCCCGGCTGCGGTGAGCGCCTTTCCGGAGGAGCTCTATCAGGCCCCGCGGAGCTGGACGGAGAAGGCGTATCCCAAGCTCATCTACTACAACAAGCTCGCCAAGGGCGGCCACTTCGCGGCGTGGGAGCAGCCGGGGCTCCTCGTCACGGACCTCCGCGCGGCCTTCAAGTCACTTCGTTAACCGATGGGGGACGCGGGTACGCGCTGCGCGCCCGCGTCCCCACGACGCAGGATGGTGGAGGCGAGGAGGCCGCTTGTTCCGTTTATCCGCAGCTGAGAGCAGCGTTCCGATCCTTCCGCTAAACGAGCAACCTGGAAGGTAGAAAGGAGTAAGGAGACTCTCATGAGCACACCCAACTGGGACCGCCTGTGGCGCACTGCCGGCATCCAATTCGTCGTTTTCTTCGTCATCGCTTGCGTCATCTACGGCCATCTGCCTGGGGTGAGCGCGTCGGCCGACGCACTCGTCGGGTTCTACACCGCCTATCGCACGCGGATCCTGATCGCCGCCGCGTTGCTCGGCCTGAATGTCCTCAACCTCATGTGGTTCGCCGCAGCGCTCAGGAACACCCTGGCGGATGCGGGGAAAGACGGTTGGGGCGCGGCGGCGACCGCCTCCAGCGCAGCGTTCGGAGCGCTGTTCCTCCTGCTCATCGCGATAGGCGCAGCCCTCGCGTACTCGATTGCAGATTCCGGTAATCCCACGCTCGCTTCGGGACTGAACGCGTTGGGATGGGCTCTCCTCGTGTTGAGCTCGTTCCCGCGCGCGATGCTGATCATGTCGGGGGCTTTCGGGCTCTGGCGGGCCGGGCTGATCTCGAACGCGCTCTTCGCGGTGGGGGTCGCAGCCGTCGTCCTCGGCGTGCTGGGCGGTACCACGTGGTTGAGCGGTGGGTTCTGGGCACCGGACGGCGCCTACTCGCGGTTCGTCTCGCCCATCATCGGCCTCGTGTGGGTGCTGATCGTGAGCCGGGTCCTCCTGGCTCGGAGTCCCGCCACGCGCGCGGGCTGGTGATGCCGACGCGATGCGCGGGCGCTCGCGCCCAGGACCGCCGGATGAGTCGACAGCCGGGGAGGGAGAAAGCTCATGGCCAGCTTCGACTATGACGTGGTGATCATCGGCTCGGGGTTAAGAGGAATCGCGCCTCGGGGACAAGGACGTAGGGCGCGTGTCCTCCATCGTAGCCGACGCCTGGAGCGCGAATGGCCTTCTGGAACAGGCAGTGGTTCTCTTCCCCAGACCGGCACATGTGACAGCGTCCGCAGCTGGACCAGGACGGATTGACCGCGACGGCGTCGCCACGCTGGAACCCTTTCACTCCGGTTCCCAGCTCTTCCACCCACCCGGCGATCTCCTGCCCGAGCGTGAAGGGCGGCGGATCGTCCTTCCAGTAGCCTCGGTCGCGAGACACGACCGTGAAGTCGGTATGGCAAAGGCCGGAGCCGGCGACTTTGACGACCACCTGGCCAGGTCCCGCGTGCGGCTCCGGCACCTCCTGAAGCTCTGGTCGACTTTGGCGCGCGGTACTTCTCACTCATGCAAGTCCGCAAGCCACTTCAACCCGGTCAAGCTGGGCACGAAAGAGTATTCTCCGCCGCGAAGCACGTTGAACGACTCGATGCCATGGACCCGGCGCCGTACCGGCTCCTTCGGAATTGTGAACCTCGCCCCACCCTCCTGCAGCCCGACGAGCGGGTCACGCTCTTTGTCCAGAGACATAAAGTTGCCGTTAGTGCAAACAGCGCGCCAGGATCGCGTGGGCTAGTAGCTCCCACTCGGCGTTGGAGCGGGGGAAGCGTTCGCGCTGGTCCTTCAGGGGACGATCGACAAGGTCAGCAAACCGCCTAGGCATTTCGGTACTTCGCTCCCGACTCCGTGTCAAGCAGAGCCGCGACCGAGAGCCCGAGGCCTTTCGCATATCTCTCCAGAGTTTCGAAGCGGGGCTGGTGCTTGCCGCGCTCAAGATTGGAGATCATTTCCTGCGTGAGGCCTGAGCGGGCGGCGATCTGCGTCTGTGTGAGGCCCGCAGCCTCACGTCGCGCGCGCAGGCGATCACCCAGGGTGGCCGTCGCGGCTTCCGACGCTGCGTAAACATTTTTCGCGAATTTCGTGTCCAGGAGAGCACGGATCGCCGCCGAATCAATTTGAAATGGCCGACCCCGGACATCGAGCAGCTCGAGCGTCTCCGGGTGATCTCCGATGTGCATCGTCTCAGGGCGCAGCGCCGGCCGCCTCTTCTCAAGCTCCAGGGCCACGCTCAGCGTCGGCCAGGACAGGACGCGCTTGAGACCGTCCGCGAACTCAAGCCAGACACTTCGCTCCGCCTCGGAAAAGCGCACGTCGACGAGCGCATCCGGGTCATTTGAATCGAAGACTTCAGCCAAGTGCTGCTTCAGATGAGCCGAGAGGGGGTTCCGCGCCGAGCAGATCCGAAGCCGGCCGGCCGAGGCGCGAAGGATGTCGTCGATAGCGTCCGCCCACCGAACATCGGTGCGCCCACGCAGAAACGCCACGAGGAGCGTGTTCCTGCGGCGAACGCACGATCGCCAGACTTCGCGAGGGACCCTTGCGAAGCCCTCCGCAACACGGGAAAGGTCTGCCATCACGATTAGATTGAGCGGGATCATCCCCGTGTCGCCAGAGCTGAGCGATGCCCAGAATCGAGCAAAGGGCTTCGCCCGGTAACCCAATGTCGCCAGCTCCCGCTTGATCGCTCTCCTGAACGACGGAGCGCCGATCCGAGTCAAGTCGAGGAAGTGCCCGTTCGAGGCGTCGGATCTGGATTCGCGTCGACCTCTCATAGTCACGCTCCGGGCAGCAGGCGAACCCTGTCCCAGGCTCGCAACATTTCTTCCTGATGTTCCTTCAAGCAGGCTCTCATGATCGGATCCAGCGTCATACCGCGGGGCTTCAGGACCCGAAGGGTCCACAGTTCGACCTTCAGGTGCTGACCTCGCAGGAGCACGTGACAATGCGGCGGTGGGTGGTCGACCTCGTTGATCCAGATGCGCGCCCCTCTGCACTTCGTCCGCCAGACCGCCAAGCGGCCTCCAAGGGGGCGTATGTCACATTTAATATACCGGTCTTGGGGGCCAATGTCCAGGCTTGCGTTATCGTTTTGGGGGAGCGGCTACGTAATCCAGTCCGACATCGTCTCGACCTCCCAGTCCGGGCCCGAGCGGCGGAGCTTCAGCGAGCCGCCCACCCAGGAGGCGTCCCAGATGACGAGGCCGCGGCGCTGCTGGTGGTCGAGGACGAACAGAGGGAGCCGGTAGGCGTAGATCGGGCCGAACTTCTTCCTGGCCAGCTCGAGCTCGCCGGCGGTCAGGACCACGGTGCGGCTCGTGGTGAGGAGCGAGCGGAAGTCCTGCCGGTCGGCGACGATGAAGGTGGTCCGCTCGTCGGTCAGCGTGGCCCGCCGCGCGCGGGCCATGATGTCCACCGACTTCTCCCCGCTCGCCGGGATCTCGTGGATGATGGCCATCGATTTCATGTGGGAGATCCGGCCGAGGACCGCGACGAGCGCGGTGGCGCGATCATCCATCACCGCGGTCCAGGAGACCTGCGGCAGGGGATCGTTCCCGTCGAGCAGGCCGTCTCCGTCGGTGTCGGGGCTCTGCGGATCGGTGACGAGCCGCTCCTCGGCCAGGTCGGTCAGGCCGTCGGCGTCGCTGTCGCGCTCGAGGTCCGCGAAGGGGATCTGCAGAAGCAATCCCTCCTGCACGCGCTTGGCCCGCAGCCCGATCGGCGGGAAGGTGATGGAGGACGCGTCCAGCTCCTCGACCTTCACCTCGACTTGCAGACGGTCGCCGGCCAGGAGAGGAGCGTTCGACAGACGACGGACCACGTAGGGGGACTGGATGCGCAGGCCCGTGTAGATCGGCTTGCCCCACGTCCGGCCGCCGTCGCGCGAGCGGATCACCCAGTAGGCGCAGCGCGAGATCTCCCCGACCGGGTCGTAGTCCTGCGAGGCGCCGATGGCCACCGCCTCGTCACCCTGACGCTCCGCCCGGACCGGCGCGAAATCTTCCGGAAACGAGAACGGCTTCAGCAGCTCTTCCCACCGGGCGTCTTCCTGCTCTTCGGTCAGCCCCATCGGCTTGAACGGCGAGGGCAGAGGGACTTCGCGGAACGGGACGATGCGCGGAGCGTCGAGCAGGCGGACGAGGGTCGCGCCGACCCGGTCGGCCCCGGCGCCCGTCGTGCCGTCCGCGTCGGGCGCGCCCTCCGCCAGGCGGGCGATCTCCCGGGTGACCTCGTCATTCTGCGCCGCGGCCGCCACGCGCTCCGCGGGCTCGGCCGATCTCCTGGGATCAAGAAGGTACCCCAGGTAGTCGCTGAAGCCACGGAGCACGTACGCCCCGATGACCGGGTAGCCCTCGCGCTTCGCGTAGCGGGCGAAGACCTTCATCCAGAGGATGGACGAGACGGAATCCCGCTCGTCGACACCTGAATTCTGCGCGGTAAGAGCGTCCACCAGGAGGTCGAACGCGTCGTGCTTCCCGGGGTCCAGAGTCTCGTGAAGCAAGGTCCACTGAAAAGCGAGACGCCTGGCCGTCCCCGCTTCGGGCGAGTAGCCGCGGGCGGCGTCGCCGGGCGGCTTCCTGAGTTTGTCCGGCAGCGAGTCGAGAAGCGGGCGTGCCTCCTCGAACATCCCCTCGAGAACATAGGCGGCGGCCAGGTCGAGCTTCTGTCCCAGCTGTTTCGGATCGTCGGCGGCCCAAGGCTCCGACCAGGCGCCCGACGCGACAAGGATTGCGAACGCGATGGATATGGTCGTCTTCATGTGGCAACTCCTCTCCGCACCGGTCGCGCTCGAGGCCTTTGGATCAAGTGTAAGCGCCAAGACCGCTCGGTGTTGGTCTTCGGGCCCCGGCCCCGGCAGAACATGCGGCAGGCGACCCGCGCGGCACGCGGGCAGGATGCCGCTCAGGGCACGGCGGAGGCCGGGCCCCCGGCAAGATCAGCGCGCGTTGCACAACCTGATCGGCACAATCGCCACGGCCCCCGGATGACCCACCACAAGCATCGTGGAGGACTGAGGATAGGAGCCGCGATCGGCCCTTCCACCCTTATAATGATGCCAACTATCTTCTTGGCCTCGGAAGGACCGATGCTGAAGTTCGCACGACCGAGCTCTCAGTGATCAGCACAGGCCGGAACGTTCACCTACCAGAGGGCGGCTGAGCCGCGATAAGCGTGTCAAGTCATCGACAACTCCGCCGTACCAGTCGCGATAGGGGGACTGTCCTTTTTGAGGTAGCCGGCGAACTCGCGGCTTTTTTGGATTCTCTAGATCGGCCGAACTGGCGTTGCAAGCAAGCGGGTCACGTAGAGCAGTGACGGCCAAGCTAGACTCTGCGATGAAGTATCTGGTGCTTGTGACAACGCTCTCGCATCAAATCCAGGGTGTGTTGGCCTTTCACGTTTTGATTCACGCCGACCTTGAACGTCTAGGCAATCGAGAGTGGAAAGATCCGAAGCTGAGCTATGGCGAAAACAAGTTCAGGATGAAGATATTGGGGGGCCTAGTCTTTTCGTACCGGCGGTTCGCTGCTGAATTGTCGCTGCTCGCTCTCGCAAAGGCGTTTGAGGACACGTCAGTCGAAGCGAGGGAGCTTGGCTGCGGGAAGTTCGATATCTGGAAAGGCGACGAGTTACGGTTAAGGTATCATCACGACATGCGGTACATCCGAGCCCTGGCGAACACAGTCAAGCATTCCCAGTCACGCATTATCGACAGCAATGAGAAGAATAATCGCTTTCTGATCGATGAGTGTGGGGTAAAGCCCGGTTATGAGATTGAGCACCTAAGATTAGACATCCCACGTCACGTGTACCGCGTCTACTGGTTTCTGAAGCAACTTGCCGCACATCTTGCCGGTGTCAGGGCTGAGCCTGTCCCGAAACGTGAGAGGAATGGGTTCCGCCAATTTGAGAGGTTAATGCTTCCCGCATTCCTTAAGATGCGTGTAACCAGTGGTCGTTAGCGCTCATTTGAATGTGTACGGCCGCGTAACAACCGGTTGAACCCGACAACAATGGTTTGCTGTATCCGGAGGTAACGGAGTGAAGCCTCGAGCCAGGACCGCGAAGAGGGCGCTTGTTGTAAAGGCTGAATCGTCAACTCGGTGGCCGGCTTCGGTCATCCCTCTGCTGACGGTCGGAGCTCGGCTGAAGCGGGCGCTACGTAGTCATCTCCGGCTGCTTGGCTTTAAACGTATGGAGGAAGGGGGGCTCGCTCCATCCGATTGTTCCAAGGACTCCTTCCGGCGGCTTCACGGAGCTCAACGCCGTGAGCGGCTGCAGGGAGCGCGGGAGTTCATCGTGGATCAATGGCCTCCTCTTCGAGGCCACTTCGCGAACGGGAGCGAAGTCGATCCGTCGCGTGTAACGCCGCGACTGGAGCCGCTTCACGCCGACACGTGGCAGTCGCACCTCTTTCGAATGGCCGCGCTGACGTGGAGTGTACCGGTGTCCCAGGGATACGGTCGGCGCATGCGCTTTCTGGTGTGGGACGAGAGCAACGGCAAGCTCATCGGTCTGATTGCTCTGGCTGACCCGGTCTTCAACCTCGCGGCGCGAGACAAGCACATCGGTTGGACTGCGGATGATCGCCGAAAGCGCCTGGCTCACGTCTTCGATGCGTACGTACTGGGTGCTCTCCCGCCCTACAGCTTTCTGCTGGGTGGCAAGCTCGTCGCGTCGTTGGTAGGAACGCGTGAAATTCGCGACGCTTTTGCCCGAAAGTATTCCGGCGTGCGCGGCCTGATCTCGGGTGAGGTGAAGCCGGCCGCTCTTGCAATGGTGACCACCTCTTCGGCGCTCGGCCGGTCCTCGGTGTACAACCGCCTGCGTCTTGAGAGCTATCGGCTTTTCCGTTCCGTGGGGTTCACTTCAGGTTGGGGCCACTTCCACATTCCGGATCGCCTATTTGCAGCGATGCGTGACTATCTGAAGGCACACGGTCACCCATATGCCGAAAACCACCGCTACGGGGACGGGCCGAACTGGAAGCTCCGCGCCGTCCGAGAGTGTCTGAGGCTCCTCGGTCTCAACACGGACTGGCTGCGTCATGGGATTGCCCGTGAAGTGTTTGTTTGTGAGCTTGCGAAGAACGCGCAGTCTTTTCTGGCGGGACGATCAAAGCATCCTCAGTACGGCGGCCTGCCGACGGTGGCCGAGGTCGCTGCTGCGGCGCGGTCCCGCTGGCTCGAGCCTCGTGCAGCACGCCGGCCTGAATTTGCCTCCTGGCACCGGGAGGAGATCGGTGCCCTGCTCGACGTTCCCGCTCGAGTCGCTCGGAGTGAGCGGACAAGGGAACTAGCCGCAGCCGAGCGGTAAGGGGGAGCCATGGCTCTTGCCAACCTGGATCTTGAGCAGCTGCGCCGCAAGGTTCTGGCGGCCTATCGCGCCGACGACCCGACCCTCGGGCGCTTCCGCGAGTACGCGCGCCGCCTCCGTGCAGATGTCCGGCCGCTTCGTACCTACGCCGTCAACGCAGTGTCCTTCGTCTCGGCTGACGGCGGGGACAATCGGCTGAGGCTGGACCCGGCCGCTGTGGAACTTGTCCGGGTAGTGGACTCACGCGGTAACCAGTGCGCCCTTGATGCGGTGCCGGGGACGGTTACGCTTCAAGAGCTTGAGCAGCGCGCGGTGACCGGAAACCCGAATGTGGTGATGCCACTCGAGCGACTGTGCAGTGACCTCGGGAAGGGTCTTGGGGACCTTTCGTTCATCATTCGTGGGCTTGGCCAGCCCGGCAAGAGCACTGGCGCTCTTCGCTGCTATCGGGACATCGTGGAGTGGGCAGTCCTCTATGACCTCGTTGCCAATCCGAGCCTTCAGTGGGGCGGTGACACCATTCTGATCCGAGATGGGCTTCTGCGAACGAAGTCGTTCAAGCGTGAGGTGTTTCCATTGATCGACAAGAGACTTCGCGAGGCGATCACCCTCCATGCGAGGCGCAACGTCACCCTCTCACTGGTCGGGGTGGCCAAGCAGAGCGCCGTGCTGGGGCGATTAGCTGTGGCTTTGGAGTTGGAGGCCACCTTCCACAAGCCGTTTCCCTGCTACGTCCGCGTGCCCGAAGACATCGAAAAGGAGTGCTACAACTTCGACCGGACTTGGCTCGACACGTACGAGACGAGCGAGCCGGACGACGACGGGCAACGCCTCTACCAGTCGTTGGGGCGGCTTTTTCTCGTCAAGTTTGGGGACCAGTCTCTCGATCCAGTCTGGCCGGTGGACATTGCTGAGTGGCAGGTGAAAGAGGTCGAGAAGATCCTAGGCCAGCTAACGGTGGATGCGCAGCAGGGATTCCCGATACCGGACTACCCCATGACTATTCAGCGGGCGCACGACTTTGCCAAATTGACAGGACTGGAAGTCACCATTCTGGAGGATTTATTGCTCGAGGGCATGTGCGAGAACCTGAGCGGCGACGAAGCGGACCGACTGCTCCGGCTCAAGCACCTCGGCAGATCCCTGGCGGCGCTCCGCTACAAGGAGGCTTGAGATGCTCTTTGCGGACTCCGAAGTCTTCGGAACGTTTAAGGGATTCAACGAAAGGGGTCTCGAGTTTGCAGCCGAGATTGTCTCGCCGTACGACGCGAGCATGCTCGACCGTCCCCAGCTCGGGCAATTCCTGCTGATCGAGCTCGGTTCTCAGGAGGAGGCCGCCCTAGGGCGCATCACACGTTTTGTCCCGGCGGGGTTACTTGCGGGTCCAGAGGGCGAAGACTACGTCAACACGATGCAGCGCCGGCAGAGTCCCGTCCCGGAAGACTTGAAGCGGCAGCGACTCAAGTATCGTGTCCAGGTCAAGCTCCTGGGGGCGGTGAGGGTTGATAGCGGAAGGATCGTGTACGTGCCCTCCCAGCGCCGGCTCCCCCACCTGGGTGCCAGGGTGGCCCTGCCCAGCGGTGCCGTGCTTCAGGAGCTGTGCCGCCTGAGTCGTGGGACGACGGATCTTGGCGACTATGTCCTCGGCGAGTTTGTCTACGGTGGCGGAGGGCTCGTCTTGGAAGACCCCACCTTCCGACCCCTCGACCCAAAGCTCGTCGTGACCTTCGATGTCCGGAGGTTGGTTTCGCGGCGATCTGTGGTTTTCGCGCGTGCAGGATACGGCAAGTCGAATTTGATGAAGTACCTGCTTTCCGAGCTTTATCGTGAAGCGCCAAAGACGGACAGCGGTATCGACGTCGGGACCCTCATCTTCGACGCCGACGGTGAGTACTTCTGGCCAGACAGGGTGAAGGGTCGGCCGGGACTGTGCGATGTGGCCCACCTGCGTGAGAGAATCGTCGTCTTCACGAATCGACAGCCCCCGAGTTCCTACTACGAGAGCTGGAAAGTCGGGGGTGTAAAACTCGACGTTCGCGATCTGCGCCCGAGAGACGTCATCGGCATCGCGGTCGCTCCAGAGCGCCAGGAGCAGCAGAACGTCCTCAAGTTGAAGAGCCTGACGGACGCGAACTGGCGGATGCTCGTCGATCTCATGGAGACCAAGGGGCTGCAGGCCACGGACACAGAGATCGGTCAGTGCCTTGGGTACCAAGGGACGCAGATACAGAACGCGGCGGCCGAGATTGGCGCTGCGCGCAGCAACATGTTTGGTGTGGTGAAGCTCCTGCACGACCCCGATAGCCCACTCCTGGGGGGAGCGATTCAGGCTCTCCGCGCGGGCCTGATCGTGGTTGTGGACATCAGCCTCCTAAGCTCCGCTGCCGGGCGCATGATCTCTGGACTGATGCTCCGTCGGATCTTCTCCCACAACCAGGAAAACTTCACGGGCGGACAGTCGGTTATACCTGTGATCACCGTGCTCGAAGAGGCACAGAGTGTTCTGGGCCGCCAACTCGAAGAGTCGAGTCCGTTCGTGGAATGGGTGAAGGAGGGGCGCAAGTACGATTTGGGGGCGATCCTCATCACACAGCAGCCAGGATCGATAGCGCCCGAGATTTTGAGCCAGGCGGACAACTGGTTCTGTTTCCACCTGCTCTCCGAGGGAGACGCGGGGACGCTGGGAAAATACAACTCCCACTTCTCCGATGATGTTCTTGCCCATCTCATCGCTGAGCCCATACCTGGCAACTGCTTCATGTGGAGTGCGCCTCATCAGCCTTTCGTGCTGCCGGTTCGTGTGCGGAACTTCGAGGCGCTTTACAAGAAGGCGGTTAAGGATGATCCACACGAGGGCCGACTCAATGGTTTGCGGGCGCAACGTCTCGGCCAGGACCTCGCCGGGGCTTTGGACCGTCTGGCCCAGCGGCTCCTCGCCGCCCTGAAGGACCCCAAGATCAAGTACGTGCGTGTACCGGCCGCGATGCCAGGAGGGAAGGACGGGGTGGGGATCTATTCGGGCCAGCTCTACCATCTGATCAAGGGAATCAAGACCGAAGCTGACACGCAACCTGAAGATCGTCTCAAGAAACAGCTGCTCGGAAGGATCCTCGGTGAGGTCGCAGTCCAGGAAACGCGACACGATGGAAAAGATTACTTCTGTGCAGCTCATGAGGACTGGACGCGAGCGTTGGGCTTCGCGCCGAAAATCAAGGACGCGTAGTTGTCACTCAAGTGCGAGGCCGACGCAAAGCCATGAGGTGACCACCTCTCGGTGAAGTGAGACCTTGCAGGCGCGAGTCCTAAGCTGCACTGGCGCGCTCGATGTGGCGGTTAACAAGCTCACACAGGAGCTGTCGACGGATCTTTAGGAAATCACGAAATTGCGCGATGCTGTGCAGTGCGGGCTGGACTGGCACTGCCTGACTCAACAATGCTTCCTCTCCCCGCTCCTTCAGAATCTGGGGGAAATACGTACTTGGCTCCTTGTTGCCGAGCCGGCGGTTGGTGTCTCCAGAAATGAACGCCATGTTGGCAATCTCGTTGATTTCGCTTTTCTCGTACTTGTCCTTGAGCAGTGACTTCGGGAAGATGTGATGGTACTGGATGAAATGAAGTTTCCCTTGATGTGTCAAGGAGATCCCGAGGCCGCTCTGCCAGTCCTTGGCGCCTGCTGCCCGGAGGGCGAGGAAGACTAGCGAGAACAGCGGACTGCGGGCACCGCGGCCCTCGAACTCGGACGGCTCCAAGGTCAGGCGACCGAACTGCTGCCTGACCGTCCCGATGAGGTCCTTGGGCGTACTGCCCCGGAAGAGGGCGGCGAGGTCTTCGTCGAGCAGAGTTTCGCTTGAACCCCTTGAGTATCGACCGCGGGCATTCGCGATATGGAGCCAGTGGAGGATGTCGCGCTCTTCTTCTCTGGAAAGCTTGCAGGAGCGCAACTGACTCAGCACAGCGATTGGGATGACAAGAAAGGGCGAAGACAAGAGAGACTCGTCCTCTATCTGTGCGTTGGAGCGGAGAAAGTTGATTGAGAAGCGCAGTCCCTCCTTGGCTTGTTCCCAACCCGACTTTAGCCTGTCGATGGGAATGCTACCCACGGTCTTGAATCGGGATTGCCTACTAGCGAAGACGACCATTGCGCGGACGAGTAGCCCCAAGTCCAGTGTGAACCACTTATCTTCGCACTCCGACTGAAACTCCTCGAGCAAATGCAGGGAATTTTGCCAACGGGATGTGATCAACGCCAGGGCGAGATCAGATCCACGTAATTTGACTCCCAAAGAATTGACTCGGACGAAGATCTCCGCCACTTCCTCGTAGTCAAGGCCACGTTCGAGGAGCTGCATCACGTACGGGTAATCGCGAATCTTACGCAGACGCTGAAGACGGGCGGTGTACTTGGCAAAGTTGGGCTCCTCGAAGGATCGCACACCGGCCTCCTTGAGGATCTCTGTGTCGCTCTCGGCCTTGAACACCTTTGAGACGTTAACCCAGTTGGCCATGCGCGACAGGTTCTTACTGGCGACCACGAAAGTGCGCTGACTTAGCATCTGTTGAATACCTTGCGGACCCTCCGCCACCTCGATGTCGTCCTCCATCTGGTCGGCATCGTCCTCTCCATTGAGTGGAGACTCCTCGTCGCTAGTGACTTCGGTGAACTCGCCCAACCCCTCCGGGTGTTCTAGGTTGAACAAGATCTCGATCGGCCGCCTCCGCCCACGGACGGTGATGGGCTCTCCGCGCAGGATGGCGGAGAGGGATGTCAATCGCTGCTGACCATCGAGGAGAAGCTTGTGTCCCGCGAATGGGCTGGCCTGCTGGGCGATGGCAAGGTCCCGGGTAGGCATCTGCTGGTCTGTCTCCCACACGAGGACGGTTCCAAGGGGTAGCCGCGGTACAGCGAGTCAAGAAGATCTCGCACCCGGGGGGCGCGCCAGACGTACCGCCGCTGCATTTCTGGCAAGCGGAGCTCCCCCCTTTCGATCATCCCGACCAGATCTCCGACGCTCGTATCTACCTTCCTCATTTTTCAACCCCCCCGGACAATCGTCGGAGTCCCGCCAGCTTCGGTGGCACCGACATCCTCAGCTCACGGCGTCCGGAACGATGGGACGCAGGGCTAGGCTATGCGATTGACCCGTTGCAGCACACTGGGGAAAGTATACAAGGAAGCGGATCGGATTTTGAGACCCAACATTCAGCGGCAGCGTGAACTGCAAACCTCCTGTGACAGCGTGAAAAGGAGCTTAGCGCGTGGGTTCCGTCCTTCCCTTCTGAGATCAAGCCCCAGACGTCGAGGCCGCCTTGATGTTAGCTCAGGAACCAAATCGTTATAGACTTTGACGCGCTGCCATCATCAACTAGGCTCACAACATGGAAGTCCGCCTCGTAGACAATTCCAAGAACGTCGTCCGTGATGCCCTCGACGACGTGTTCGACGGAGCGACAGCGGCGAAGGTCGCGGTGGCCTACGCCCGCGACAGCGGCTTAGAGCAGGCGCCGGGTCTCAAGCGGCTCGTTGAATGTGGGGGCAATGTCCGCTTTCTCGTCGGTGTCGATTTCCAACTGACCGACCTTCGAACTCTCGAGAGGCTCGCTCACGGACCGGCAGTCGAGACTCGAGTCTATTGGCTTACTGCATTAGAACAGAAAAGGAACTTTCACCCGAAGGTGTACCTTGCCCAGGCGGGCGATGAGATCCGAGCCCTTGTGGGCTCCTCGAACTTCACCTCCGGGGGGCTAAAGACCAACATCGAAGCCAATCTGTTTGTCCGAGCTCACAAAAATGAACCGCCAGTGCGGGACCTTCTTCGATTCCATGAGGACTTGTGGCGGTCGCCCCTAACTGTACCGATCTCTCCTGAGGTGCGCGATGCCTACACGCAGCTGCAAGCACGGAGGAAGAGCATCGAGGCTGAATTGCATCGAGACCAAGACTACGAGCGCGCACACAAGAACGTCCATCTCGCAGTGGCCGAGGCCGTTGCCTCGTTCGTGGCGCCCGAGCACAACAACACGTGGTTACTTGTGACCAATCCCGAGAACTATAGTTTGTGTCGGAGCGGGCGCCTATGGGGAGATGAGAAGAAAGGGCGAATCTCGCAAATTCAACCAGGTGACCTCCTGGTCTTTTACATTGCTGGCAGCATGGCACTGGGAATGTTGGCGATTGTAACGAGTCAAGTCTTTGAGGATCGTACCCCGTACTGGCCGGATCGTGTCTATCCCTTTCGTTGTAGCCTTCTTCCGCTAGCCGAACCTACCGTTTTTCTCCCCTTTAAGCCCTTGGTGCCCGATCTCGAGTTATTCAAGGGGGTCGATGCGAAGAACTTTGGGCAAGCTCTGCAGAACTCTCAAAGGAGGCTCTCACAGAAGGATGCTCTGCGGATCCGCGAGGTCATATTTCAGGCAGCCAGTCGAGAAATTTCCGTATAGGTGATTCGCGTTGGCCAAGAAGCTGAGGCCCATAGGATGAATGATCAGGACCTCGACCACCGCGTCCGTCTCGCCACCTTCCACTTTCTCGAGGAGCAGACGCAGCTCCGCGGCGAGGTGCTGCCGCGGGAGATTCTCGCCCAGGGGTTCGAGTTCGATGGACAGCGCGTGCCGCTCATCGGGCCGCAGGGGATCTTCAAGCCGGCGCTGCTGCACGAGACGCCGCTGAGCATCACGACGGTTCCGGAGGTCGAGGGAAAGCGCCCGCCGTACGACGACCAGATCGGCGACGAGGGCCTGGTCCGCTATCGCTATCGCGGCACCGACCCCGGGCACCGGGACAACGTCGGCCTGCGACTCGCAATGCAGAGGCAGGCGCCGCTCGTCTATCTCTACGGCGTCGTGCCGGGGCGATACATGTCCTGCTGGCCGGCGTACGTGGTGGGGGATGATCCGCGGGGCCTGTG
>VBOY01000122.1 GCA_005893295.1 Candidatus Eiseniibacteriota bacterium | reverse complement strand
CTCACCTTCGCGCGCCTCGCCGCCCCCAGGGGGTCGCGATGAGGCCCGGGCTGCTGGCACGCTGCGCGTCCGGGCTCGCGTTCGCGCTGACCGCGATTGCTCTCGTGGCGCCCCGCGCCCGGGCGCACGACCAATCCTTCAGCTACGCCAACCTCGACTGGGGGCATGACCGCATCGCAATACGGCTGAGCGTCCACCGCGATGACGCCGCGACGGCACTCCAAATCGCCGAGCCCGAATCGCTCATGCAGGCGCCGTTCTTGGCCCGGCACGTAGGCCGGCTCGCGAGCATCCTGCTACCCGGCTTGATCGTCCAAGGGGACGGAAGGGAGCTCGCGCTTGCCCTCCAGGGCGCCGCCGCTCGGCCCGAGCGTCGCGCCGTGGAGCTCAAGCTCGGCACCACGCTCGCGCGTCCCGTCGGCCGCCTGCACGTGGCGGCCAAGCTGTTGCCGTGGAACCCGCAGCACGAGACGTTCCTGAATGTCTATGCCGGCAGCCGTCTGGTGCGCGAGGCGGTGCTGACCGCGGACGATCCCGCGGTCGACGTCTACGCGGGGGGCGCGGCTGGCGTGCTGGCCGTGCTTCGAACGTTCGTCGCCGCCGGCATCCACCACATCTTCATCGGGCCGGACCACATTCTGTTCGTGATCGGCCTGCTCCTGCTCGGCGGCGGCCTCAGGCGCCTGATCAAGGTGATCACGATGTTCACCGTCGCCCACAGCATCACGCTCGCGCTCGCGGCGTTGGGTCTGGTGAACATCCCGGGACGGGTCGTCGAGCCTTTGATCGCGCTCAGCATTGTCTATCTCGGCTTCGAGAATCTGCGCTCGCATCCGGGGGGCCGCGATTGGCGCACGCGGATCGCGTTCGGGTTTGGCCTGGTGCATGGCCTCGGCTTTGCGAGCGTGCTGCGCGAGTTCGGCCTGCCCCGCGAGGCGCTCGGCTGGTCGCTGCTCGCCTTCAACCTGGGGGTCGAGATCGGCCAGGCGTGCATCGTTCTCGCCGTGACGCCGCTTCTCGCCGGCCTGCGCGCGGGGTTGCCGCGCATGGCGCCAAGGGCGATCGCGGCCGGCTCGTGGGGAATCGTCGTCGCCGGCGGATACTGGTTCGTCCAACGTGTATCGGGCACCGGCTGACGAGGGGCGCCTTCGCCCCACCAGGATCGTTGACGCTGGGGCGGCCTCCTGCCTAGAGTATCGCGTTTCCTGACGTCCATTGGGACCCGAGCCTGCCCCGACCAGGAGCCGGCATGAGCACCGTGCCCCGTCTCGTAGACGACGAGCCCGCACGCTTCCCGTCGTACATCGACGCCGCCACCCGGCTGCCCGAGTTCACCGCGCGCGCCGTGATCCTGGGCGCCCTGCTCGGCCTGGTCTTCGGAGCCTCATCGCTCTACCTGGTGCTCAAGGTGGGGCTGACCGTGAGCGCCTCGATCCCCGTGGCGGTGATCTCGATCACCTTGTTCCGCCTCGCTTCGAAGCTGGGCCTCAAGGACGCCACGATCCTCGAGAACAACGTCGTCCAGACCGCGGGCTCGGCCGGAGAATCGATCGCCTTCGGCCTCGGCGTCACGATGCCGGCGATCATGATCCTCGGCTTCGACCTCGAGATCACGCGCGTGATGCTGGTCGCCACCCTCGGCGGGCTGCTGGGCATCCTGATGATGATCCCGCTCCGGCGCGCGCTGATCGTGCGGCAGCACGGCCGCCTCAAATACCCGGAGGGCACGGCGTGCGCCGAGGTGCTCAAGGCCGGAGCCTCGCCCGAGTCGCGAGCGGCGGCTTCGGCCGAAGCCAAAGCCGAGGAGGCCCGCGGCTTGTCGCGCGCCCTGAGCGCGCGCACCATCTTCACCGGCTTTGGGATCGGGCTCCTCTACAAGACCGCAATGGTGGCGCTCAAGGGCTGGAAGGACGTCCCCGAGAAGGTATTCGGCGCTCCCTTCAAGGCCGGATCGCTGTCGTGCGAGATCTCGCCCGAGCTGCTCGGCGTGGGCTACATCATCGGCCCCAAGATCGCCTCGACCATGTGCGCGGGCGGCGTGCTCGCCTACCTGGTGCTGATCCCGCTCATCAAGTTCTTCGGCGAGGGCATGACGGCCGCGGTTCCCCCCGGAACCGTGCCGATCGGCGAGATGGGCCCGAGTCAGATCCGCGGCGCCTACATTCTCTACATCGGGGCCGGCGCCGTGGCGGCAGGCGGGATCATCAGCTTGATGCGCTCGCTGCCGATCATCTGGCACGGCCTGCGCGAGGGGCTGCGCGACATGGGGGCCCCAAGCAACGGCGTCGATCCCCATCGCACCGAGCACGACCTGCCAATGAAGGTGGTGCTCGCGGGCATCGGCCTCTTGCTGGTGGCGATCGTGGCGGCGCGCCCGCTCCACATGAACCTGCTCGGCGCGGGTCTGATCGTGCTGTTCGGCTTCCTGTTCGTCACCGTGTCGTCGCGGTTGACGGGCGAGATCGGCTCGTCGTCGAACCCGATCTCCGGGATGACCGTGGCGACCCTGCTGCTCACCTGCCTGATCTTCCTGCTGGTCGGCTGGACTGGGCCCGCCTTCTACGTCACGGCTCTCTCGGTGGGCGGGATCGTGTGCATCGCCGCTTCGAACGGCGGCGCCACCTCGCAGGACTTGAAGACCGGGTTCCTGGTGGGGGCCACGCCACGCCTGCAACAGCTCTCGATCCTGATCGGGGCGCTCCTGTCGGCGTTGCTGCTGGGTCCGATCCTGCTCAAGCTCAACGATGCCGCCACGGTGTACGCGCCGGTTGGCGACGTGGCTCCGCGCGGGCTCCATGTCGATGTCGCGACGCTTTCGGTCGCCCGCGAGGGCCTGCGCGGCGTCCAAGCGAAGGACGATTCGCACTCGTATCGCGTGTGGCAAAAGAGCGACGACCAAGGCGGGCCCGCCGGCAAGTACCTGGTGGACGACCAGGGCCGCGCGGTCTACCTGGTGGACCCGGGAATCAACGGCACGATTGCCAAGCGTCCCGACGGCAGCGAGGTCCGCAAGTTCGACGCCCCCAAGGCGACGCTCATGTCGTACATCATCAAGGGCATTCTCGATCGCAAGCTCCCTTGGGGGTTGGTGCTGTTCGGCGTGATGATCGCGATCGTGCTCGAGATGACGGGGATCCCGTCGCTGGCGTTCGCCGTCGGCGTATACCTGCCGCTGTCTTCCTCGACGCCGATCCTGGTCGGAGGATGGGTGCGCTGGCTGGTGGACCAGGCGCGGCGTCGCGAGTTGGCGGCGCATCGATTGAGCGAGGAGCAGCTGGCCGCCGAGGCCGACAAGAGCCCGGGCGTGCTCATGGCGTCGGGCTACATCGCCGGCGGGGCGATCGCGGGGATCGGGATCGCCTTCATGGCTGGGCTGATGGAGCCGCTGGACCGGGCGCTCACCGTCTGGTCGCGGGCGCACAATCCGTTCTTCGAAGGAGCGCAGGCCGACCTGCTGGCGGTGATCCCGTTCGCGGCGCTGACGGTGCTGTTGCTGTTGGTTGGCCGGGAGAAGCTGCTCGCGCCCGCAAAGGGGTAGGGGGCGACAGGCCGAGCACCAGCCAGAGCTCGTCTGTAAACGAGGACTTCCATGCCATTGTGCGTCTATCTGTGTTACACGCCGGGCTGCAACACCAAGGTCGAGCGTTGGATGATGACGCCCGAGGAGGGCGAGAAGGAGCGCATCGAGTGCCCGCGCTGCGGCGTCGTGATGGCGTGCGCCTGGACCGGCATCCAAACGCCGACGCCCAATCTCAAGGATGCGCCTTCGGCGACTTTGAAGCCAAAGACTTAAGAACGTGTCTCCTCTGCCATTCGGTATCCAACTCCCGTCTCGGTGAGTAGCAATTGTGGTCGCCCCGGGTTTTCCTCGACCTTGTGACGGAGTTGAGCCATGTACACGCGCAGGTAATGATGCTGCGTCGTGTACCTAGGTCCCCAGACCTCGCGCAGCAGGAAGTCGTGCGTGAGCACTCGGCCGGCGTGACGAGCCAAAATCGAGAGCAATCGAAACTCGATCGGCGTGAGCTGGGTTTCCACGCCGCTGACCGAGGCCCGCCGGCGAGCCAAGTCGATCCGTAGGCGGCCGACCTCCACCACGCTCTCCGCGCGTTCCGACCCGATCTCGGCGCGACGCCTCAAGGCGACCCTGAGGCGCGCGAGCAGCTCCTGCATCGAGAACGGTTTGGTGACGTAGTCGTCGGCCCCGGCGTCCAGCGCAGCGACCTTGTCACCATCCTGGCCGCGCGCGGAGAGCACCAGGATCGGCACGGTGGACCACCCGCGAATGCGGCGAACGACCTCGAAGCCATCGACATCCGGTAGGCCGAGGTCGAGCAACACGACATCGGGGGCGCAAGTGGCGGCCTGAGTGACGCCCTCCTCGGCGGTCGCGGCCTCGACCATCGCGTAGCCCTGACCTTCGAGACCGGCCCGGAGAAACTTTCGGATCGGCGTCTCGTCCTCGATCACCAACACGACCGTGCGTGGCGCAGCGGGCTCGGCGCTCATCCGGCGCTCATTCCAGGTGTTGCTTCGAACGGCTCCTCGTCGATCCTCGGAGCCTCGCCTTCGATCGGCAGCCACACGGTGAACGTGGCGCCGCCAAGCGGGCGGTTCTCGGCCTCGATCCTTCCGGAATGCGCTTCGACGATTCCCTTCGAGATCGCAAGCCCGAGCCCGGCTCCTGGTTGGCCAGCGGTCCCGAGTCCGCGATAGAACTTTTCGAAGACGCGCAGCTCCTCGCCGGGACCGAACCCTGTCCCTCGATCGGCGACCGCGAAGCGCAAGGTCTGTTCTTGGATCTCCGCCGAGACCTCGACCGGTTCTCCTGGCGGCGAGTACTTGTTCGCGTTCTCCACCAAGTTGAAGACCACCTGCTCGAAGAGCACGTCGTCCAGCGGAACCAGCGGGCGGTCCTCCGGAAGCGCGAGGCGAACCGGCCGCCCGTCGAGTTGCGCACCGAGCCGTGCGAGCGCAGCCCCTACGACTTCCTCGAGCGACACCCACTCCTTCTTGACGCGCAACGTGCCAGACTCGAGGCGCGTCATGTCGAGCAGGTTGCCGATGAGACGATTCAGCCGCTGTGCTTCCTCCGATATGGTGTCGGCCAGCTCGCGCCGCGTCGGCTCGGAGAGCGTCCCCTGATCGTCGCGCAGGTTGCTCGCCGCACCCGTGATGGCGGCGAGCGGCGTTCTCAAATCGTGGGAGACCGAGCTCAGCAGTGCGTTTCGCGCGCGCTCGGTCTCTACCTGCATGCGTGCTTGGTGTGCCTCTTCGCCGAGCCGGCAGCGCTCGAGCGCAAGGGCGGTCTGGTCAACCAAGGCTCTGAGCAACCGTTGCCTCGCCGGCTCTCGAAACGCCGCGGGATCCATGGGAAGCAGGCTGAGAACCCCCAGTACGTTCGCACCGGCTTGAAGCGGGATGTGCAATCCCGCCTGCCCCTCGCGCTGCGTTCCCGATCCCAACTGCGCCTCGAACCCGGTGGTTCGGCCATCGTCGTACGCGTTCCGCGCGGCCGTGCGCTCGGCCTCATCCGCGATCAGCCCGCCATCGCCGGCGGCCAGGCGCAGGTTGTTGCTCCCTTGCGGCACGTACGCGGCGACCCGGGCCTCGAGCACGTGCGCGATGCGATCGACCGCGGCTTCCAGCACATCGGCGGCCGTGCTGCGCACCGCCAGATCGTGGCTCAGGTGATAGAGCGCCGCGGTTCGGCGCTCGCGCATGCGCGCTCCTTCGAACTGCTCGCGGAGCCGGGCGGTGAGGGTGCCGATCACGATAGCGACGACGAGCATCACGACGAAAGTGACGAGATACTGCGTATCGGCGACCCTGAACGTGTAGCGGGGAGGGACGAACACGAAGTCGAAGACTGCCACGCTGAGGATCGCGGCCGCGATCGCCGCCCCTCGGCCAAAAGCGATCCCGACGATCACGACGCCGAGGAGGTACACCATCGTGAGGTTGGAAAGATCGAAGTGCCGCTGAATGAGCGCGGCAATGGCCGTACACGCGCCCACGGCCCCCAGGGTGCCCGCGGCGGCCCACCC
>VBOY01000121.1:8131-12240 GCA_005893295.1 Candidatus Eiseniibacteriota bacterium | reverse complement strand
AACAGCGAGGACATGGCCCTGATGCTGGAGTGGTTCGAGAGGGTGGGCTACGACGCAGACATCCCGGCGCTCGAGCGGGAGTTCGGCAAGCTCACCAAGCTCGACGCGTGGGCGTCCAAGGCGGTCGGCGTGCAGGCGTGATCGCAGTGCCGAGGAGGGCTCGGCGGAGCCCTCCTCGGGTCGCACGGCCCGAGCCTATCTCAACATCACGAAGCGGCCCGTTCTTACCCCTTCGGTCGCCTGGATGCGGTAGAATAGACTCCTGGGCTCCATCGCCTTCCTTCGTCGATTGCTCGACCAATCATGACGACGTGTGGCCCCGGCGGGGCATCGACCTCGTCCATGGGACGCCGCACAAGCCGCCCGGCGAGATCGAGAATCTCGACCCGCAACGGCCCCGGCCGCGAGGTCGCGAAGCTCAAGGCCGCGCTGGATCGGATGGGGCTGGGATGCAGCGTGGGCTGAAGCGGAATCTCGTCATCCTCCGCCGAATCGGGTTCCCCGATCGCGGGCTCTAGCCCCAGTGTGGTGATGTCTCGGATCGAGATGTTGTCCTCCGATAGCGCGTGAGATCGCGGTTCTCCCAGCACCATTTGAGGAGCGCTATCGCTTCGCTCGGCGAGCGGGAACTCGGGGCGATGGATGGATCGGGCGTCGTCGCCGAGAGTGCGGTCGGTCCTGAAAGGATGCCGATCAGACCCACGAGTCCGGCAAAGCTGGCCATCCGCGTGGCACAGTGCCGGCTCCCAGCCCTTCCGTGGGGGTGAAGGGCCGGAACTATCGGACTTCCTCCGGACGCGCGGTTCGGGAAGCCTGGACCGCCAGGGCCTGCGGCAGCCTCGTCCCGGAAAGCGAAGCGGCGCCAATCGCGGAAAGGATCCTACCGCAGCAGCGAGCCGGCGCGCCACAGAGTCCAGAACCCCCATGGCCCGAGCCTAGCCTGGTTTTGGGGGGAGCCAGCCTTCAGCCTGTATCCTACCGCTCTCGACGCGAGCGGTGGCCCAAGTCCTGGGGAATAACCATGAATGCATCGACGGCTTTCATTCTCATCGACGCCCAAGTCAACATGTTCGATCCGGCCCACCCCGTGAGCGCCGGCGAGGAACTGCTCGAAACCTTGAGTAGCCTGTTGGCGCGCGCTCGCTCGGCCCATGTACCGATCGTCTTCGTCCGCAACTGCGGGGGACCAGACGACCCCGACGTAGCGGGGACGAACGGTTGGCAGCTGCACCCGCGTTTCGAGCCTCTCGAGGGCGAGCTGGTGCTGGACAAGACCACCTCGGACGCGTTCGAGAGCACGACGCTCGGCGAGGAACTCGAGACGCGCGGTGTGAGGCACGTCGTCATTGCAGGGCTCCAATCCGAGTACTGCGTCCGGGCAACGACGCTGCAAGCGCACGCGCGCGGCCTCGAGGTGACGCTGGCCTCGAACGGCCACAGCACCTACGACAGCCGTGAGCTCACGGCACGCGAGATCAGCGCTTCCGTCAACGCCGAACTCGAAGCCACGGTGAAGCTCGCGGGGGCAGAGGACATTCGTTTCGGGTGAACCCTCAATTCGCGAGCTGTCTTTTGGAAAGCATCGGCGAATCCACTGTGGGCGGCCGGCCCGCTGCCGAATCGGTGTTCGCTACGACCCTGCCGGACGTCCCAGACCCCTCAGGCCGGGGGAGGCTCCGAGAAGAAGTAGGAAGGGATTCCGCAGCTGCATCCACGGCCCGATCATAGAGTCCAGCACGCGCGACTCCACACGATCTCTGGCGTCCCCCCCGGGTGGTAGACTGGGGCCCTCGTCGAATCCCCACACAGGCCACGGATCGCGAACCTCCGTACGGGTGGTCATGATCGGACGCGCCGTTGATCGTTTCCGCATCGTCGCCAGATTGGGGCAAGGCGGGATGGGCTCGGTATGGAGGGCCGAGGACACACTGCTCGGCCGACCGGTGGCCCTCAAGCTGCTCGCGGAGGAGCTGGCGGGTTCCGAGAAGGCTCGCCGGCGTTTTCTTCGCGAGGCGCGCGCGGCTTCCTCCCTCGACCACCCGTGTGTGGCGACCGTGTACGGATCTGGCGAGGTCGGTGACCTGGTCTACATCGCGCTCGCGCTGGTGGACGGCGAGACCGTCGCGGACTGCGCGGCGCGCCAGCCGTTCGAGCTCGGCCAGGGCGTCCGACTCGGCCTCGCGGTCGCCGAGACCTTGGGGCACGCCCACGGGCGTGGGGTGATCCATCGCGACGTCACCGGACGCAACATCATGATCGATCGGGACGGCCGCGTGTTCGTCCTCGATTTCGGCCTTGCCTTCATGACCGACCTCTCGCGACTCACCTCTCACGAGACCAACTTGGGGACGGCCGCGTACATGGCGCCCGAGATCGCGCTCGGCCATGACGCCGATCCCCGCACCGATCTCTACGGGCTCGGCGTGGTCCTCTACGAGGCGCTCACCGGAACCCTCCCATTTCGCCAGGAGCGCGCCGAAGGGCTCCTCTACGCCGCGGTCCACGAGCGCCCCGAAGCGCCGGCCGCGCGGCGCGAGGGATTGCCGGGCTGGATCGACCGGGTGATCCTCCGCCTGCTCGAGAAAAGACCCGAGGATCGTTACCCGGACTCCGACGCGCTCATCGTGGATCTGCGCCGATCGGCGAGCGCGGTGTCGGGGTTGCGCGTTTCCCATGCTCTGGTAGGCGCGGGGACGACACACCAGGTCGCAGCACCCCGGGCGAACGCGGTCGCGCTGCTCCCGTTTCGCGATCTTTCCGCAACCAACTCGGACGTGGTCGAGCCACGCGCGGCCCAAGCCCTCACCGAAGCAGTGCGCGCCGCGCTCGGCAAGGCGGTCGGGCTCGAGGTGATCTCGCTCGAGCCGGCGGGGGAGGGGCCCGATTCGCCGCCGGGGCGCGAGCAGGCTCGCCGGCTCGGGGCAAGACTGCTGCTCGAGGGTTCCACGCGTGGAGCTGGCGATCGCGTGAGGCTCTCCTATTCGCTGGTCGAGGTCGCCAACGGCGCCCAGGTGGCGGGCGACACGGTCGATGGGACTGCGGACAACCTGTTCAATCTGGAGGACCGGTTGGTCGAGAGCCTGCTGGCGGCCCTCAGGGCCGAGTCCGGTCTGGATCGAGAAACACGGCGTGCCGGTCGGGATCCACAGGCACACCAGAGTTTTCTCGACGCGATCGCTCGGCTCCGGCGTACCGACGACGAGCGCTCCGTGGATGCCGGGCTGGCCATGCTCGAGACGCTACGGCACGAGCAAGGCGACTCGGCCTCGGTCTGGGCCGCGCTCGGCCGCGCCTACGTGACGAAGTTCCAGCTCCGATCCGAGCGGAGCTGGGCGATCCAGGCCGCCGAGGTCTGTCAGCGCGCGCTCGACTTGGATCCCCACGCCCCCGAAGTATTCGTGACCCTGGCGGAGCTCCACGGGGCGACCGGGCGCCACGAGGAGGCGCGGGGAGCCTTCGAGCGCGCTCTCGAACTGCGCCCGGAATACGCCGAGGCGTGGTCGGGGCTCTCGCTCGCGTATCTCAAGTCGAACCGTTTCGTGGAAGCCGAGGAGGCCTGCCGGCGCGCCATCGCACTCAGGCCCCAGGCCAGACCCCACAGGCCGGGGGCGGCTCCCAGAAGTAGGAAGGGATTCCGCAGCTGCATCCGCGGCGTCCACGCCGACCGTCTCGATGAGGCGTTGGGAGAGTACGGGCGCTCGCTCGAGATCCAGCCCACGCCGGACGCCTGGACCGGTCTCGGCACGGTGCTCTTCTACATGGGACGCTACGAAGATTCCGCCGAAGCATTCGAGCGCGCGATCGCGCTGCGACCCCTGGATCCGCGCATGTGGGGCAACCTGGCGAGCGCTTGCGATTGCATTCCGAGCCGCGAAGCGCGCGCTGCCGAGGCGCTCGACCGCGCGATTTCGCTGATGCTGGAACGCCTGGGATCCAATCCCGGGAGCGCCGAGGACTGGGCCCTGCTGGCCGGGTGGCGCGCCGACCGCGGCGATCGCACCCAGGCGTCGGAGGCCATCGAGCGCGCTCTGACCCTGGCCCCCGAAGACACGTCGGTGATGGCGAAGGTCGCGGCCGCCCACGTTCTGCTCGGGGAGGAGGCCGCGGCG
>VBOY01000121.1:7488-8076 GCA_005893295.1 Candidatus Eiseniibacteriota bacterium | reverse complement strand
CAATCCGGTCCTTGCGCGTTTGAGGGATCGTCCGGAATTCCAGCGGATGCTCGAGCGACGCCCCGCCAAGCAGGGGGAGGAAGGCGAGTTCACCGACCATCGAGGAGGCGAGACATGAATGCTCCGATCAGGGATCCACGAGTTTCGAATCGCATCGGCGAGCCGGGCGCGCGCGTGGCGTTGTGCTCGATGCTGCTGGGCCTGGCGCTCGGCATCCTCGGATGCCAGTCGTCTGGGCAGAAGCAGTCCGCGACGGGAGCGAACCCGCCCGCGATGCCTGCGGCCGGAACCGGAACTCCGCGCCCGATCGCGCTCACCTGGGACCAGCAGAACAACTGCGTCAACTTCAATCCCACCAATCTGACGATTCAGGTCGGAGACCAGGTCCAGTTCAATTCGAGCCTCACCGAAACGGTGACCATCCGGGTGGACCCGGCGGCGTTCGGGGCCGCGGACACGGTGATCACGGTCGGCCAGGGCGCGAACCAGACGACGCACCAGGCGCAGACCGCCGGAACCTACATGTGGCACTCGACGCCCACGGCGTGCGCCACGACCGGGGGCGGCCCTGGACCATCCGTGATCATC
>VBOY01000121.1:0-7423 GCA_005893295.1 Candidatus Eiseniibacteriota bacterium | reverse complement strand
TCCGTGTCCGCGCCGAGGCGGCCATGATCGGGGACCCAACGCAATGAAGAGAAGAACATTCCTGAGGAGCGTGGTCGCGGCAACTGCGGTCGGCGGGTCCTCGCTCACGGGCCTGGAACAGGCTCTCGCCAAGGTCGCGCCTCTGGGGCCGCTGCTGACCAAGTGGGGTGGACCCTACGGCGGTATTCCGCCGTTCGACGTGGTCAAGGCCACGGACATCAAGCCCGGTTTGATGAAGGGGATGGAACTCCTGCGCGCCGAGATCAAGAGCATCGTGATGAACCCAGCCGCGCCGAACTTCGAGAACAGCATCGCGAGCTTCGAGGACACGGGCCGCCTCTTCGGGCAGGCACAGACCTTTTTCGACATCTACACGTCGACCATGAACGACAAGGCGATGCAGGCCGTGGAAAAGGAGATGTCGCCGATCCTCGCGGCCCTGAGGGACGAAATCACGCAGAACGAGCCGCTCTTCAAACGCATCAAGGCGGTCTACGACGCCCGCGAGAGTTCCGGGCTGACGTCCGAGCAGCAACGCCTGGCCGACGTCCACTACACGCGGTTTGCACGCCGGGGCGCGAATCTCGACACGGAGCAGAAGGCGCGGCTCGCGACGATCAACCAGCGGCTGGCGACGCTGTTCACCACCTTCAGCCAGAATCAGCTCGCCGACGAGGAGAACCTGACGATGGTTCTCGAAAGCGAGGCGGACCTCGCCGGACTCTCCGACGACCTGCGAGCGAGTGCCGCGGCGGCTGCGGAAGCACACGGGAAGAAGGGCCAGTGGCTCCTCACCAATACGCGCTCGTCGGTCGAGCCATTCCTCACCTTCTCGACGCGGCGCGACTTGCGCGAGAAGGCTTGGCGTATGTGGACGCGTCGCGGCGACAACCCCAACCAGCACAACAACAAGGCCACGATTGGTGAGATCGTGAAGCTACGCACGCAGCGCGCTCAACTCCTGGGCTATCCGAGCCACGCGCACTGGGCCGTTGCCGACAACATGGCCAAGACGCCGGAAGCGGCGATGGTCCTGATGACGAAGGTGTGGAAGGCAGCCGTCGCGCGGGTCCACGAGGAAGTCGCCGACATGCAAGAGGTGGCGGACCGGGAAGGTGCCAGGATCACGATCGAGCCGTGGGACTATCGCTTCTACGCAGAAAAAGTGCGCAAAGCGAAGTACGAAATCGATCAGGACGAGGTCAAGGAGTATCTCCAACTCGACAAGATCCGCGACGGCATGTTCTGGGCCGCGGGGCAGGTCTACGGCCTCGACTTCGTCAAGCTCGCCGGTGTTCCCGTCTACCACCCCGACATGAGCGTCTACGAGGTGAGGCGCGACGGCGATCGCGTCGGGCTCTGGTATTTCGACCCATACGCACGAGCCGGCAAGAGCTCGGGCGCCTGGATGAACGAGTACCGCACGCAAGAGCGCTTCCGGGAGCCGACGACGCCGATCGTCTCGAACAACGCGAACTTCATCCCCGGTGAGCCGGGCGACCCCGTGCTGATTTCGTGGGACGACGCAGAAACGATGTTCCACGAGTTTGGCCACGCCCTGCACGGCCTGCAATCGAACGTCACGTATCCGACCCTGGCGGGCACCCACGTCAAGCGCGACTTCGTCGAGTTCCCCAGTCAAGTGAACGAGCGCTGGCTGTCCACGGACGAAGTGCTGAGCCGGTTTGCGCTCCTCCACAAGACCGGCAAGTCGATCCCCAGTGAATTGGTCGAGCGGATCAAGAGGGCCAAGACCTTCAACCAGGGCTTCAAAACGGTCGAGTACTTGGCCTCGGCGATCTACGACATGAAGCTTCACATGATGACGGATCCGAATGCCGTGGTCGATGCCGACGCGTTCGAGACCAAGAGCATGGCCGAGATCGGATGCCCCAAGGAAGTCATCATGCGCCATCGTCCGACGGCGTTCGGCCACATTTTCTCGGGGGACGGGTACTCGGCGGGCTACTACGTGTACATCTGGGCGGACACGATGTCGGCCGACGTGGTCGAGGCGTTTGTCGAAGCGGGCAGCCTCTACGACAAGGCGACCTGCCGGCGTCTGCGCGACACCATCTTCAGCGTCGGCAACTCGGTCCCGCCCGATGTCGCGTTCCGCAATTTCCGAGGCAGGGACGTCGACACGAACGCCTTGATGCGCGACCGGGGTTTCCCCGTCAGGTAACTCATCTCGCTTGCGCGCGCCGGGGGGCAAGCGCAACAGCGCTACCGGCGGCGAGTCGGGCGCTAACGCGCCACGGGACAGGGCCAGTGGCGCGGAGGAGATTGGCGCGCGCATGAGCTTCTGGAGACCGATTCAGGCCGCCCGCGCGCCCGCCGTTCCTACCATGCGCCCGGATGCCGTGCGATTTCACTTTCCGCAAGCATTCCTGTGGGGCGCCGCCACGTCGGCCCACCAGGTCGAAGGTGGGAACACGAACAACGACTGGTCGGCCTGGGAGGAGGGAGGCCACGTCCTCGTGTCGGCGGGCGCGGCATGCGACCACTTCCACCGGTTCCGTGAAGACTTCGACCTGGCGCAAGGGCTGTTGCACAACGCACACCGCTTCTCGCTCGAATGGAGCCGCATCGAGCCGGAAGAAGGCCGCTTCTCGGACGAGGGACTTCAGCACTACCGGGACGTCATCGAAGCCCTGCACGCTCGCGCGATCGAGCCCATCGCAACCATCCACCACTACACGATCCCACGCTGGCTGGCCGCGAAAGGCGGTTGGGAGTGTGGCGACATCGAGCGCTACTTCATCCGCTACGTCGAGCGGGTGGTGGCCGCGTACGGCGATCGCGTGCGCTGGTGGATCACCCTCAACGAGCCCGTCGTGCAGGTATTCAAGGGATGGCTGATCGGCCAGTGGCCGCCGGGACGGGTCGGCGACTACCCGCGAGCCTTGCAGGTCATCCGTCGCATGCTGCGCGCCCACGTGCTGGCCTATCATACGATCCACGAGCGACGAGGCGACGCCATGGTGAGCGTGGCCAAGCACTGCCTCGCGTTCACGCCGAATCGCCCGAGCAACCCGTTCGACCGAATCTCCACCGCGTTCCGCGACTTCTTGTTCAACAACCTGTTCCTCGAGGCGCTGCATACCGGCCGGCTCGCGCTTCCCGGGCAGTTCTTCGAACGGTTGCCGTTCGGACGCACGCTCGACTTCATCGGCATGAACTACTACACGCGTGACTTCGTGCGGAACACGGGATTCAATCTGCCGGGCTTCGTCGGCCTCTCCGGCACGCTCGAGAACGAGCGCAGGATCGGCAAGCGAAACGATCTCGGGTGGGAGGTGTATCCGGAGGGACTCGGACACTTCCTCCGATCGTTCCGGCGTTACAAGTTGCCGTTGCTCATCACCGAGAATGGCATCCCGACCTCAGACGAGGACGATCGCTGGGGATTCATCTACATGCACCTGTGGCAGGTCATGCGCGCGATGGCGGCCGGCATTCCGGTGGTCGGCTACCTCTACTGGTCGCTGCTCGACAACTACGAATGGGTCGACGGCTTCCACGCCAAGTTCGGCTTGATCGGGGTGAGATTTGCGTCCCAGGAACGCATCGTGCGACCCAGCGGGCGCTGGCTTGCCCAGGTGATCGAGAACCGATCGCTGTGAGCTGGGCGAGAGCTCGGACCGCCGTTTCTGACACAGCGCTGTAAAGACCGCGCGCAAGATCGGTTCGAGCCCCCGCGTAAGACTTGATTGAGCCAGTCAGACGCAGGAGGATGGACGCTCGCTCCCAGCGAGGGGCCGCAAGAGGAAGTCGATTATGAGACGACGTTACTGGCTCTTTTCCCTAGCCGTCGTGCCGGCACTTGCGCTGGCGGTATCTCTGCCGTCCGCCGCGCAGGCCGAGTCGCACGGAAACGGCAAGCACGGCCGTGGCCATTCGTCGGAAGCGCATAGAGATCGCTCTGAGAGGGGCGAGGGTTCGGGAGAGAATAGGTGGCTGGGCAACTACGCGTACGCTCGTGGCGGAGGTGACCGCGAGCGTCGAGACTTCAATGGCCGCCGCGGTGAGTGGCGTGCCTACGCTTCCCGAGACCGCGGATCGCGTGAGTGGCGCGGCTCCGAGTCACGCAGCTTCGGGTCGCGTGCGTGGCGTGGGTTCGACTCTCGCGGATCCGGATCGCGTGAATGGCTCGGCTCTCGTTCGGGCAGCAGAGTGCACCACCGTGATCGCGACGGGTACGATCGGGCGGATGCGCGGTGGCGCGACTCGGGCCGGCGAGGCTACGACCCCTCGTATCGCTCGCGGTCGTACTATGGGTATGGGGGGCGGAGCTATTCCACGTATTGCTCGCGGCCCTACTACACCGCGTCGTTCCATCGCCCCCGTTTCGTCGAGCGGAGCGGGTTTTCCCTCGGCATCGCGATCGCCTCCGTACCGTCGTACGGATACAGCTACTACGATCCCTACTGCGACATCGAATTCAGTGATCTCGACGCCTACTACGACCATTGCTGTGACCACGGCCACCCGGAAGCCATCTTGGTTCTCGACGTCCATTCCGGCTATCCGATCGCGACCTGCGCTTACGACGACGGGTACTGGTTGGTCGACGACTGCTTCTGAAAGAGGACTGCGCCGGCGCGCTCGCCGCGCCGCGGGCTTGGGCGCCGCCGGGAAGTCCCGCTCCCGGCGGCGTGCCGGTTTCGGCGGGCGTTGGCAGGCTGCGTTGCTCGCCCCTCCATGTCTATTTCAGGCCGGGCCTAGCGCGCTGCTCCGGTCGCCGGCGGGGCCTAGTGGGCGTCGTCGGGCGCGGTCCTCGCCCACGCCGAGGTCTCCCAGTTGTAGCGCGTCTTGGCCGGCGGCAATGGCGGGGCGAGCGGCATCAGCAGCCGCTGAGAGAGCCGGAACGCGTAAGGAACGTAGAGCGCTCGGAGCGCTCCAAGCCTGCGGTCAGACTCCGGTCCCTCTGCGATACGCAGACCCGCCTTGGCGAGCCACGCCCGCAGCTCCGCGAGCGCCTTGGGTTCCAGCGCCGTGTCGACCTGGGTGACAGGCCTCGTGCGCAGGGTCTGACTCAGGTCCACCAGGGCGTGGCGACCAATCGCGAACGTCAGTCGGGCCTGGAACGGATCGATGCCGTCCACCCCCACGATCACCAGGGAGCACGTGTCCAGGATGGCCGTCAGCGAAGCCAGCCACGATTGGTTGTCGTGCTGCGAGCGAAAGAAGCACAGAATCGGGTAGGAGAGGTGGCTCTCCAGGATCTCGGCCGAGGCCAGCTCCCACTCCTTGAGGAGCGGCGTCAGCACGTTCGGGTCGTGGGATTCCGACCAGCGGCGTAGCAGCACGGCCGCCGTCGGCGGAGAGCCGGCCCATTCGTCGAGCATCGTGATGCGCGCCTCGCGCCT
The DNA here is from genome assembly GCA_005893295.1 of Candidatus Eiseniibacteriota bacterium. Classification (GTDB taxonomy): domain Bacteria; phylum Eisenbacteria; class RBG-16-71-46; order RBG-16-71-46; family RBG-16-71-46; genus WS-8. The sequence goes on along the minus strand of VBOY01000121.1, from coordinate 2,051 downwards.
CGAGAACGCCTGGTAGAGGACAGGGACGTAAGCGATCACCAACGCCAGGAAGCCGAACCCCGTGCCCGCTTCGATCACGGTGACGATGCGGGCGATGGTGGAGGTCGGGCTGAGATCTCCGAGCCCGAGGGTGAAGAAGGTGGTGCCGCTCATGTAGAGATCGGCCGCGAATCCCGTCATTCCCTGGACACCCGCGAGACGCGAGCCATCCGCCCAGTGGACCATGGCGAATCCGACCACCAGCCCGCTCGCCCAGGCGATGAACAGGCTCAGAATCGAGAACAGTGCGTAGAAGCCGAGAAAGTTCTCTCGTCGTGGCCGCCGCGGGATGGCCCGTGCGATCGCGGACCACGCCCTCCACAACCAGCCGAGCACGAAGCGCGACATCCGCAAACGCGCCGGGACTCGCCGCGGCAGCAAGATGGTCTCGAACGCGTCCCACAGCACCCAGCCGATCAAGAGCAGGGCAGCCACCAGCGCCAGGGCGTTCATGGGGGCACGATAGGCGGCGCGGAGAGCGGGAGGCAAGCCGCGCGAATCCGTCCGGCTCTCGCAGGGATCAAGCGACGATCGCGCCCCCGCGCCGTCCGAACTACGTGCAGCGCGTGGTGAATCCGTGATGTCCTGCCTGCCGTCATGGTAGCCTTTAGGAGTCGAAGATCTGCACTGGAGGCTGCCCGTGCGTGTCGCTGGGGCCCAACCGTGGGCCGGATTGCGTGTCCGTCCACGCGGCCGAATCGCGCTCGCACTCGTGGTGGCGTTGGTCGCGGGGGCCTGCGGTCTGGCCTCGGCGAGCTGGGCGGGCCGTCGATATCACGCTAGACCCGCTCTACACCAAGAACCCTCCCGAAATCGTCCGCCTGTCGAGCGTTTCCCAGCTCCTGGGCTACTGCGACTTGCGAGCCGCCGGCCATCCGATCGATCCGAGCGAGATCGTTTCTCGGGCCGATTTCCTCGTGGATCAAATTGACCTCGTGACCTCAGGAACGGCGATGGACGGGATGCTCGCCGCCGCGCTGCTCGGGGCGTTCGAGGCAACGGGCGATACCACATACCGGAATCAGGCCTCCGTGATCGTCGATCGCCTGCTTCATACGGACCGGACCAAACTGACGCTGAATTGGGGGTTGATGAGCGCCATGGCCCTGGCGAAGCACTACGAGTTGACGGGAGACTCGGCGACCCTCGACAAGACTCGGCAGATCATTCTCGACTTGAGTCACGATCAGAACCTGGACGGCAGCTTTCCCCACTTCTGTCTCGGCTCCAAGGATGTCCATTACACCAGCTGGATCTCCATGGAGCTGATAACGATTCGACGTGCCATCCACGATGCCTTGATCGACCAGATTCTCGAAAAGATCGCTGTCTTCATGCGGTCACGTGTCTGCGAGAATGGCGTCACCCGATATTCGGACCGTTGCCCCGACCGGCCCGATTGCTGGCTGCACTATTACAGTCGCGCCACGGGTTGCGCGCTCGACTACGACACGCGGGGGTGGACCAACGAGCTGGGATACACCGCCTTGCTGTTCGACCATTTCCATGAGTCCCGATGCGATTCGGTGATCGCCGTACTGGATCGTTTGTCGAGCGCGGGGCGGTTTCCGGACAAATGGGATTTCTTCCCGGCCCCGGACGATCCGGTCTACCCGTGGGCGAGCTCGGACCCTTCTGTTTTGCGCGCGAGCGTCGTTTTTTGGTCCCTGGCGAGCATCATGCGAGATCGGGCCGTTCGCGTCGCGCTTCAGGATGGTGGGCGGGCGTGGCTGCCGGCCGAGGGGACCTCGGATCATCTCGGTGGCTCGGTCCCGGAGGGGGCGCGATTTGCCGTCCGGTCCATCCGGCGAACTGGGTGGATGACCGTTGATAGTCTGGTGGTCGCGAACGCGGACATGAACGAGGTCTGCCGGGCCGCCGGTCGCATGGCTTCTTTGTCCGGTGACGACCTGCCCGGCGAGCGGTCGCTGGAAGCGACGTGTGAAGAATCTTCGCCGGCGCCCGCACCCGTGCCTCGCGTGCTCGCGTTCGACTTCCGCGTGGCTCCCAAT
>VBOY01000033.1:23764-63507 GCA_005893295.1 Candidatus Eiseniibacteriota bacterium | reverse complement strand
CTCGGCGGCATGGAGCTGATCTCGGTTCTACTCGCCCTCACCGGCATGCAGTGGTACCTGCTGTTCAACATGCTCGCCGGCGTGCAACGCGTTCCCGACGACCTGCGCGAGTCGATGCGCTCGCTCGGGCTCACCCGTCGACAGATCCACCGGAAACTCGTCCTGCCGGCGTGCATGCCATCGCTGGTGACCGGCAGCGTGGTGGCGTGGGGCGGCACCTGGAACGCGTTGATCCTCTCCGAGTACATCGTCTACCGGGGCCACACCTACGAGGTTCTCGGGGTGGGCGCCCTGCTCAACCGCGCGACCTTCCAGACGGGCGATCGCACGCTGCTGCTGCTCTCGGTGGCGGCGCTCGTCACCACCGTGGTGGCGTTCAACCGGCTGGTCTGGAAGCGGGCGTACGACCACGTCCAGACCCGCTACCGCATGGAGGCCTGATGCTGGAGCTGCGGCAGGTGGCGAAGAGCTTCGGCGACCGCGGCCGGCTGGTCCCCGCGCTCACCGACATCTCGCTTGCCGTTCCGGAGCGCCAGTTCCTGTGCGTGGTCGGGCCCTCGGGGTCCGGCAAATCGACGCTGCTGCGGATCATGATGGGCCTGATGCCGCCGAGCTCCGGCGACGTCCTTTATCAAGGACGCCGGCTCTCGGGTGTCAACCCGCACGCGGCGATGGTGTTCCAGTCGTTCGCGCTGCTGCCGTGGATGACGGTCCAGGCCAACGTCGAGCTCGGGCTCCAGGCGCGCGACATGGCGCCCGAAGAGGCCAGCCGGCGCGCCGCGTTCTACCTCGACAAGGTCGGCCTCGACGGCTACGAGGAAGCGTATCCCCGCGAGCTCTCGGGAGGCATGAAGCAGCGCGCAGGCCTGGCGCGGGCCCTGGCGGTCGAGCCCGACCTGCTGCTCATGGACGAGCCGTTCGCCGGCCTGGACGCCCTCACCTCGGCCAACCTGCGCGAGGAGGTTCTGACCCTGTGGTCGGACCACGCGCTGCCCGTGGACACGGTCGTCATGGTGACCCACATCATCGAGGAAGCCGTGCTCATGGCCGATCGAGTGATCGTCCTGAGCCCCCACCCCGGTCGCATCGCGGCCGACGTCACGATCTCGCTCGAGCGCCCGCGAAACAAACGCGACGAGGGGTTCGATGCGCTCGTGGACTCGATCTTCGAAAGGATCGTCTGAGATGGCGCCGGCGCATCGTGCGAGCGCGATCGCGGTGGACCGACTCGGTCCACAGGACTTGATCGAAACCTTCGCCTTCCTGGACCAGGACCCGATTCTCAACGTCTACCTGGTGGCGCTCACCATGAGGGACGCTCTCGGCCGGCCGCGCGACGAGACCTGGGGCGCGCGACGCGATGGGCGGATGGTGGGCTTGCTGCATCTCGGGGGCCGCTCCGGCGCGATGCTGCCGGTGGGCGAGGATGCCGAGGCGATGCGCCTGCTGGGCGACCAAGCGCGCCTCAGGCTGCCGATGTTGCCGCGGCGCTTCCAGCTGGTGGGATCGCGCGCGGCCGTGGATCCGTTCCTGAGCGTGTTCGCGCGCACCGGGCTTCGCCCGCGCCTCGCGCGCGCGCAAGTTTACATGGACTTGATCCGTGCCGCCCTGCCGGCCTTCGAGCGCTTGCCGGAGCTGACCCCGGCCGGCGCCGCCGACCTCCCGGTGGTCTACGAGAGCGGGGCCCTGCTGCGGGCCGAAGAGCTGGATGAAGATCCACGCACGGCGGACCCCGAAGGCTATCGCCAGCGGGTGGCCGAGGAGTGCCGCGACGGCCACACCTTCTTGTGGAGGGGCCCAAAGGGACTGCTGTTCCGCGCCAGCGTGAGCGCGATCACCGCCGATGCCGCCCAGGTCTCGGGCGTCTACACGCCGCGCGAGCATCGCAACCAAGGCGTGGCGCGCCGCGGCCTGGCCGAGCTGTGCACGCGGCTGTTCGAACGGACCCGCAGCGTGTGCCTGTTCGTGAACGACCGCAACGTCCATGCGCTCGCGCTCTACCGGCGTCTGGGCTTTAGACCACGCGCGGCGTGGCGCTCGTTGTTCTACGACCTCGGCGCGTGATGCGCGCGGCGATCTCGTTGCCTGGCCGGGCACATTCTGCTTGCCCGCTCCTCGGCGATTTGCGACCGTGCGCCTCACGCGCTCCTCACCCGCCTCAAAGGGAGGTTCCATCGTGAAGAGGTCGTGCTGCATCGCGCTCGCGCTGGCCGCGCTCCTCCTAGGCCCCGCCGCCGCTCGTGCCCAAGTGTTCGGACAGTTCACGCACGCGCAGACCGTTCCCGTGAACGGTCATTTGTTCGGCGCCTATCTGGATGCGAGCGAGAACTTCTTCGGCGTCCTGACCCAGCTGCGATTGAGCTTCTATCCCAATGTCGATTTCGGCTTCCAGGGAGGCTTGACCCGGATCGACTTCGGCCGCTCGGATGCCACGGCGGTCCGTCTCGGCGGGGATTTCAAGTACTGGAGCCTGCGCGCCAGCGATGGCGCGCCGTTCGATCTGGCGGTGGGCGCCGGTCTCGGGGTGGACACCGGGGACCGGATCAACGTGTTGATGCTCGGGCCATCGGTGGTGGCGAGCCGCGATCTTTCGATCGGCTCGAGCACTCCGGTCACTCCCTATGTGGGGGTGGGGCTCTTGATCTCGAATCTGGACGTGCACGACTCCGAGTCGACCGACATCTCGGTGCCGCTTAAGGTGGGGTCCGAATTCCGGATCGCCGAAGAGCTTAGACTCATCGCGGAGTTCCAGTTCCGGATCAAAGACGACTTCAACGACAACCTCTCCTTCGTAACTGGAGTCAATCTACCGTTTTAGGGCCGCTCCCGCCGCTCATGGCATACTGCACGAACGGGCGTGCACCCGCGTGCATTTCGGTCATTTCTAGATTCCGCAAGGCGTTGCGCCATAGATCATTCCAAAAAAATGCGCCTTGTTGCCCTTTGGGCCGGGTGATAGCGTAGCCGCCCCTCAGTCAACCCCGGACTGAAGAGGCACCCCTGCACCGCACCCAAACTACATAAGTATTTGTGAACCATGGCACTGCTGGACCGCCTGCGTGCCGTCTTGAGGCTGTTTCTGGCCCCTCGCGGCCGATCCTCCCAGGCCTCTGTGGATAGCCTGTGGAAGCGAGGAGGTAAAATCAGGTCTAATTGATTGGCCTGCAGTAGCTTGTATCGCCACAAGTGACTGTTGATAACTTGAGGGCGAGATTTCCACACTCAGTCCCCGCCTGGCGCAGGGCCCCGACTACGAAGACGTTTTCACGGCCCCAGCCTTGTGGATGCTTGAGACCCTCTGAGCAAGGATCGCACATATGGCCTCTCAGCCCACGCAAACGGAGGAGCAAACTCGACTCTGGGAGGAGGTCCTCGCCACGCTGAAGGGCCGACTCGACAGCGAACAGGCGTTCGATACTTGGTTTCGCCCGATCGAGCCTCTTCACGTGACCCCCGAGGCGGTTGAACTCGAAGTACCCAACTCGTTTTTCGTCGACTGGATCCATGAGCATTACCTCGCCACCCTTCGCCTCAGCCTCGGCGAGGTGCTGGGAGCGAGCCCGGCTGTTCAGTTGACCGCTCGCGAGGGACACCCCGCACGGTCGGGCTCACGCCCGATCGCCCTCGCCGCGGCACCCATCCAGGCGGCCAGCGCGGCCGCCCCCACGACTTCCCGGGCGGACCGGGCCTGGTTCGAGAGCCAACTCAATCCTCGACACACCTTCACCAGCTTCGTCGTCGGTAGCAGCAACGCCTTCACCCACGCCGCCTGCCGCGCGGTCGCGGAGCGCCCGGGCCGGGCCTACAACCCGCTGTTCATGTTCGCCGGCTCGGGGCTCGGGAAGACTCACTTGCTGCACGCGGTCGGTCACGCCGTAAAGGAGGCGCGCGCCGAGGCCCGCGTCTGCTACGTCCCCGCGGAGCGCTTCACGAACGAGATGATCTACGCGATCCAACACGCGCAGACCCTGGCGTTCCGGAATAAATATCGGAACGTCGACCTGCTGCTGATCGACGACATCCAGTTCCTGGCCGGAAAGGAGAGCACGCAAGAGGAGTTCTTCTACACCTTCAACGCCTTGCGTGATGCCCACAAGCAGGTGGTGGTGACCGCCGACAAGCCGCCCAAGGACATCCCGATGCTCGAGGAGCGCCTCATCTCGCGCTTCAACCAGGGGCTGGTGACGGACATCAAGCAGCCCGACCTCGAGACGCGGCTGGCGATCCTGCGCAACCGCTGCGAAGAGGATGGCGGCGGGATCAAGCTCGCCGACGACGTGCTGCTGCTGGTGGCGGATCGCATCCGCAACAACGTGCGCGATCTCGAAGGCTGCCTGGTGCGCGTACTCGCTCTCGCTTCCTTGCTGCACCAGGAGGTCACGGTGGAGATGGTCGAGGAGGTGCTCCAACACTACGTGCACCCGGAGCCGGAGCAGACGACGCCGGAGCGCATTCTCGGCGCGGTGGCCGATGGCTTCGGCATCAAGGTGGAATCCTTGTTCGGGCGGCGCCGCACGCACTCGGTGGCCGTCCCGCGTCAAGTCGCGATGTATCTGATGCGGCAGCTCACCGAGCTGTCGTTGGTCGAGATCGGGCGTGTATTCGGAGGTCGAGATCACACCACGGTGATCTACGCGTGCCAGAAGATCGGACGTCGAGTCGGCGAGGACAACTCGTTTGCCGACCGCATCAACGGCTTGATCTCCACGCTGGCCACAGGGTGATCTGTGGAACCTAGTGGAGGGTGGAAGGACCGCGGCTCGGCCTGTGCGCAGCGGGGGGGAGGCTGTGGAGCACGAGTGGCCCTTTCCACACCCCCGCGCATGTCACACATCCCATTCGCCCGACACGACTTGGGTGTCTCTGGCTCCATTTCTTATTGTAATATAATGGGTTAGAGCATTGTTCTCGGGGCGGAAAAGGCTTGCAGGTCTAGGGCTCCCTTCCTATCATGCAGTCGAAGACTAGAGCCACCCTTGCCCTCGCTGGTGGAACTTGCTGTCGGGCATGAAGTTGCTCATGGCTGTGGAGTGACGAAAATGGAGCTGACTATCCAGCAGACGGATCTCGCGTTCGCGGCCGGCAAGGCTCTGGGCTCCGTGTCGGCCAAGAGCCCCATGCCCTTGCTTTCCTGCTTGCTGCTCGAGGCGGACAAGGGTGCGCTGCGCGTCACCGGCACCGACCTCGAGATCACCACCGCGGTGACCGTACCCTGCGAGGTCGAGTCGCCCGGAAGGGTCGCCGTACCCGGCCGACATTTTCACGAGGTCGTCCGGAAAATCGCGCGCGGGCCCCTGACGCTCTCCCAGAACGGTGAGCAATGCGAGGTCCGGTACGGTGACGGCAAGGGGTGGTCGCGTTTTCCGACCCAGGACGCGGCGGATTTTCCACGTGTCCCCGAGTTCAAGGCCGAGACCAAGATCGCGCTCGAGCCCGCCGCGCTCAGCCGCCTGGTGCAGCGTACGGCGTACGCGACTTCGAGCGATGCGACGCGACCCATGCTTTCCGGGGTGCTGGTGCACGGGTCGGAGAAGAAAGTCGTGCTCGTCTCGACCGACGGCCATCGGCTCGCGCGCGCCACCCGTACCGGGAGCTTCGGCGGGCTCGGCAAGGACGGGGTGATCGTGCCCAGCAAGGCGCTCGAGGCGGTGAGCCGCACCGCCGAGGAGGCGACGGCTCCGGTCGAGGTGGAGCTCGCGCCCTCGCGCAGCCAGGCGAGCTTCGCCGCCCAGGTCGGAGCGTACCGGGTGCAGGTGATCGCGCGGCTCCTGCAGGGCCCGTATCCCAACTACGAGCAGGTGATTCCCAAGAACAACCCCAAAGAGATCACGGTGACGCGCGACGACCTACTCGAGGCGGTCGACATCGTCGCGTCGCACGCGGACAACGTGACCCGTCAGGTGCGTTTCGCGCTGCGCGGCGGGCGGATCGGCATCTCGTCGGCCACCGAGCTGGGAGCGGGGGAGCACCAAGTTCAGGCGGAGTACGGCGGCGAGGACATGGATGTGGGCTACAACGCCACGTACCTGATGGAAATGCTGCGCAGCATGCCGGCGGAACGGGTGAAGCTCAAGCTCGGCACTCCGCTTGCTGCTGGCGTGGCGGAGCCGGCGGGAGGGTTGCCCGAGTCCGAGGAGGAGCTGCTGTGCCTGATCATGCCGCTCCGCCTGCCGGACGCCGCCGAATAGGCATGGAGAGCCTGGGAGACCTACTCCCCGAGCTGTTGCGGCGCTGGAAGCTCGCGGAGGGAGTGGCGGGGTGGCGGGCGGTCGACGAATGGCCCGCCGCGGCCGGCCCGCGCATCGCGCAGCGGACACGCGCCGTGGAATTCCGAGAAGGGATTCTCGTGGTCGAGGTCCAGGGCTCGGTGTGGAGACACGAGCTGGGCTTCCTCAAGCGCGATCTCCTCAAGCGAATCCGAGAACGCGCCGGCTCGAGCCGGATCACGGACCTGAAGTTCATTACCGCCCGCGGAGGGATCCAGCGGTGAGCGCACCGGAAGGAGACGCGACGTTGACTGCAGAAGCCAAGGGCCATCACTACGACGCCACCAGCATCCAGGTTCTCGAGGGCCTGGATGCCGTGCGCAAGCGTCCCGCGATGTACATCGGCGACGTGAGCGTGCGCGGCCTCCACCACCTGGTCTACGAAGTCGTGGACAACTCGGTGGACGAGGCGCTGGCGGGGTTCTGCACCGAGATCGGCGTGACGCTGGAGAGCGACGGCAGCGTCACGGTGCGCGACAACGGACGCGGCATCCCGGTCGACATCCACGCGACCATGAAGAAGCCGGCGCTCGAGGTCGTGATGACGACGCTCCACGCGGGTGGCAAGTTCGACACCAAGACCTACAAGGTCTCGGGAGGGCTCCACGGCGTCGGCGTATCGGTCGTGAACGCGCTGTCGACCTGGTGCGAGGTGGAGGTCCTCAAGGACGGCAAGATCTACAGCCAGCGCTACGAGTACGGCAAACCCACCGGGCCGATGCGCAGCGGTCCCGCCCCCGGCGAAAAGGCCAAGCGCGGCTCCGGGACCACCACGCGCTTCAAGCCCGACGCCGACATCTTCACGGAAACCTCGTTTCACTGGGACACGCTGGCTGGCCGGCTGCGCGAGCTGGCGTTCTTGAACAGCGGGCTCTCGATCAAGCTCGGCGACGCACGGAGCGGGAAGAGCACCGAGTACCTGTACAAGGGCGGCATCGTGGAGTTCGTCAAGTATCTGAACCAGAACAAAGAGGTGCTGCACGGCAAGCCGGTGTTCTTCGCGCGCGAGCGCGACCAGGTCGCCGCCGAGATCGCGCTCCAGTACAACGACACCTACGCCGAATCCGTGCACTGCTTCGTCAACAACATCAACACGATCGAAGTCGGGACGCACTTGATCGGTTTCCGCTCCGCGCTCACGCGCACCCTGACGAACTACGCGGAGAAGGAGGGCCTGGCGAGGAACTCCAAGGTCTCGGCGAGCGGCGAAGACGTGCGCGAGGGCCTCACCGCCGTGCTCGCGCTGAAGATGCAGAACCCCCAATTCGAGGGGCAGACCAAAACCAAGCTCGGCAACAGCGAGGTCAAGGGAATCGTCGAGAGCATCGTCGGCGAGGGTCTGCGGGAGTTCTTCGAAGAAAATCCATCGGTGGCGCGCAAGATCGTCGAGAAGATGCTCGCCGCGGCGCGGGCGCGTGAAGCGGCGCGCAAGGCTCGTGAGCTGGCGCGACGCAAGAGCATCCTCGACGGCGGCTCGTTGCCCGGCAAGCTCGCCGACTGCGCCCTCGACGACCCTGGACTGTGCGAGATGTTCATCGTCGAGGGAGACTCCGCTGGCGGCACCGCCAAGCAGGGACGCGACCGGCGCTTCCAAGCGATCCTGCCGATTCGCGGCAAGATCCTGAACGTCGAGAAGGCGCGCCTCGACAAGATCCTCAACAACGAGGAGATCCGCAGCCTGATCACAGCGCTCGGCACCAGCGTCAAGGAAGAGTTCGACATCTCCAAGCTGCGCTACCACAAGCTCATCATCATGACCGACGCGGACGTGGACGGCTCGCACATCCGCACCTTGCTGCTCACCTTCTTCTTCCGCGAGTTCCAAGCCCTGGTCGACGCCGGCCACGTCTACATCGCCCAGCCGCCGCTGTTCATGGTGAAGGGCGGCAAGGAAGAGATCTACTGCTTCAACGACAAGGAGCGCGACGAGGCGATGACGCGGCTCGGCCGGAAGAACCTCCAAGTGCAGCGTTACAAGGGCCTGGGCGAGATGAACCCGGAGCAGCTCTGGAAGACCACCATGAACCCCGAGACCCGGACCCTGCTGCGCGTCACGAACGAGGACGCGGTCGAGGCGGATCGCATCTTCACCATCTTGATGGGCGAGCAGGTCGAGCCCCGGCGACAGTTCATCGAGGAGAACGCCCTGTCGGTGCGCAACCTGGACATCTGATCCATCGCGCCGCTTCGACACCGCCCAGAGGACATCGGCCATGGCCTTGAACGACCGCACGAAGATCGTCGACATCACGATCGAGTCCGAGATGAAGACCAGCTACATCGACTACTCGATGTCGGTGATCGTTTCGCGCGCGCTGCCCGACGTCCGCGACGGACTCAAGCCGTCGCAGCGGCGGATCCTGGTGGCGATGAACGATCTCAACCTGGCCCCCGGTCGCGGCTACCGCAAGTGCGCGAAGATCGCCGGCGATACGTCGGGCAACTACCATCCGCACGGCGAACAGGTGGTGTATCCGACGCTGGTGCGGCTCGCCCAGGACTGGGTGATGCGCTACCCGCTGGTGGACGGCCAGGGCAACTTCGGCTCGATCGACGGCGATGCGCCGGCGGCGATGCGGTACACGGAGGCCCGCCTGACCGCGCTGGCGGCCGAGATGCTGGCCGACCTCGAAAAGAACACCGTCGACTTCCGGCCCAACTACGACGAGACGCGCGAGGAGCCGGTGGTGCTGCCGAGCGTGGTCCCCAACCTGCTCGTCAATGGGTGCTCGGGGATCGCGGTGGGAATGGCCACCGAGGTGCCGCCCCACAACCTGGGCGAGATCTGCGACGCGATCGCACACGTGATCGACCATCCGGACAGCCCGCCCGCCGACCTGCTCAAGATCGTCCGCGGCCCGGATTTTCCGACCGGTGGCATCATCTACGGTGCGCAGGGAATCCGAGACTGCTACGTGAACGGCCGGGGCCTGATCCGGATGCGCGCCCGCGTCCGGGTCGAAGAGGGCAAGCAAGGCCGCATGAGCCTGGTCGTCACGGAGATCCCGTTCCAGGTCAACAAGACCGCGCTGCTCGAGAAGATCGCCGAGCTGGTGAAGGAAGGCAAAGTCACCGGGATCAGCGACCTGCGCGACGAGTCCGACCGCGACGGCATGCGCATCGTGATCGAGCTCAAGAAGGACGCCAATCCCAAGGTGGTCTTGAACCAGTTGTTCGTCCACTCCCCGCTCCAGAGCACGTTCGGCGCGATCATGCTGGCGCTGGTGGACAATCGTCCCCAGGTGATGAGCCTGCGCACGCTCGTCGACCAGTACGTGACGCAGCGCCAGATCGTGGTGCGGCGGCGCACCCAGTTCGACCTCTCCGAAGCCGAGAAGCGCGCCCACATCCTCGAAGGCCTCAAGATCGCGCTCGATCACCTCGATGCGGTGATCGCCCTGATCCGCACGTCGAAGGACGTCGAGACGGCGCGCGGCGGACTGATGAGCGAGTTCAAGCTCACCGAGATCCAGGCGAATGCGATCCTCGAGATGCGGCTCGCCCGGCTCACCGGACTCGAGCGGGCGAAGGTCGAGCAGGAATACCTCGAGGTCATTCAGCTCATCGAGCGGCTCAGGAGCATCCTGGCGAGCCCCAAGAAGATCCTCGGCATCATCAAGGACGAGGTCGCGCGCCTGAAGGAAAAGCACGGCGACCCCCGGCGCACCGAGATCGCCGCCGAGGAGGGGGACATCAGCTTCGAGGACACGATCGAGCAGAAGGACATGGTGATCACGATCTCCCACGCCGGGTACATCAAGCGGCAGGAGATCACCTCGTACCGCTCGCAGCGGCGTGGCGGCAAGGGCGTGATCGGTGCCCGGACCAAGGAAGAGGATTACATCGAGCATCTGTTCGTGGCCGGCACGCACAGTTACCTGCTGTTCCTGACCGATCGCGGGCGCTGCTACTGGCTCAAGGTGCACGAGATCGAGCAGGCGGGCCGGATGGCTCGCGGACGGCCCCTCGTGAACCACCTCGAGGGCCTGGCGCGCGACGAGCGCGTGCAGGCGGTCGTGGCGGTCAAGGAGTTCGACGACCGACACTATCTGGTGTGCGCAACGCGCAAGGGCCTGATCAAGAAGACCGTGCTCTCGGCCTACGGCAACCCGCGCCGCGGCGGCATCAATGCGGTCCTGCTCGAGGAGGGCGACGGCCTGATCGAGGCGATGGTGACCGACGGCTCGCAGGACATCGTGCTGGCCAAGAAGAAGGGCCTGGCGATCCGCTTCGCCGAGAGCGAGGTGCGGGCGATGGGGCGTACCGCCTACGGGGTCAAGGCGGTCACCCTGGACGACGCAAGCGACGAGGTGGTGAGCATGGTCGCGGTGAAGCGCCAGGCGACGCTGCTCGCGGTCACCGAGAACGGCTATGGCAAGCGCAGCGAGATCGCCGAATACCGCGTGTCCCATCGAGGCGGCAAGGGCATCATCACGATCAAGACCACCGAGCGGAACGGCCACGTGGTCGCGGTCAAGGAGGTCGTGGACGGTGACGAGCTCATGATCATCACGCGCTCGGGCCAGCTGATCCGCATGCCGGTGCGTGGGATCTCCGTGATGGGGCGCAACACCCAGGGGGTGCGGCTCGTGAACTTGGCGCCGGCAGGGGAGGGCGAGCTGCTCCCCGACGCCGTGGCCGCCGTCACGCGCGTGGTGAGCGAGGAGGAGGCCGGCGGTCCGAGCGCGGATTCCGACGAGTCCATGGCCGGCGATCAGGCTGGCGCGCCCATGCCTGACGACGACGAGCGCGACGCGGGCGCCAAGCCCGGCGCCTAGTCGTCGATCCCGATGGCTCTCGGGGCGTTGGCGTGAGGTCGCTTGTGAAAAGGTTCACACGGTACTCGGGCTCGGCGCCGCGGCCATGACCCGGATCGCGGAGTCGACCGTCCGGCGCCTCTCGCACTACTACCGCGTGCTCGAGGAGGTCGAAGCGGAAGGCGGGCGTCTGATTTCGTCGCACCGGCTCGCGCAGAGGGAAGGAATCACCTCGGCCCAGGTGCGGAAGGACCTTTCCTATTTCGGCTCCTTCGGCCGCCGCGGGCTCGGATACAACGTTGTGCATCTGCGCCACGAGATCCGCTGGATCCTGGGCCTCGATCGGCGCTGGCGGGTCGCCCTGGTCGGTGCCGGGAACATCGGCACCGCGCTGCTGTCGTACCGCGGCTTCGCGCAGCAGGGCTTCGAGGTGACCGCGGTATTCGATCGAGATCCGAGCCGGGTCGGTCAAAGGGTCGGCGATCTGGTGGTTCAGGACGTGAGCCGTCTTGCGGCAGTGGCGGCGGAGCAGGCGTTCGACATGGGAGTCATCGCCACGACGCTCGCTTCGGCGCAGCAGGTGGCCGACGCCCTGGTCGCCGCCGGGGTGCGCGGCATCTTGAACTTCGCGCCTCGCAAGCTGTTCGTCCCGGCGCACGTGGCGCTGCGCACCGTGGACATGGCGGTCGAGCTCGAGAGCCTGTCGTTCGCCTTAAGCCAGGCGCGCGGGCCGAGGCGCCGCGTTCCCGGCCGCGGCGGAAGCGGCGGGGGCCGTTAGGGCTGGCGCGCCCGCGCGCTCGCCTGGGAGGGATCGTCTAGCGTCTCGCGGGCCAGCTCTCGTCCAGCCAGCGGAGCAGCCGTGGCAGGGCGCTCGCGTCATAATGGAACGCCTGTGCGCCGTGACCGAGCGGGCTGTCGGCGACCCGCGATGCACGCGACTGTGCCGACGCGAGCAGCGCGTCGGCGTTCTCCGCCGACTCGGCATCCTGCTCGACGGTCTGGAAGAACACCGGGAGCTTGAGCCGCGCGAGGGTGGCACCCATTCGGCCCAGATCCACCGGGCTCGGCGTCGGGCTCAACAGCACCAGTCGTCGCACGCGGTGGTCCACGCGCGCCGCGTCGATCGCGCTCGATCCCATCGTCGGTGCGGCGACGATCCCGTAGCTCGCGGTGTCCACCGATGTCGCCTTCGCGAGGGTGCGCAGCGCGTGGACCACGTCTTCGGCGACGCGCAGCTGCATCCGAGCCTCGCGCCCGCGCCACGTCTCGGGAAGCGGGCACGCCGGCCCGACCGAGCCGCCGCTGCCGCGCGGCTCGAGGAACACGAGCGCGTAGCCGGCGCGCCCCAGCCCCGAGGCCAAACTGTCGTAGGCCTCGACCGACTCGCCGCTGTCGAGCAGCACCACGAGCGCGCGGTGGGCGGTCGCGGGCGCTAAGAGGATGGCCCCGAGCACGGCGCCGTCCTCGGCCGTGAAGCTCAGCCGCCGCATCCCGAGGCGGGTCAGCAGTGCCTTGTCGTCTCGCTCGCCCTCCATCAACCTCCGGCGCAGCGTCTCGTGGAGACGAGGTTGCACGCCGAGCTTCCGGCCAGCCTCCTTGAGCATTCCCATCACGTCGCGGTCCGCTTCGCGCGACGCCACGGCGAGGGGCTCTAAGTAGGCCACCGCGCGCTTCGCATCCCCGTGCTCCAGCTCCATCACGGCGGCGCGGTAGCGCCAGTCACGGGCGAGCGGGTTGTCGTCCTGGTAGAGGTCTTCGTCGATCGAATGGAGCAGGTCGAGCGCGCTGTCGGCGCGGCCCGCCAGGTAGAGTGCCCACGCCTGGCGCGCGTCGAAGTTCTGAGCATCCCATTGGGTGCTCAGCAACACCGGGACGACCGGCCCGCGCAGGCGAGCCAAGGCGCGCGCGGCGTCCCCCGACGCGTCCCGCTGGAGCAGAGCGTCGACCAGGGCGTCTCGATCCGTGGGCTCGCCTCGCAGCTCGCAGGCCCGTTCGTAGGCGGTGATCGCGCTGTCCGCCTTGCCGTCGCGCTCGAAGCTCAGCCCCACGAAGTAGAGGGCCTCGCCCTGTTCCCTGTGGGCGCTGTCGGGAAGCGAGGCGGCGTGGGCCAAGAGACGGGCGCGCAGGTCTGCGGCCGATGTCGACTGGCGCAGCAACGCGTCGACCCGCACCGAGGCCGCCGCCGTCGCGGCCCAGAGGGCGGTCGCCGCGATCGCGAGGCCGAGACGGTTCAGGGGTTCGCTCCCGCGGCCACCGTCAGGAACTCGCGCTCGAGCGGCGAGGGGCCGCGCTCCGGAGCACCCCAATGGGCGCGCTCGAGCTGGCGCACGATCCGGCCGCCGTGGAGCACCACGACGCGATCGCAGAGACGTTCGATGGCCTCGGTGACGTGGCTCGAGAACAGCACCGCGCTGCCCGCCGCGGCCAGGCTCCGCAGCTCGCTCTTGGCCTCGAGCGCGCCGGCGGCGTCGAAGCCTTCGAGCGCTTCGTCGCACAGCAGCACCGCGGGACGGTGGAGGACGGTGGCGACGAACGAGAGCTTCTTGCGCATGCCGTGGGAGAAGCGATGGACCGGCTCTCCGCAGCGGTCCTCGAGCCCCAGTCGCTCGAGCAGCGCATGGGCGCGCTCCCGCGCTCCCTTGGGCTCCATCCCGCGCACCGCGGCAACGAAGGCCAGGTACTCGTCCGCCGACAGCTCTTCGTAGAAGCTTGGCTCTTCGGCCGCGTAGCCCAGCCGGCGCCGCGCCTCGACCGGCTGATCCCACAGGTTCACGCCGGCCACCTCGATCGTGCCGGCGTCGGGCGGCAGCAGGCCCGCGGCGGCGCGGATCAGCGTCGTCTTGCCGGCGCCGTTGGCCCCGAGCAGCCCCAGGATCTCGCCCGAGGCGATCACCAGCGAGACATCCTGCACGGCCACGCGCGCGCCATAGCGCCGCGTCAACGTGGAGACACGCAGCATCAAGCCTCCTCGAGCCGGTGCCAGTGCGTCAGCCGGCGGGCCGAATGGATCACCGCCATCCACAGGACCACCCAGCCCGAGAGCGGGATCATGATGCTCGCCGCGACCGCGAGACCGAGCGCCAGACCGAGCAGGCGTTGCGCCAAGTCGGCGCGCGGGAACAAGGTCACGCCGTAGTTGACCCCCAAGGTCGCCACCCCGAGCGTGGCCGCGCCCGACCAGACCAGGAACACCTGCAGCGCGTGCGTCGAGAGCTCGCGCGCCGCCATGGCGTGCCCTACCACGACCAGCACCAAGCCCAGCAACGCCCACGCGAAGCGCGCGCCCCACACCGCCGCGAGTCCTACCGGGAGTCCGCGCAGCACCGCGAACGGATCGGCCCCCGACAGCACCGCCAGCCACTCGGCCAGTGAGGCGGCGGCGAGCAGCGTGAGAACGAACGCGGCGGAATGCCGCAACGCCGGCTCGCCCGGAAGCCCCCACGCCAGCAGCGCGAGCGCCCACAGCATGGCCGCCGTCGCGGCCTTGCGCGCCACGGCGCTCAGGCGCCCGGTGAGCTGGATGTCCTTGCGAACCAGGGCCCACAACGGCGAGGTCCGTGACCAGGTCGCGGCGCGCAGGCGGTGCCGGCGCGGCCGAGAGGTCGCGCCGAGGGCGCATGCGAGCGGCGTGATCCCGGGGCGTCGCTCCGCGGCGCCGAGCGCCCACGCCTGTCCCACGGCCGCGCCCAAGCGGCTCGATACGGAAAGCAGCCATGCCGAGCCCGCCACCAGCGCCAGCTCCCATGCCGCCGGGATCAGTCCCACGGCCGCCGCGAGCACGCCCGCAGCCGGAACACCGATCGCCCAACCCGCCTGGCGCGCATCCCACGCCAGATGCCGAGCGAGCCGCTCGGGGGCGACCGGAAGCGCGAGCCATTCTGGACCCGGCGGGCCCACCCGCAGCGCGCGCGCGTGCCGAGTCGCCGCCAGAACGCCGGCCAGCGCCGCCAGGATCACCTGGACCACCGCCACGGCGAGCACCACGGCCGGCGGGCCGCCGCGGTGAGCGAGCCCGTCGAGCGGAGCCCGCGCCTGCCAGAACAGGAAACCCGAGACGATCAGGGCCAGGGCGACCAGCTCGACCCGGAGGCGCAGGTCGAGCTGGGCCCAACGCCGGCGCGTCAGCCGGCGCTCAAGGTCCCGGAACGGGGCCTCGGTCGCGTCGCGGGCACGGGTCATGGAGGACATCGATTCTATCCATAGCGGCTCGCCACCGCATCCCGACTTTCGCGCGCCTTTGCGCGCGCCGCGTCCCCATGCCACCATGAGGGGGCCATGTCCTCGACCGCCGCCGTGGTCCACGCGCCCGCCTACGAGTGCGACATCGGCCCCCACGTCTTCCCGACCGAAAAGTTCGCCCTGGTGCGGAGGTGCCTGGTGGCGGCCGGAGAGATCGACGAGGCCCAGATCCTGTGCCCCGAGCCCGCTCCGCGCACCGACCTGCTGCTCGTGCACACACCCGAGTACTTGTCGGATCTCGAGCACCTGCGCATCACGCCCCGCACCGCATGCTCCGAGCTTCCCTTGACCGCCGAGA
This sequence comes from Candidatus Eiseniibacteriota bacterium, assembly GCA_005893295.1. Lineage (GTDB taxonomy): Bacteria > Eisenbacteria > RBG-16-71-46 > RBG-16-71-46 > RBG-16-71-46 > WS-8. The sequence continues at coordinate 47,947 of VBOY01000033.1, read as the reverse complement.
TCGTGCGCGCCTACGCGCTCGCCGCCGGGGGTACCACGCTGGCGGCACGGGAGGCGCTGACACGAGGCGTGGGGATCAACCTGGGCGGCGGTTTCCATCACGCGTTCGCCGACCTGGCCTCGGGTTTCTGCTACATCAACGACCTGGCCGTGGCGATCCGGGTGCTCCAGCGTGACGGCCATATCGAGCGGGCCGCGGTGGTGGACTGCGACCTGCATCAGGGGAATGGCACGGCGCATCTGTTCCGGGACGACCCGCGGGTCTTCACCTTCTCGATCCATCAGCAGAATCTCTACCCGATCAAGGAGCGCGGCGATCTGGACATCGGGCTCGACAACGAGACCGGCGACGACGAATTCAACCGGCGCCTCGCGGAGGGCCTCGAGCGCGTGTGGGCGCATCGCCCCGAGCTGCTCCTCTATCAAGCGGGAGCCGACCCGTACCTGGACGACCAGCTCGGATCACTCAGGCTCACGTTCGCGGGCCTCGAGGCGCGGGACCGCCAGGTGCTGGAGGGGGCGGCCGCGCGCAAGATCCCCGCGGTCGTGACCCTCGGCGGAGGCTACGCGCGCAAGGTGAGCGATACGGTGCACATTCACGTGCAGACGAGCCGCGTCGCGCTTCACCTCGCCCGGCAGCGGAGCCCGAGCCCGCAATGATCCGCGCCTGGCGATCGGAGGCGGGGCGGGTCGAGGAGGTCACCGCGGAGCAGGCCATCCGGTGCGCGGTCGAGGGCCCCGGCGTCGTATGGATCGACTTCGACACCGAGGATCAGACCGCGGCGCGCGAGCTGCTAGCCCCGCTCCACATCCACCCGCTGGTGATCGACGACATGTTCATGGAGGTCAACCGGCCCAAGGTCGACGACTACGGCTCCTACCTGTACCTGGCGGTCCATTCGGCGCGCTGGGAGGAGGACCGCCCCGCCCTGCGCGAGGTCGACGTGGTGGTCGGCGAGCGCTTCATCATCACCTATCACGACGGCCGCACCCGCTCGATCGCGGCGGCGCAGGAGATCCTGGGCCGGCGGCCCGAGATCCTGACGCGCGGGCCGGCGCACCTGCTGTTCTTCGTGCTCGATCTGCTGGTGGACAACTACCTGCCGATCATGGACCGCATCGGGGCAGAGCTCGACGGCATGGAAGAGGACGCGTTCCGGCGGGCCGGGCGCCGCGTCCACGCGCGAATCCTCAAGCTCAAGCGCGGAATGGCGGCCCTGCGGCGCATCGTCGGCCCGCAACGCGACACCATCTTGGCGCTGACGCGCGACGAGTACCGGGCGATTCCCGCCGAGGTGCGGCCCTATCTGAGGGACGTCTACGATCGCCTCGCCCGCGTGAACGACCTCCTGGACTCGTTTCGCGACGAGGTGTCGGGGCTGCTCGAGCTACACGTCTCGGTGGTCTCCAACCGGCTCAACGAGGTCATCAAGATCCTGACCGTGATCGCGACGATCATGCTGCCGCTCACCGTGATCACCGGCTACTACGGCATGAATTTCCACTTCGCCGCCTACGAGTGGAAATACGGCGAGCTCTACGCGCTGGGGCTCCTGGCCGCCACCGCGCTCGGAACCTGGTGGTTCCTGCGCAGCCGGCGCTGGCTCTAGCGGCGCCCACACCACGACCCCCGAAACGCAGACGCGCCGCGGTGGCAGGCCGCGGCGCGGTGAAGACATTCAAGGAGGGGGGGCTCCTCGGCACGCGAGAGGGAAACACTTCGGGCAAGTGTTCCGCGCACCCTGCAGCTCCCGATTCCGCGAGGCCGTTGGCGTGTCGGGCGGCTCACCTCGCTCGTGAAATCCGCTGTCGACCGCGTCGTGGCAGGTTCATGCAGCGACGGAACCTCGGCTCGGGTCGGAAAGCTCCCTGCCAAGGAGGCCTTTCTGCCCAGCTGCACTTGGAGTCTGGCCCGATCCGCCCGCGGTTGTCAAGAGGTGGGCTCGCCTCTGTTCACAAAAGCCGCTCGCCGCGCCACAAGCCGCGTGGTTAGCGCGCCGGAAGTGGGGGCGGCTTGGGCGGCGGTGCGCCGGTTTTCAAGTAGTCGGCCGGTCCGATCACTTCGAGCGAGACATCGTCGAAGTATACCGTGCCCGAGGCCGGCACCGTGTAGAGACACCACGCCCACGTGAGGTAGGTCTCGGGCGGAGCGTCCATGACCAGCACGGTGTGAGTCCAGTCCGTCGTGCCGGAAAAACCCTCGGGCACGTTGTGAACGTCGCCCTCCGGTGTCGAGCAGAAGATCTTGATGTAGGCGTTCCGCCCCAGGCTGTCCGTCTTGACCCACGCCGACAGTCGCAGCCGCTTGCCGGACAGATTTCGATTGCCGATCAGCTGGAGCACGCCAGCCCGCGTGTTCACCCATCCCGATTTGGCTCCGCCGCGCATGCGGATGCTGTAGCGGCCGGTGTGCGCGTAGGTGCTGTCTTTCTCGACCACCTGGTTTTCGTAGGGCGGCATCGAGTACTCCCAGGCGTTGCCGTCGCCCTCGAAGCTCGAGTCCGCCAACAGGTTCGTGTGCAGAGGAACCGGAGGAGGCGGAAGAGCCGGCTGGGCGGTGAGCACGGCATCGTCGAACATCACTTGGCCGGTGCCGAAGATGCCGCAGCGCACGATCACGATGTTGGTGCTGGGCGGGATGAAGATCCGCACGGTGCGCTGGGTCCAATCGGTCTCCGGCTCGGAGAAGTAGCTGCGCTGCCAGCCGAGAACGACATGGGGGCTGTCGGTGGGCGAGTAGCCCAGCTTGCGTCCCGCGGCCTCGCGATCGACCTTCCAGATGCGCGACATCTTCTCGATCGTGTCGCGATAGGCCTGCAACAGGACGTACCCGCGTCCCTGGAGTCCCACGCTGCGGGTCCATACGGACAGCTCGACGTCCTTGCCCCACAGCTCCTTGCCGACCACCAGAGTCTGGCTCCAGTTGTGCCACATCGGATACAGCATGCTCAGGTTGGCGACACTCACCGCGTAGCGCCCGCCATGGACGAGAAACGTGTCGCGCCCGAAGAACACCGTCGACAATCCCGAATCCAGGGTGTCCCAGGCGGCGGGCATCCACGGGTGTTTGCCGAGCGGCAGCTCGAAGCCGGGATTCGCGAGCAGATTGGGGGAAGGCGCGGCACCGGAATGGACGGCCGGCAGAGCCACGAAGAGAAAGAGCAGCGCTGCGGCGCGGAGGGGGCGCATCATCGGGGATCCATTCCTTTCGGTCGGGGGCAACGAGCGGGACGGTCGAAAAGTATCCGCAGCCCCGTGGCGGCGGGTCAAGGCCGAAGTGCAGTGGCGAGCCGTCGCGCGCACCCCTCGGTGCGCGTCTCGCCTCTTGGTTCGGCCGCGCTCGAGCCCGAGGCGGCTCGACTTGTTGCGGCCGTGCAAAGCCCTCGGCTAGAGTCGCGCTTTCGGCACGGATTGTCGCACCCTTGCCACCGGAGTGCCGGGTGCCGGACTGGTTCTTCACTTCTGATCTTCACGGTCAAGGCGCGCTGTACGAGGAGCTGATGGCGGTCTCGGCCGCCCGGCGACCGGGTGCGGTGCTGATCGGTGGCGACCTCTGCCCACACGCCACCGGGACCGACGGGATTGCGCATCAGCGCCTGTTCCTCGAGGGATTCCTGGTCGAGTTCGCGCGGCGCTTGCGCGAGGGGTCGCCGGAAACGCAGCTGCTGCTGCTCATGGGCAACGACGATTGGGCGGCCAATCTAGACTGCCTGGAGCGATACGACGGGAGCTTGTGGCGGTTGATCCACGGCCGGGCGGTGCAAGTGGGCGGCGTGCGGGTGGCAGGGTCGTCCTGGGTCCCGATCACTCCCTTCGGCATCAAGGACTGGGAGCGATGGGAAGACGGCGACGCCGAGTCGCCCGCGCGGCTCGATGGCTGGGTGAGCCACGGGCGGGATGCGGTGCCGCACCGTTTTGATCCCGCGCTCCGTTCCCCCACGATCGCCGAGGCGCTCGAAGAGCTGGTGGACTTGACGGCGCCCGCGGAGACGATCTTCGTCCTTCACTCGCCGCCGCGGGACACGCGTTGCGACATGATCGGAGCGGGCATTCACGTCGGCTCGCGCGCGATTCGCCGGTTCGTGGAGCGACACCAACCGCCTCTCGTTCTCGGTGGCCACATCCACGAGTCGCCGCGCGTCTCGGCGTCGTTCCGCGACACGATCGGGCGCACCGTGGTCGTGAATCCGGGCCAGTTTGGAACCTCCCGGCTATGCGGGGTGTGGTTCGATCCGGAACAGGGTGGCGAGGCGATGCGGCACACCGTGTTCGGGCCCTCGTGACGGGGAGCGTCGGTCAAGGAACGGGCAAAAACCAGCCGTCCCTGTCGGAGCGGCCCGCGCCGTGATACGCTTTGCGGCCGTGAGCATCGAAACCAACATCGCGAGGTCAAAGGGATGAAAGCATTCGTCCGCGCCGCCGCGTGGGTTCTGCTCTTGATGGTGGCGCAGCCCGCGCATTCCGAGGACACCCCGCTCGCGTGGCGGGACTGGGACTCGGGCTTCAAGGAAGCGCGGCGGCAAAAGCGCATCGTGCTCGTGGACGTGTACACCGACTGGTGTGGCTGGTGCCGTCGTATGGATCGCGACGTCTACTCCCGCCCCGAGGTGCGGGAATACTTGCAGCGGACGTTCGTCACCGTGAAGCTCGACGCCGAAGCCGACAAGCTGGGGCTCTATCAGGGCAAGGCCGCCACGTGGCGTGCGCTGGCGGCTCAATTCGGCGTGAACGGATATCCCACGACGGTCTTCCTGCGACCGGAGGGCGAGTACATCACGCGCGTGCCGGGGTACGTCCCAGCCGAGCGATTCCTGGACGTCTTGCGCTACATCGGGGACGGTCACATGGACCGCGGGGTGAGCTTCCAGGAGTACCTCGGCAAGGCCGCCAAGGGACGCTGAGCGACCGAGCAACGCAGCACTCGGGCTTTTTCAGCGGCCTGCTAGAGGGCTCGTGTCCCTGCTCAGCGCACAGCGGGTCGTCGTCATCGACGTCGAGACGACCGGATTCGACCCCGCCAGTGATGTCCTCCTCGAGGTAGCCGTGGTGGCTCTCGAGGGAGAGGACATTTGCGAATCCTGGGCGACCCTGGTGAGGCCCTCGCGCGCGATCCCACTCGGCGCCACCGCCGTGCACGGGATCGACACGGTCATGGTGGCCGAGGCCCCGGAGCCCAAGAGGGTGGCCGCCGATCTGCGCCGTCGATGCGGAACTTCGATGCTCGCGTTCCACCACGCGCGCTTCGATCTCGCGTTTCTCGCCCCGCTGCTCCGCGACGCCGGGGAGCCGCCGCTCTGGAACCCGGTGATCGACACCCTCGGCCTGGCGCGCGGGCTGCCTGGATTCAGTGGGCATTCTCTGCCCGAGCTGGCCGCACGCCTCAGGCTGCCCCGCGAGCGGGCCCACCGCGCGCTCGGAGACGCCCGGACGACGGCACGGCTGCTGGTACAGCTGGCCACGCGGTGGGAAGAGCGGCGTGGAGTCGCCTCGCTTGCGGAGCTCGCCGCGCTCAGTCAGGATGCGCTGCGCCTCCCCGCGCGACGGGAGGCCGCCGGAGAAGACGGGGGTGGCGGCCGCGACATCCCGGATCGGGCAACGCTCCGGTTGGACCTGTTCGGGAGCCCGGCCGAAGGAGGAAACGCGATGCAAACGACGGCGGCAGTACCCGAGATCGGGCAGATGGCACCGGAATTCAGGCTCAAGGGACCGGGCGGCCAATTCTTCACTCTGACGGAGTACCGCGGCCGCAAGAACGTGGTGCTGGCGTTCTTCCCCTTGGCGTTCTCGCCCGTGTGTTCCCACCAGTTGCCCGCGCTCGAGAAGCAAATGTCTCGGTTCCGCAATCTGGACGCGGAGGTCTTGGGGATCAGTGTGGACAGTCACTTCGCGAACGACGCGTTCGCCAAGCATCTCGGCCTCTCCTTCCCTCTGCTCTCGGATTTCGAGCGTGAAGCGAGCGCGGCCTACGGGGTCCTAGTCGCCGACAAGGGGCACTCGGGTCGCGCCCTGTTCGCGGTGGACCGGCAGGGACGAATCGTCCATCGCGACGTGAGCCCGGCGCCCGGCGACCCGGCACAGATCCCGGATCACGAGAAGGTGCTGCGGGCGCTGGAGAGCCTCCGCTAGCCGCGCCCACGTGCGCTCGGCCGCCGCGCCGGCCCACTCATGCATCGAGACAAGCCCACCGTCCTAGTCGTGGACCGGGAGTGCGATGCCACGCGCGCGTTGATCGCGTTCCTGCGTCAGAGCGGGTTCTCCGTGCTGTGGGCCCACGACGACGAAAGCGCGTTCCACGTGCTCGACGAGGAGCGACCGGATTGCCTAGTCGCCGAGCTGCACATGCGGCGGATCGACGGATTCGCCGTGCTGCGGCGGGCGCGCGAGAGAAACGCCGAGCTGTGCGCGGTGGTGGTGACCGAGGGCGGAGACATCGAGAAGGCGGTCGAAGCCATGCGGCAGGGGGCCTACGACTTCCAGGTCAAACCACTCCACCTCGAGAAACTGCTCGAGGTTCTGCGACGTGGTCTCGAGCACCAACGATTGGTGGCGCGGGCAGCCGAGGCCGAGGAGAGGCTGGACCGGCAATTCCGGATCGGACGACTGGTGGGCCGCTCGCGCCCGATCGCCCGCGTGCTCGAGCAGATCCGCCACCTGGCATCCTCGCAGGCCACGGTGCTGATCGAGGGCGAGGCTGGAACCGGCAAGGGCGTGGTCGCTCAAACGATCCACCAGACCAGCCCGCGCAAGGGCGAGCGATTCGTGTGGATGAGCTGCGGGGCGCTCGCGCCGGGAGCGATCGAGGGCGAGCTGTTCGGGCAGCAGGGTTCCCACCCCACGCCCGGCCGCCTCGAACTCGCGGATGGTGGCACGCTGTTCCTGGACGAGATCGACAAGGCGCCGCCGGGAGCGCAGCTCAAGCTGCTGCGGTTGGTCCAGAATCGCGAGTTCGAGCGTGTCGGCGGTCACGAGAGGTTGCGCGCCGACGTCCGCCTGATCGCGGCCTCCCATCTCTCGCTGGCCGCCGAGGTCGAGTCCGGCCGCTTCCGCGAGGACCTGTACCAGCGTTTAGGCGCGGTGCGGATCTCGATGCCCCCGTTGCGCGAGCGCAGCGAGGATGTGCCGCTGCTGGTCGAATGTTTCCTGCGCGAGTTGAACCGCGACCACCGGCGTAAGGTGACCGGGGTCACCCGCGGCCTGCTCGAGCGCCTCACGCGCATGCCTTGGCCCGGGAACGTACGGGAGCTTCGGGCCGCGATCGAGGGGATGGTCGCGTTCGCGGAGGGCAGGCGGCCGCTGGATCTCTCGGATCTGCCCGAGGCGCTGCGCGAGCCGGAGAGCGCGGGCGACGCGGTGCGCGTGATCGTCGGGATGACGGTCGAGGAGGCCGAGCGTGCCCTGATCGCCGCCACGCTGCGCCACACCGGGCACGACAAGCCTCGTGCCGCGGCGATGCTCAGGATCGGCTTGCGCACGCTCTATCGCAAGGCCAAGCAATACGGGATTCGGTCCCCGGGCGGGCGGCCACCCCCGTGAGGCTCAACCGGGCTCGTCGGCCCGCCGATACCTCCATCGTGCGGTCTGGCCACGCAGGGGATCCTTTCCATGTCCGAGCCCAATCCGATCGAAACGTCCGGCAAGGCCGCGCGGCCGACCTGGCTCGTCGGGCCCGACCTCGAGATCGAGCCTGGACTCGAAGGCGTGTCGGATCGACCGCGCATGCCACGCGTCGCCGAGGGCGGAAAGCCCCGACGGCCGACCGCTCCCGAACCTTCCGGCCCGGCGACGTGGACCGCGGCGGCGAGCAGCATTCCCCACCTCACGGTGGTGCCCGAAGGAGCCTCCGCCGAGCCGCCTTCATCGCTCATCGAGGAGGAGCCGGGCACCGTCTTCCCGGTCGACGCCGAGGAAGCGTTGCCCCACCTAGAACGCGCGTCTCCCACGCTGCGGCCGCTCCACGAGCCGTGGTGGGTCGTGTGGTCGGACGCCCTGGCCACCGACCGGCGCCTCCAGATCTCGATCGTGGTGGGGCTGGTCGTGGCGGGCGCTCTGTTCTTCGTGCCACGCGGTCGTCCATCCGGGGTCTCGATCGGTGAGATCAAGCGCCATCCCGAAAGGTACGAGGGTCGCGTGGTGAGCGTGCGCGGCCGCGTGGGAGAAGTGTTCACCGTGGGACAGGGCTACGTGTTCGACCTCCATCAGGGAAGAGACACGATGGTGGTGTTCACGCATACCCGTGCGCCGGAAATCCACGATCGGATCGACGTCAAGGGGCAGGTGACCACCGGCTACCTCGACGGGAGACCGCGAGTCGCTCTGTTCGAGGGGGAGCCCGCGAAGACGAACGGCAACCCCGGACCGTAGCCGACAGGCGACCGCAACCCATTGCAATTGAGAGCATTGCGGCAGGCGATCGCCGCCGCAATCTTCCCTCGCCCAGCCACTTGCGCCTGCACAGCCGATCGTTTAGATTGCCAGTCAAGGTCTGCCATTTGGGCACGGTGAGCGGAAAGCAGAACGCCCTCGCCGAACGACTCGGACGCGTGGATCGACCGAGGCCGTAAGTGCCGCTGGATGCCGGGTGCGGGCCGGCGGCCGAGAAGCGCCCACCCTTAGGAGCAGATCCTCCGCTTCATGGAAACGCTTCACTCACACTCGTGACCCGTGCGCCCGCTTGAAGCGGGCGCGACGCAGGGGGAGGAACGCATGAACGTCAGGCCTCTCGCCGACCGCATCCTGGTTCGCCGCATCGAGGAACAGGAGACGAAGCGCGGCGGCATCATCATTCCCGACACCGCCAAGGAGAAGCCTCAGGAGGGCGAGGTGGTGGCGGTGGGCCCCGGCCGCATGACCGAGGACGGCAAGCGCATCGCCGTCGAGGTGAAGAAGGGCGATCGCGTGCTGATCGGCAAGTACAGCGGGACCGACGTCAAGATCGAGGGCACCGAATACGTGATTTTGCGCGAGGACGACATTCTCGGGATTCTCGCCCAGACCAAGTAGATCCCTCCGCCGCGGCGGAGATTCGAATTCACCGTAAGGAGGCAACATGGCAGCCAAGCAGTTGCTCTTCAGCGAGCAGGCCCGGCAGGCCATCCTGGAGGGCGTCGAGGTCCTCGCCAGGGCGGTCAAGGTGACCCTGGGCCCGCGTGGCCGCAACGTCGTGCTGGACAAGAAATGGGGTTCGCCGACCGTCACCAAGGACGGCGTCACCGTCGCCAAGGAAATCGAGCTCGACGAGCCGTATCACAACATGGGCGCTCAAATGGTGCGCGAGGTGGCCTCCAAGACCTCGGACGTCGCCGGTGATGGCACCACCACGGCGACCGTGCTGGCCGAGGCGATCTTCCGCGAGGGATCGAGCGCGCGGTCGAGACGGTGGTCGAGCAGCTCAAGAAGCAGAGCCGCCCGGTCAAGGAGAACAAGGAGATCGAGCAGGTCGCCACCATCTCGGCCAACACCGACAGCGTGATCGGCAAGATGATCGCCGAGGCGATGGACAAGGTCGGCAAAGACGGCACCATCACCGTCGAAGAAGCGCGCTCGGTCGACACTACGCTCGACGTCGTGGAGGGGATGCAATTCGACAAGGGCTACATCTCGCCCTACTTCGTCACCGACAAGGAAGGCATGGAGGCAGTCCTCGAGGACGCGTTCATCCTTCTGTACGAGAAGAAGCTGTCGAACATGAAGGACCTGTTGCCGTTGCTCGAGAAGATCGCGCAGCGCGGCAAGCCGATGCTGATCGTGTCGGAGGACGTGGAGGGCGAGGCGCTCGCCACGCTGGTGGTGAACAAGCTGCGCGGCACGCTGGCGGTGTGCGCGGTGAAGGCCCCAGGCTTCGGCGACCGGCGCAAGGCCATGATGGAGGACATCGCGGTCCTAAGCTCGAGAACGTTCGCATCGAGGACCTGGGTCGGGCCAAGCGCATCGTCATCGACAAGGAGAACACCACGATCGTCGAAGGCGCGGGCAAGAAGGCCGACATCCAGGGCCGCATCGCCCAGATCAAGAAGGAAATCGACGACACGACCTCGGACTACGACCGTGAGAAGCTCCAGGAGCGTCTGGCCAAGCTCGCGGGGGGCGTGGCGGTGATCAACGTGGGCGCAGCCACCGAGACCGAGATGAAGGAGAAGAAGGCGCGCGTCGAGGACGCTCTGCACGCCACCCGTGCCGCGGTCGAGGAAGGCATCGTGCCGGGCGGCGGCGTGGCCTACATCCGCAGCCTCAGGGCGCTCGACAAGCTGGCAGCGGAGTTCGAGGGCGATGAGAAGCTGGGCGTGACCATCGTCCGGCGTGCGCTCGAGCAGCCGTTGCGCACGCTGTGCGAGAACGCCGGCGTCGAAGGGTCGTTGATCGTCGAGCAGGTCAAGATGAAGGAAAAGGAGAGCAAGACGATCGGCTACGACGTCGACAAGGAAGAGTACGTCGACATGTTCGAAGCCGGCATCATCGATCCGACCAAGGTGGCCCGTACCGCGCTGCAGAACGCTTCGAGTGTCGCCAGCCTGCTGCTGACCACCGAAGCCCTGGTGACGGAGATCCCGGAGAAGAGGAAGGCTCCGGCGGCTCCTGCCGGCGGCGGCTACGGCGGCGAAGACTTCTAGTCACCGTCACGGAGACGTCAAAGACGGGCCCCGGGAGCGAACCCTGGGGCCCGTTTCCGTCATCTGAACACGATGCCGGCGGGACCAAATGCACAGCGCGAGGCCCCGCCCGGCATCGCCCTCGGGACGGTGCTTCTGGCTGCCGGGCTTCGGGCCAGCCGCCGGTGTACCCGACCGTGGGTCTGGCCCTGGCCGTCTTGCGCCGACGCTGCCCCATCCTGCAGAATAGCTCGCCGTTTCTAAGGCGCGGCTCCACCGGACCTGGAACGCCCGCCGTGCCACCACCCCCGAGTCCCAAGAGGAGCGTCTTCGCGTGATTGCTGCCACCCAGCTTAAGGTGGGTATGGTCATCATGCACAACGGCAGGCCCCACCGCGTCACCAACGTCATGCACGTCACGCCGGGTAACTGGCGAGGAATGGTGCAGACGCGTCTCGTCCACATCGAGACCGGCTCGAATACCGAGCATCGATTCCGCTCCGAGGACAAGGTGGAGCGTGCCAACCTCGAAGAGCACAATCTTCAGTACAGCTACCGCGCCGGCGACGAGTACCACTTCATGAACACCGAATCGTACGAGATGGTGTTCATGACGGAAGACGTGCTGGGTGACGCCGTCCACTACCTGGTCGAAGGAATGGTGATCGAGGCGCTCTACTACGAAGGGCGGGTGGTGGGGGTCGAGGTGCCGATGTTCGTGGAACTGACCGTCAAGGAGACGACGCCGAACATCAAGGGAGCGGCGGTGCAGAACACCTCGAAGCCCGCGATCCTCGAGACCGGCCACGAGATCAAGGTGCCGCCCTACATCGAGGCCGGCAACCGGGTCAGGATCGACACCCGGACGGGTGAGTTCGTCGAGCGCGTCTAGCAGGCTGCTGAAAAAGCCTGACTGCTGCGTTGCTCGGTCGCTCCTCGCGGCGACGGTTCCGCCGATACGAATCGGCCGTCGCTCCCTCGCGCTCGGTGTTTCAGACCAGGGCTCGAGGGCGGCTCAGCTCTTGAGCAGCTGGAAGATCTCCTCGTTCATCTTCCACTTCGTGAGCAGCTCGAGCAGCTTGGTCATGGCCTCGATCGAGCTCATTCCCGCCAAGCCACGCCGCAGCAAGTGGAGTCGCGGCACGATCTCGACCGGGTAGAGCTTCTCCTCCTTGCGGGTTCCGCTCTTGGCGATGTCGATCGCCGGATAGATGCGACGCTCCGCCAGCTCGCGCGACAGCACCAGCTCCATGTTCCCGGTGCCCTTGAATTCCTCGAAGATCACCTGATCCATGCGCGAACCGGTGTCCACGAGCGCGGTGCCGACGATCGTGAGGGACCCGCCCCCCTCAATCTTGCGGGCGGCGCCGAAGATCTGGCGCGGCGCCTGCATCGTCGCGGCGTCGAGGCCACCCGAGAGCGTGCGCCCGCTGCCCTCGGCGACGGTGTTGTAGGCGCGCGCGAGGCGCGTGATCGAATCGAGCAGCAGCAGGACGTCACGGCCCTCGAGAACCTGGGCGGCCACCGTCTCCACCGCGCGTTCGGCCGTCTCGACGTGCTCGTCCACGCTCATGTCGCTCGAAGCCGCGATCACCTCGGCCGGGGTATTGCGCCGGAAGTCCGTGACTTCCTCCGGTCGCTCGTCCACCAGCAGCGCGTAGATGAGCACGTCGGGGTGGTTGAAGGCGACCGAAGCGGCGATGCACTGGAGGATTCGGGTCTTGCCGGCCTTGGGAGGGGAGACGATGAGGCAGCGCTGGCCACGCCCGATCGGAGCGATCAGGTCGATGGCGCGGCCCGTGATCCGGTCGCCGTAGGGGGGTGTCCCCTTGCCGGGCGGAAGCTCCAGCAGGAGCCGTTCCATGGGATCGAGCGCCACTCCCACCTGCTGGACGTCTCGCAGCGCGTCGAGGCCGCGGCGTTTCTCCATGCCAGCGTTCCTCCCCGTGCGCTCGCGCCCCCGCCGGCGGCGCGGGCTGCCGTCGCGACGGGGAGGAACGTTGTTCTCGCGGCCCCCGGAGTTGACGCCGGCATACGGCGGCGGCGCGGCGTTGTCTGGCCGATTGCCGCCGCGGCGGCGGCGGCGGCGGCCGGGACGTTGACCGAGGGGAAGTTGTTGGGGGGCAGCGCCGGAAGGGGATGGAGCGCCGGCGGATTGGGCGGTGGCTGGGCCGGGAGAGTAAGGGCGTGGTCCACGGGGTCGGCGGCGACGTTGTCTCATGGGTTTTCTTTCCCACGCATCCGGCGTGGGCTCCGCGGTGGGCGGGCAGGCGCGCCCTCAGGATCCGCGCTGGCGGTCCAGGCGCGCAGTTTCAGCAGTCAGGCAGGCGCTCCGGAGTGCTTGACGGGCGCGTCGCGTTTCGAAAATCAGCCGCGGCGAAGATGGCGCTCGCGGCGCGGTGGACATCGGCGCGCTCTCGGAGGCGTCCGGGTTCATCGAGCCTCTTCTCACGGACGCGTCGCGATTATCACCATGTCGGCCACCCTTGTCCAGCGGGTTTGCGAAAGGCTAGGGTCGCGCGCGCCATTCCACCTCGGCCACGCCCTCCTCGTGGTTGGACCAGCGCGCCATCACGAACAGCGCATCCGCCAGCCGGTTGAGGTAGCGCACCAAGCGAACGTCGCCCCCTTCCGAGGACGATAGCGCCACGACCCTTCGTTCGGCGCGACGGCACACCGTGCGAGCCAGGTGGAGCTGTGCCGCGAGCGGGCTGCCCGTCGGGAGCACGAAGTTGCGCAGGGGCGACAAGCTCGACTCGAGTCGGTCGATCCACCGCTCGAGCTCCGCCACATCGTCGTCGTCGATGCGCTTCAGGGACTCGATCGGCTGCGGCGTGACCGCGGCCAACTCGGCCCCCAACGAAAACAGCTTCGCCTGGATCGTGGCCAGCTCGACGCCGAGACGTCCGAGGGCGTCGAGTGAGCGCGCCACGCCCAACGTCGCGTTCAGCTCGTCCACGCTGCCGTAGGCTTCGACCCGCGGCGATGCCTTGGAAACGCGCCCAGGACCGAGCAGCCCGGTGGTGCCGTCGTCGCCGGTGCGGGTGTAGATCTTCACGTCCCGAGTGTAGGTCTGCCCGGGTGGCCGCTCAAGGAGCCCCGGCGTCACCCGCGCCCCACCTTGAGGAGTGCGAGGGAATACTGGCCGGGGCTCCGACATGCAACGTGGGCCGAGCAAGGCTGGCCGCGCGTGCTGTCCCGCCTGAACGCGTTCCTCGCCGGCAACTCGCCTCTCCAGGGAGGCTCCTCGATCGCCTCCCGCCGGCCGGCGCCGCCGCTTGCGGGCGCATGGTCGTTGCCGCATCATGGCGGTAGATTCCGTCACGTCCCGAACCATCGATGAACGTCCGTCACGATCTTCCGCCCGTCCTTCGGGGCGAGGCCGCGGGCGAGCTTTCGCCCTCGGACCGCGCCCACCTCGAGTCGCTGGCCTTGGCGGCCCGGGACGATGGCCTATTGGACCTGGTCCGCGACGAGTGCGCGGCACGACTCCGCCAGCCCAAGGCCAGTCGCGGTGTCGAGTACTTGCTCGCGCACGCGTGTGCTCTCAAGGGCGAGCGGGAGCGAGCGCACCAGACACTGCTGGCGCTGGGCGAGCGCCTCGCCGCCGCCGCGGCGTGGGAGCCGTTGGCGGCGGTCGCCGCCGCGGCGCTGGAGCTCGAGGAGAGCGCCGCCGCCGCGCGACTGCTGGTGGCGGCCCACGACGGGCTCGGTCAGGATCCGGCGCGCATCGAGGCACTCTGGCGTGCGTGGCGCATCCTGCCCGACGACCTCGAGCTCGGGCTCGCGCTCGCGATGCGGCTCGGCGAGGCGTCTCGATCCGCCGAACGGCGCGCGCTGCTCGCCGAGCTGGCGCCGCGCTTCGCGGCCGCAGGTCGTTACGCCGGCCTCGAAGAGGCGGCCCTCGAGTTCGCCGAGCATGCGGATCTCGCGGGCCTGCTCGACCTGATCCGCGTGCTCCCCCAGGTCGGGGCGCGCGGTGCGCTTAAGGAGGCCAAGCAGCTTCTCGATCTGGCGTTCCCGCCGATCGCCGCGGCGGGGCGCGCCGGAGAAGCCCTCGATCCGTTGCGCAGCCTCCTGGCCCACGCCGCCGAGAAGGGCGGAGCGGCCGCGGCGGCGGAATTGCGCCCCGCGCTCCTCGAGGCCTTGCGCCAGGGTCCGGCCCGGGCGCTACCGGATCCCGAGGTGGTGTTGGCGACGGCGGGGGTCGAGGACCGGCTCAAACCCCTGCTGCCCGCGCTCGAGCGCTTCGATGCGATCGCTGCCCTTCCGCCTGGTCGCGCGGTGCTGCACGGCTCGTTCGGCGCCGGCCGCGTGCGCGACGACGACGGCGAGCAGGTGACGATCGACTTCGCGGGCTCGCCCGGACACCGCATGCCCTATAGAGCGGCGCGCCGCTCACTCACGCCGCTCGCCGAGGACGACCTGCGCCTGCTGCGCTTCACGGCTCCCGCCGAGCTGGAGCGCTTGCGGGGCGAGGAGCCGGGGGAGGTGCTGGTACGGGCGCTCAAGGCGATGGGGGGCGAGGGGGACGGGGCGAAGCTCAAGCTGTTCCTGGTCGGCAATGCAATCGTCCCCGCGTCGGAGTGGACGGCGACCTTTCGCAGGCTACGGGCCGCGGCCGAGAGCGACCCGCGCATCGATCACGCGCGCGCATTCGAGCAGCACTACCGCCTGGCCCCCGCCGAGGACCGTGCGGCCGAAGACGTGCCGCTTCCCGCGCTCGAGCCGCGCAAGCCGGTCAAGTCCAACCTCGCCGTGATGCGCAAGTTCCTCTCGCAGCATCCCCAAGCCCAGGCCGCGCTCAAGCAACGGTTCGCTCGCTACGTCGAGCGAGCGATGTTCGACGAGCAGGTGGATCGGGTGGATCGGGCGCGCGCCGGGCTGTGCTTCGCAGGCTGGTTTCCGGATCGGGCGCCGGAGTGGGAGGCGGTGCTCAAGACGCTCTGGGAGCAGGGCCTGGGCGTGCCGGAGCTGGCGAGCGAGGACGAGCAGCTCGGGCTGCTCGAGGTGTCGCATCGAGCGGGGATCGAAAGGGACGCGATCCTGTCGGGGCTCGACTCGAGGTTCTCGGCGGTGCGCGAAGCCGCGGGGCGTTATCGCGATCGGCTCGATCCCGCCGGTCTCCACGCGCTGCGGCGCACGCTGCTCGGCCACGCGCCTCGTTACCCTCAGGCAGCGCTGCGTTGGATCGAGCGCGAGCTGGCCACGGGAACCGAGGACGGATGGCGCACCCTGTGGGCCGCCCTGGCGCTGATCGAGGATCACCCCAAACCGTCGGTGGCCGAGAAGGTGCTGGGGTGGATCGAAGCCGGTGGCTCGTTCGACCAGCTGTTGTCGGGCGCGGAGTGCCCGCGGGAGCTGCGGCTGCGACTCGGCGTCCTGCTTCGCCAGTGGCGGTCGAGCGATCGCTTTCTGTTCCCGGCGCTGGAAATCGCATCGCGACTCGGCTTGACCGACGCGGTGTCTGCGGTCCGCGAGGCGCGGCAGCGGAGCGCGCAGAAGATGTTCGATCAGGTGGGGCGCCAGGCCGACGTGGACACCCCCGTGATGACGCGAGCCACCTGGGAGCGCTTGAAGAAGGAGCTGGATCGACTGGAGCGCGAGCTCAAGACCACGATCCCGGCCACGATCCAAAAGGCGCGCGAGCTCGGGGACTTGAAGGAGAACGCCGAGTACCACTCCGCCAAGCTCAAGCAGGCCAACGTCAGCAAGCAGGTTGCCGCTCTGCAGCAAAGGCTGGCCCGCGCCCGCTTCGTCGAAGACGCCACGCTTACGGATGGCGTGGTCGGGCTGGGAACCGAGGTGGTGCTGGAGGGCGAACGGGAGATCATGACCTATTGGATCCTGGGCGAGGGGGAGCACCATCACGGCGCGCACGTCGTCTCGTTCCAGGCGCCGGTGGGTCGGGCGCTCATGGGCAAGGCGATCGGAGAAGAAGTCGAGATCGGTGCCGGGGACGAGCGGCGCGTGTATCGCGTGGTCTCGATCGAGAGGAAGCTGCCGCCCGACGACGGCGGAGCGATCTCGTGATCGCGCCTCATCCGCGCGGTGCGAGATGGAAGTCAAGAATAATTTCCGCGCGAATTTTTGCTCGATGGAATTCTGCTTGGGCGTCGGCGTCCGTTCCCGTATGGTTCGCCGCGAGCGGAATCGTTGTCGCACCCTGCGCCTGGCGCGCGGCGTCGACCCCGAGTCGGTGGGCGGCGAAAACAGTGATGTTTGGCCGCAACGTTCATGGCGACCCTTGCGTCGTCAGGCCAGTTGGGTCGGAAAGGGAGTTCCCGCCGCCCACCCCTGAATCGCGGTCCCAGTGCGTAGCAGCATCCGCAGTCATGAGATCGAGGGGGCACCGTTTCGGGTGGTCGTGGAGCGCCAGGTCGACCGATGTCGATAGGAGCACGGGTCCAGGGACTCCATCTGGCCCTGGATGATTCGTTGCGGGGCTGCTTCGCTCTCGGTCTCCTGGAAGCCGAGGCGGTGAACAACGCGGGGCTGCCGCCCGCGTTCGACGCCGACGCCGAGCGCGTCATTGCGCGGTTGGTCTCGCTCTACGCGGGCCGCCAGCCTGCCGACATCCCCGGGGTCGCCGAGACGCGGGCCCTGTTCCATCGCCTCGACATGGATCCCACCAAGACGCGTCCCAGCAGCGAGGCCCTGCTGCGGCGCGTGCTCCAGGGCAAGGGGTTGCCGCGGGTGAGTCCGGTCGTCGATGTCTGCAACCTTTGCTCGCTCGAGCACCAGCTGCCGCTCGGCCTCTACGATCGTGACGCGGTGCGCGGCACGATCCGCGTGCGGATCGGACGCGACGGGGAAGGCTATCCAGGCATACGCAAGCAGCGCGTGAATCTCTCGGGACGCCTGTTGCTCGCCGATGACGAGGGACCGTTCGGCGCACCGACCTCGGACTCGATGCGCACCGCGGTTTCGCCCCACACGCGCAACCTGCTGGTCGCGCTCTTCTGCCCGCCGGAGCGCGCCGGCCAGCATCTGTCCACCGCGCTCGAGCACATCGCGAACCTGATCACGCTCCACTGTTCGGCGAGCGTGATCGCGGTGCGCGTGCTCCAGTAGCGGCGCTTCGACTTTGCACGCGCGTTTGACGCTCTCCGCGTCGGCCTCTAGAATCACGCTGCCCGCGGCGCTGTAACACCGGGAGCACAGGCGATGCCCTCAAGAACGGTGCGGACCGCAGTGCTCGTGGCCCTGGTCGCAGCGTGCGCGGTGTCGCCGGCGGTCGCCCAGCTCCAAGACAACCTGGGCGCGCTCACCGGGGACAACGCGAAGGGCTATCTGGGCCCGCTCCCCAAGGCGCTGTCCGGAACTCTGAACGCGGCCATTTTCCAGACCGGCAAGGTCCCGCTGGCCGGCGTCCATTTCGCCGTCGGCGTGCACGTGATGGGCGTGGCATTCGACGACGCCGATCGCACCTATTCGCCCAAGGACCCGCCGGGCTTCCAGAGCACGTCGCCGGTGAAGGCCCCCACCGTGATCGGCGACGAGCAGTCGGTGGCGCAGAGCGGCCAGGGTGGGACCACCCTCTATCACCCAGGCGGGTTCGACATCGACGAGTTCGCCATCGCCGTGCCGCAGGCGACCATTGGCTCCGTGCTCGGCACGCGCGCGACGGTACGTTGGCTCTCCCTCGATATCGGCAACTCGGACCTGGGCAAGCTCGATCTGTTCGGAATCGGCGCGCAGCATTCGATTTCCCGGTACGTTCCGGGGCTGCCGGTCGATCTCGCCGCCGGCATCTTCTACCAGACCTTCAGCGTCGACGACGATCTCATCAAGACCAAGACGTTCCACTTCGACGTCACCGGCAGCAAGAGCTTCGCCATGCTCCAACCCTACGTCGGCGTCGGCTTCGACACCTTGGACATGAAGGCCAAGTACGAGGACTCCAACAATCCCGGCCAGAAGGTCGAGGTCGACTTCGCTACCGAGTCGAACGCCCACCTCACGATCGGGGCGCAGCTCAGCTTTCCGGTCGTCAAGATCCATGGCGAGTTCAACGCCGCCGCCGTCAACGGCGCGGCCGTCGGCCTGAGCTTCGGCCTCTAGGAGGACCCATGCGCAGCTCGAGCTCCGGGCTCATGGCGATCGTCCTCGCGGCGTCGCTCTTCGGAGCCGGGTGCATCCTGATTCCCGAGGTCAAGGACCGCATCGTCGAGCTCGCGGTGAGCGGCTCGACCAGCGCGACCTTCCATGCCAGCGGCCCCGAGACCGACCCGCTCAACGAGGTGCAGGTGGTGTCGATCGGAGAGGGCACCGACCTCGATGTGAAGAAGCTCCTGGAAGACGCCGGGATCGACGCGAGCGACGTCGTGGACGTCAAGGTGACCTCGGTGGAGTACGCGATCACGGCCGCGGATCCGCTGGCGGGCCGGACGGTTCAGGGGAACCTGAGCGTGCAGGGCCCGAGCGGTCCCGAGCAGCCCCTGATCGCCGGCTTCACCATCGGCGTGGGCGCGGTGACGCCGTATCGGGGAGCCGCGCTCAAGAGCGCGGGCGTGGGCGTGATCAACCAAGCCCTGGCCAGCATGCTCTCCCAGCTCAAGGCGGGAGGGACGCCGACCGAGTCAGTCACGTTCCGGGTCACGGGCGCGAACACCCCGAACAACGACCCCAACGTTCAGATCGCCTTCGGCTACGCGGTCAAGCTGACGCTGAGCATGGTGGGTACGGTCAAGGTCAGCGTGCCCAACTGAAGTCGGCGCTCATGGCGCATGCGCAGGGCCCGGAGCTCCCCCCGGCCCGCGGCGTCACGCGAGGGGGACTCAAGACGCCGACCAACGCCGGAATCGGGTTCCCGGTCCCGTCTAACCCTGCCAACGGTTGGTGATCGGCAGCCGCCGATCCTTGCCCAGTGCGCGCGGCGTGATCTTGATCCCCGGCGGGCTCTGGCGCCGTTTGTACTCGGAGCGGTCCACCATGCGGATCACCCGCCGCACCAGTTCCTCGTCGAACCCCAGCTCCGCGATCTCGCGTGACGAGCGGTCCTCCTCCACGTACATGCGTAGGATCGGATCCAACACGTCATAGGGCGGCAGCGTGTCTTGATCGGTCTGATCCGGCTTGAGCTCCGCGCTCGGCGAGCGTCTCAGCGTGCGCTGTGGGATCGGCGGCTGCGATCCGTGTCCATTCCGGTGGATCGCGAGCTGGTAGACCATTGTCTTGTAGACGTCCTTGAGCACTGCGAAGCCGCCCGCCATGTCGCCATAGAGCGTGCTGTACCCGACGCTCAGCTCGCTCTTGTTGCCGGTGGTCAGCACCAGCCAGCCGAACTTGTTCGAGAGCGCCATCAAGTAATTGCCACGGATCCGCGCCTGGAGATTCTCCTCCGTGATGTCCACTGCACGCCCGCTGAACGGGGACTCCAGCACCCGCAACGTGCTTTCGAATACCTCCCCGATCGGCAGCAGGTAGAACCGAATGCCGAGCGAGCGCGCCAACGCCTCGGCGTCCTCGCGTGAGGCGCCCGAGGTGTATCGCGAGGGCATGCACACGCCGACCACGTGCGTGGCCCCCACCGCATCCACCGCGAGGCAGGCGCACAACGCCGAGTCCACGCCACCCGAGAGGCCGAGCACCACGGTGTCGAACCCGTTCTTGCGCACGTAGTCGCGCGTGCCCAGCACCAGCGCGTCGTAGATCTCCGCCGCCAGATCGCGCTGGACGACGGTGGGCCGGGGCGCCAGCGCGGGCCTGGGCAGGGCCACGGCCGCCACCGGCGCCGCCCCGGACCGGCCACCCGCGCCCTCGGCCTCCGTCTCGCGCGGCCCATCGTCGGCGATCGGCGACAGCTCGAAGCGCGCCGTGGTCTCGCCGTCCAGCACGCGCTCCTTGCGCAGCCGCGGGTCGTGGAGGCGGGCGCTGAACACCGCGTCAATCTCGACATCGGCCACCACCAGGTCTTCCTCGAACATCTCGCCTTCGGCGAGCACCAGGCCCTGCTCGTCGACGATCAGGCTCGCGCCGTCGAACACGATCTCGTCCTGGCCCCCCACCAGGTTGACATAGCAGACGATCGCTTGGTTGTCGGCGGCGCGGGTGCACAACATGCGCCGGCGCGCCTGGGCCTTGCCGGCGTGGTATGGGGAAGCGGAGAGGTTCAAGACCAGCTCGGCGCCGCCGCGAATGATCTGCTCTTCCACCGGCCCCCCCGGGTACCAAATGTCCTCGCAGATGCTCACTCCGATCACGGCCTCGTCGCGGGCGAACACCGGGCTCACGCCGTAATTCGGCAGGTAGCGCTTGCGGTAGGTGCCGATCAGGTGGCCGTCGTGGAGCACCGCGGCGGCGTTATAGAGGTCGATCTCGCGGTCGATCGTGCCGACCACCACCGTCATGCCGCGCGTTTCGGCGGCGAGATTGCGGGTGCGCTCGAGCGTTCGATCGATGAAGGACGGTTTGAGCAGCAGATCCTCGGGGGGATAGCCGGGGATCACCATCTCGGGGAAGGCGAGCACGTCCACGCCCAGAGCGCGCGCACGCCCGATGCTCTCCACCACCCGCTGGACGTTGCCGTCGAGGTCCCCGACCGTCGGGTTGAGTTGGGCCAGTCCCAGCCGAAGCGTGCGCATGGACGGCCGATTGTGCGACCGGCGGCCCGGCGAGCGCAAGCGCCCCGGCCCGCCGGATGCGTGGCCACGAGCCCCTGACGGCGATCCTTCCCATCGTTGACAGGCGCGACACGCAGGGGCACCTTGGCGCCATCCAATCAGGCCACACCAAGGGAGGGACCATGACCTGGACTCGATGGACTGCCGGTCTCACCGCGGCGACGTCGCTCGCCATCGCGCTGGTCGCCTTTTCGTGCACCACCGCGCAGGCTCCGCCGCGGCGGACCGAGGCCGAGAAGCTGGCGCGGGGCAGGACGCTCAGCTGGACCAGCGGGTGCAACGATTGCCACACTCCGGGGACCTTCTACGGAGCGCCCGACACGACGCGGCTTCTTTCCGGGAGCGAGCTCGGCTGGCAGGGCCCCTGGGGTGTCACGTACGCGCGCAACCTGACGCCCGACCCGGAGACCGGGATCGGCAGCTGGAGCGAGGACGACATCGTGCGGGCGTTCCGCACCGGGCGGCGGCCCGACCAGACGCCGCTCCTGCCGCCCATGCCATGGCCGTCCTACGCCCAGATGAGCGACGACGACGCGTACGCCCTGGCGGCGTTCATCAAGAGCGTGCCACCCTTGAAGCACAAGAACCTGGACCGGGTGCCGCCGGGTGCCACGGCTTCGGGAGCGATCTTGGCCTTCCCGCTGCCTCCGGCGTGGGACGCCCAGAACCTGCCGCCACCACCGGCCGCCGCCAGCAAGCCCTAGAAGCGGTCTCGGACCCAGAGGCTCGCTACGAGAGGGCCAATCCCGGCGGTCCCGCTATGGCCCAACGAAAACGCCCGGTCTTCGACCGGGCGGTCCCGTTTGGGTGGACGAGCACGTCCACCGACTCAGGAGAGAAGCGACGACCTCAGGCGCTTGGTGCCTTGTTCTGCGCTTCCACCCTCCAGACGACCGGGGTCTCGCGGGACCCGGGCTTTACGAGTCGCCGGTAGGCTCCTGATGCTGCTTGAGCGACGCCGGATCACCGTCCGGCATGGGCATCAGGTCGCAAGTCCTGTACCTCGCGGCAGGATTCCCCGCCCAAGCAGCTAATTGATTGTCCCCTCAAGGGGCGGTCATTCCAAGCGGAATTTGGAATCGGGCAGGGTGCGACTCGCCGCGGCGAGCGGCCGCGCAAAATGCCGGGCCATCTAGCCTTGCGATCAGACCTGGCGGGCCCAACGCAGGATCTCCGTACATGAGCAACGCCACTCGGAACACCCGAGCCGATGCCACCAGGGCCAGGAATGCCGCCCCCGCCAGCAACGCCAGGGAGAGCGCGATTTGCCAGGCAGGCACCGCTGAGGACGGGGCCGCGATCCTGAGCATCATGGACGTCGCCGCGGTGGGCGGGAACAGCGAGAGCCCCACCGCCAACGACGACGAAGGATGCCCTAGGATCCTGGTGATCATGATCAACGGCGCGAAGTTGGCGAACGTGAACCAGACCGCAAACTGCTGCCCTTCGCGCATGTTGTTGGTGACCGCTCCGATGCCCGTCATGATGCTGCCGAAGAAAAGGTAGCCGAGCACGAAGTACGCGAGAGCGATCGCGATCCAGGCGGCGGGGACCGACACTCCCAGCATGCCGACCGCGGATCCGGCGGCCACGCTGCCGGCGAGCACCCAGACGCCCACCACGGACAGTCCCACCGTTCCCAGGCCGAGCAGCTTGCCCGCCATCAGCTCCTCGGCGCTCACCGTGCACAGCAGCGACTCGAGGATTCGGGATTCCTTCTCTTCGGCCACTCCTTGCAGCAGGTATTGGCCCCCGATCATGATGCTCATCCCGAGCAGCATCGAGAACGCGAACGGGAGCATGAAGTCCGCCATCTCGCGCCGGTCGTCCTTGAGCTCGAACCGGCCGTTGCGGTCGAGCACGTACAGGATGTCCTGATCGGTGGGCCGCGCCACGCGGACGGCCAGCTGGTCGCCGACTCGATCCGCGACCAGGTTGCGCGCCAGCCAACCGGCCACGGCACGCCGGTCGGCCCCCGAGAACATATTGCTCTTGCGCGCATAGCGTCGCACGTGACCGGTCTCGAGATAGTCCTTGGGGATCACCAGCACTTGGCTGATCGTCCCGGAGCGTAGCGCCGCCTCGGCCGAAAGCTGATCCGGATAGGGTCGCACCGTAGTGCGGAACGACTCCGCTGGGGCGGGCAGGCGCGGCGCACGGCCGAGCGTCGGCATCTCCTGAACCTCGGTGCGGATCTCGGGGGCGGCGTGCCCAAACAGGCCGGACGAATCCACCACGCCGAGCACCGATAGCTCCTTGAGAGCCTCGGTGCGTTCGCGCGCTTCGGTACCCGCCGAGATCGACATCACGAAGGCGAAGTAGGCAGGGGTGCCGATCAGCATGAACAGGAAAGCCTTGCGCCGCACGGTGGTCAGGAACTCACGGCGTGCTACGGCGGAGACGAGGTTCCAATCGAGTTTCACCGCGCCGCCGCGTCCACGGTGGGCGGGCCGCTCACCCCGTGGTCGAGCCCCAACCCCTCACGAACCACCTTCACGAAGATGTCCTCGAGCGGCAGCGTGGCGAGCGCGAACGACTCGATGCCGACCCCGCGCTCGAGGAGCGATCGCAGCACCGACTCGGGCGAGGCCGCGGGCTCCAGCGTGAGCTTCCATTCGTGGTTGAACCGCTCCACCGCCCGTACCCCGGGCACTCCCTGCGGCACGCGCTCGGTGCGCACCAGCACCGCGTGGTCGGCGTAGTGACGGCGGATCTCCTGCACCGGACCGTAGAGCACCATGTGCCCGCGGTTCACCATGAGGGCCCGATCGCACACCTCCTCGACCTTGCTCATCTGGTGAGTCGAAAGCAGTACCGTGGTGCCTGAGGCCCGGCGCTCGTGCAAGATCTCCTCGAACAGCTGGACATTGAGCGGATCGAGTCCGGTGAACGGTTCGTCGAGGATCAGCAAGCGCGGCGAGCCGATCAGCGTGGTGCAGAGTTGCAGCTTCTGCTGCATGCCCTTGGAGAGCG
>VBOY01000033.1:0-23740 GCA_005893295.1 Candidatus Eiseniibacteriota bacterium | reverse complement strand
TCGCGGACCACTCCGCGAGCTCGACGCGCTTGAGCAGACCGAAGGACGCCTCGAGCGCATTCCGCGTCGACATCCCCTTGAGCCGCCCGTAGTAGGACAGCACGTCGATCACGCGCGAGCGACGGTAGAGCCCGCGCTCCTCCGGAAGGTAGGCGATGGTTCGCTTGGCCTGGTCGATCGGCTGCCCATCCAGATGGATCGTGCCACTGTCCGGCCGCAGGATGTCGGTGATCATGCGGATCAGCGTGGTCTTTCCGGCCCCGTTGGGGCCGAGCAGCGCGAACACCTCGCCCGGGCGTACCTCGAACGACACGCGGTTCACGACCGCTCGGCCGTCGTAGCGTTTCGTGACGTCCCGGACTTCGAGCACCCTCGCCCCCCGTCGGAACCGCGGCCACATCGGCCGCGGGAGCGGGAAGCCTAGGGTAGAAGGCCGACCCCCCGCAAGGTCGCCGCTCCAGGTCTGGATGCGACAGGTCGCCGCTCCAGGCCGCCGCTCCAGGTGCTCCGCTACACCTGGCCGCGCTCCTCCCGCGTCCCGCTCCGCAGGTGGCGTCGGCCAGAACACTCCACTACCATGAATGGGATGAGTCCCCCTCTCACAGATCACCGTGCGCCACGCGGTGCACTGCTGGCTCTTGCCGTGCTCGTGGGCGCGAGCGCCGGCTGCGGCAAGAGTTCGGTCGCCCCTGTGATTCCGCCCCTCTCGCGGGTGACCCTCGATCCCCCGCTGGACACCCTCAGGATCGGTGACGTGGCTTCGTTCGTCGCCACGGCCTATGACATGCTTGGCAATGCCGTGAGCGGCGTGTCCTTCGGCTGGGTCAGCGGCAATCCCGGCGTGTTCCGGGTCGATCGGCTCGGGCGGGTCTTCGGGGTAGGCGAGGGAACGGCTTCGCTGTTCGTGACCGCGGGCGGCCGGAGCGACACCGCCCTGGTGACCGTGTTTCCCGATACTGGCTGGTTCGTCCAGCCGAGCAGTGCCAACGGGGCCGACCTGTTCGGCGTGTCGTTCCGGCCCGATGGCGCCACCGGGTGGGCGGTCGGCGAGGGCGGAACGATCCTCAAGACGGCGAATGCCGGGGCCTCTTGGGAGATGCAGGCGAGCCATACGGCCTTCAACTTGCACAGCGTGTGGTTCACGAGCGACCTGGAGGGGTGGGCGGTCGGAGCCGGCGGAACCGTGCTCACCACCCGTAACGGCGGGACCCTGTGGACGCGGCTCACGAACGTGAATGCCGGCGAGGTCCTGATGGACGTGACGTTCGCCGCCCGCGACACCGGCTGGGTGGTGGGCTCGAACGGCACGATCCTTCGCACTTTCGATCGTGGAGCGCACTGGAGCGAAACCAGGCTCGCCACCGCGTTCACCCTCAACGGCGTCGCGTTCGCGGGCACGCGGGACGGCTGGGTGGTCGGCGATGGGGGCGTGATCGGGGGCACCCACGACCGTGGTCTCACCTGGTTCGTCGTCCCTTCTCTGACGAGCCAGCCCATCAAGGAGGTGCGCCGCCGTAGCGAGGCCCAGGCCTACGCCGCGGGCAGCCAGGGCGTCGTGCCACGCACGGTTTCGTCCCCCGACTCCACGGCTTGGCAGCTGCGGAATGCGGGCTCCAACTTCCAGCTCGAGGGAGTGTCCTACCCCACCGACCTGATCGGCTACGCGGTGGGCGCCGACGCCGCGCTGGGGGGCACGGTGCTCCGCACCGACGATGGCGGGAACACCTGGGAAGTCCAGGCTGCCCACACCGGCACCCGGCTCAATGACGTGTTCTTCGTCGACGCTCTGCATGGGTGGGCGGTCGGCCAGGGCGGAGCCATCGTGCACACCGCGCGCGGAGGGCGGCGCTAAGCGGGCTCCGTCCGCGTCCTGGCCCTTCCACCCCCACATGTCGATCCCGAGACTCGTCGTCGTCGACGGCTACAACGTGATCTTGCGCTCGCCGGAGCTCCGTCCAGGGCCCAAGCGCTCGCTTCGCGAGGCGCGCGCCAAGCTGGTCAGCCTGCTGTCGTGGGCCGTCGGCTCGGGCGAGGCGCGCTTCCTGGTGGTCTTCGACGGCGCCGAAGCAAATCCCTCCGTTTCGGGGAGCGAGCGGGTCGAGGTCCGCTACTCGCGTCCGCCCGAGAAGGCCGACGATCTGATCCGCTCGCTGGTCGAGGAGCGCGTCGAGCGGGTCGAGGGTCTCACCGTCGTGACCTCCGACCTCGAGGTGGCTCGGCACGCGCGGGCCATGGGAGCCGACGTGGCGCTGGCCGACTTGTTCCTGGCGAGCCTCCTCCATCCTGCGCGCGGCGAAGCCGTCACGGACGAGAAGCCGCCGGCGCTCAGCCGCCGCGAGATCGAGGAGTGGGCCGAGATCTTCCGCCGCCGGCCCCCGAGGGGCGAGCGCGACGATCCGCCGGGCGACGCGTAGGAGCGAGGTCGTCACGCGGAAACGGGGTTCGGTCCAGCAGTCTTAGAGAAATGCGACGGCGGGGTGGAGCCGTGCTCCACCCCGCCCGCTAGAAGGTCGGACCGCCTACTTCATCACCACGGCTTCGTTGACGGTGAAGGTCATCTCGGCCCCCTCTTTGACCTCCGCCTGGTAGCCCTTCGATGCGGCGACCGCTCCGGTCGCCGCGGCCCCGCCCAGGATGCCGCCGATGATCGCCCCCTTGCTGCCGCCGCCGATCGCCTTGCCGAGCAGGGCGCCGGCGCCCGCGCCGCCGACGACCGCGCCTACGTTCCGCGCCCGCGTCGATCCGGCGATGATGCTGTCGGTCGTCGCCGACACCGTGCGGGTCTTGCCGTCCACGTCCACCGACTGCACCGCGAGCGCCAGGAACGCGCGGCTGCCCTTCTGCGCCGGCGCCGCACCGGTGACGATTCCGTTCACCGTGCTGCCGGCGGGGAAGACCACCCGGTCGCCGACGATCACCGGCTCCTTGACGACTCCGGTCCAATGGTCACCCGGTTGGGCGGTCGCCGAGCTGATCTTCGCGTTGATCGTCAGGTGAATCGGAGTTCCGGCCGCGACCGTCACGCCGGGATTGCTGGCGGGCCTGGCGGGCGCCGGCCTGCTCGACGACGTGTGGGACGGCGTCGCCTTGCGTGGAGCTGGCGCGGGCGGTTCCTGCGCCTGCTCGGGCGGTTTGTACTCGGTCTGTGGAGTGATGTCCCCCGAGGTCTGCTCGGTCGGGTTCGACGCCAGCAAGCTGTCCACGCTCGACTCCGGCTGCTGAGCGGATTGCTGCTTGGCGCATCCAATCACCAGCGCGAGTGCTACCAGCGAGACACCGAGCGAAGCGAACACACGACGCATGGGAAGACTCCTTTGAATCGCCGGCGTCCGAGCCGGCGGTTGCCCGCCGTGGAAGCGGCGGGAGCTTCATGACCGTCCTGGTCGGCCGAATGGTGAAGCGATGTGCTTCGCCAAGCCGGCCCCAAGGCCTTTTACTCCGAACCGGAACCGGAAGTCCAATTGCAACCCGCATACCGAGCCCCTCGATGATCCCCTGGAGCGATGATGGGCGGCTCAACCGTCGCCGTGGCAGCGCACTCCATCGTGTGCGCGAATTGTCAGGAGAGTGCGCACTCGATCGGGGTGCGTCCGAGGCGCAACGAAGGGAGACATCGGGGCCCAGGAAGTGCCCGGTTGAGCCACTGCGAGGCGAGGGGGTCAGCCCTTGGGTGGGGCGGCTCGCCTCTTCACCGGCGGCGGCTCGCGCTCGACACGCGTGCCGCTCTCGCGATTCTCCAGACGCAGCATCTTGCCGTCGGGGTCGGTCCAGACCAGGAACGTCGTAGTGCCGTCGGAGAGACTGAGCCGGCCGGCCTGCACCGGCCGGGCACCCCAGCGGATCGTCTCGGCACCCAGGCGTGTGGCGGTGAGCTCGAACATGCTGTCTCGCTGCGCGAGCGCCAGAACCGAGATGGGGCGACTCTCGAAGGACTGGCCGTGGAGGTTCAGGCAGATGAGGTCGAACAGAACGAACAGGCGCGCATCGAAGATGAACAGGCGTCCCGGAGGCGTCGCCACACGGTCCCCGCTGC
This sequence comes from Candidatus Eiseniibacteriota bacterium, assembly GCA_005893295.1. Classification (GTDB taxonomy): domain Bacteria; phylum Eisenbacteria; class RBG-16-71-46; order RBG-16-71-46; family RBG-16-71-46; genus WS-8. Next base: position 19,707 of record VBOY01000033.1, on the reverse strand, counting down.
CGCCGCGGCCATCCTCGCGGTAGAGCGTCATCGACGTGTCGCCGGGGACGATGCCGCGGGTCAGCTTCTGGCCCAAGAACAGGGCGGTCGACTGGTACTTGCGCAGGGCATAGTCCCCCCGCGACAGCAGCATGAACAACTCCTTCTCGAGCGGCTCTTCCCCGTCGGGAGTGCGCTCCTTTCCGTAGAAGCGCGATTCGACGATCACGCTGTCGAAGCGGGCCTCGATGGAGAACGTCTCGGCGCCCACATTTCGGTCGCCCTTGGAGACGATGAAATTGCCGTGGTCGATCGAGACCTTGTTGCCGTCCTGCGCGGCGAGCGGCAGGGGCATGAGGATCAAGAGCGCGAACGGGAGGCAGTGGCAGATCGGACGCATCACGCCAAAGCGTAGCACACCGCGCTCCAGGCGATGTGGGCGGTCGGTCAAAGCCCGGCTCCGATCCGACGGGTCAGCCGGGCCACGCACTCGATGTGGGGCGTGTGCGGGAACATGTCCACGGGCGTGACCGCCTCGGCCGCGTATCCGCCACGCGCGAAATCCTTGAGGTCACGGGCCAGCGTGGCGGGGTTGCACGAGACGTAGACAATGACTCGCGGCGTGAGCTCGGTGACCCGCGCCACCACGCGCGGGTGGAGCCCCGAGCGCGGTGGATCCACCACCACGACCTCCGGCCGCACGCCGCCCTCGCGCTCGCCGCGCGCCCACTCGCGCAGCACCTGACGGGCCTCGCCAGCCACGAATCGCGCATTGTCGATCCGGTTGCGGCGCGCGTTGCGGCCCGCCGCCTCGACCGCCGCCGGGAGCGACTCCACGCCGACGGCGTGAGCCGCCGCGCGCGCGAGCAAGAGCGTGAGCGTCCCCGTGCCGCTGTACAGATCGAGCACGGTCTCTCCGCCCTCGAGCTGGGCCGCCGCCAGGGCCGTCTGGTAGAGCGTTTCGGCTTGGCGGCTGTTCGTCTGCAGGAAGACGCCGGCCGAGACCTCGAACTCGAGTCCCAGCAGCCGCTCGACGATGGCGGAGCCGCCGGCCAGCACGCGGCTCTCTTCCCCCAACGCCACGTTGGCCCAGGACCGGTTGAGCTCGAGCGTCACGCTCAGGATCGACGGCGAGTGCCGCGTGAGCTCCCGAGCCCAGGAATCGAGTCCTGCAACCCGATCCGTGGCGGCCACCAGGTGGACGGCGCACTGGTCGGTGGCGGGCAGATGGCGCACCACCAGGAAGCGCACCGCCCCCTGGTGCAGCCGGGGATGATAGGCCTGCCAGCGCTCGCGCGTGGCGAAGCGCTGCGTGATCCGCACGATCTCGACCGTGAGCGCGCTCGGCAAGAGGCAGGTCTCGAGCGGGAAGACGCGGTCGAACGTTCCACGTTCGTGCAGGCCGAGCAGAGGCTCGCCCGAGCTGCCCGGGTGGAAGCTGAACTCCATCTTGTTGCGATACGCGAACAGGTCTGGCGCGGGCACGAGCGGCGCCACCGGCGGATCCGCGAGGCCCCCCAGGTGGATCAAGGTATCGCGCACCTGGCGTTGCTTGACATCGCACTGGGCCCGGTAATCGTAATCCTGAAATCGGCACCCGCCGCAGGCTTCCACGTGAGGGCACGGGGCAGGGACCCGATCGGGAGAGCTGAGGTCGATCGATTCCAACCTTGCCTCGGCATAGCGACGTCTCATTCGAACCAGCCTGGCCTGGACTCGATCGCCCGGAAGACCGCGGTCCAGGAAAACGACACGGCCTTCGTGCCTGGCGACCGCCTGGCCGCCCAGGGCAAGGTCGCTGACGTTGAGGCTTAACACCTCGTTGACGTTCATGGTCGGATCCAGCCGGCTCTAGGCGTCGATGGGGAAGTTCCGGGAACCGCGAGACCCGCGGCGGAGTCTTACCGATTGCGACAGCGTCGTCGTGGCCCAAAAGGGCCAGGGACGCTATCACAAGGGGAGTTTCGATGCGAAAGCTGGTGATGGTCCGAAGTTGGTGGCCGGCCCTCCTCGCTCTGTCCCTCGCCTTGGGGGCGGCCGTGGCCCATGGCCAGGATCGTGGCAGGGCGTGGCTGGGTGTCTACATGCAGTCGCTGACATCCGAGCTGCGCGAGGGCATGGACTATCGAGGTGAGGGTGTGCTCGTGTCTCGGGTGGTCTTGGGGAGCCCGGCAGACGAGGCCGGGATCCGCAAGGGCGACATCGTGGTGAGCCTCAACTCGAGGAACGTGACTTCACCCGAGGAGCTGTCGCGCGCGATCCACGAATCCCGAGTGGGGCAAGTCGTGAGGGTCACGGTGGTGCGTGACGGTTCGCGGCGCTCCCTCTCGGCCAAGCTGGCCGAGCGATCGACCGAGGACGGGGACTCCGAAATCGCGCCAGAGGCGCCTGCGCCCCCGGAGGCGCCGGAGCCGCCGGACATGCCCGAAGGGCCTCGAGCGTACTCGTTCGATCACGACGGATCCGCGACGCGAATGGCCCTCGGCATGGGCCGTGGGCGTCTGGGTGTGCGGATCGAGGACCTGAATCAAGACCTCGGCAGCTATTTCAGCGTGCCCGACGGCAAGGGCGTTCTGGTGATCGAGGTCCTCGATGAAACGCCCGCCTCACGAGCGGGCCTCAAGGCGGGCGACGTCATCGTCCAAGTGGGGGCGAGGTCGGTCGGAGATACGGGCGACTTGTCGCGCGAGATCCGCGGAGCGCCCGAAGGCAAGATCCCCATCACCGTGGTGCGCAGAGGCGCCAAACGAACGCTCGACGTGGAGCTGGGGCGAGCGCCGCGCGCGCTATGGCGTGATTTCAACCTCGGCCCGATGGGTCTCCGCGACGGCGAGGGCGACCGCACGGCGATTCGCCGCAGGGCAGGCAATGCCGATCGAGACGAGCTGCGCCAGCTGAGGGACGAAGTCCGGATGCTACGCGAGCGGCTGGACAAACTGGAGCAGCATGACTAGGCCGCCTCTCGATCGCCGACCCGGCGCACGCGGCGGCGTCTGGGAAGAAGCGAGGCAGATGGAGGATTGACCCCAGGGGGGAGGGTCGAGCTCTCGAAGGTGGCTCCGACGCCCAGGAGGGGCAGGAGCCCCAGGGAGAGTGCAGCGAGACGCTCCCGACCATCGGGGCCACGGGAGGCCCGGCCGAGCGACGACGGCCGGGTCCTCTTCGTTGTGGGCGGCACCCACGCCGAGGCCGCGTCCTTCTCCTTGCCGTCCATCGCCGCGCCGCCCAGGCCCGCGCCCCTTCGCCCCATCGCCCCATCGCTTTGCCCCCGCTGGCGTATGGTCGGGGTCGTCTGGGCCGGGTTCGGCACGGATTGGGGACACCACCACCTCTTGCCCGGGGGGATCGGAGCACTGGGGGGCCCGGACCGGCCGGCTTGACATCTCGGTCTCCGCGGGCTACTCGTCCGGGCCTCACTGCGGGGGGGCCCGGCTCGCCCGGGACACACCTTCCGCCCCCCACGTCGTTGGTCCGGACCGGACCGGGTTCGCGCTTCGTTGGCGGCCGCCCGAGCCGGCTCGAGAAAGGAGCGATGTCCATGAAGCGTTGGATTGGCTTGGTCGTGTTCGCGCTCGTCGCCGGCGCCAGCAGCGTCTCGGCACAGGAGCACCTCGGCGGCGGACTGGGCTTCCATAACGTCGATGCTCCCCTGGGCGTCCGCTGGTGGTTCAGCGGCCAGAAGGTCGCACTCGACGCCGGCCTCGGCTTCGGCTCCGACGAGGTCGCGGACGAAAACTTCTCCCATTGGGCCTTGGACCTCGGCGTGCCGGTGTCGCTCAAGAGCTGGGATCGCGTGCACTTCATGGTGCGGCCGGGAATCCTCTATACCAGCCAGGAAGTGGACATAGAGCCCGGCCCCGGGCTGAACAAGGACAACAATACCGCCCTCACGATCCAGGGCGAGCTGGAGGTCGAGGTGTTCCTCGCGGACAATGTCAGCGTCTCGGCGGCGCAGGGCTTCGGGATCGTCAACAACAACCCGGCAGTGGGTGGCAGTACGACCGACTGGGGCACCAGCGCACGTCTATCTGTTCAACGCGGGCGGGACCTCGAGCCCTCGCTGACAGGATGCACGAGCGGGGCGGGCGGAGCGCGCCCGCCTCGCGATCGGCCCTCGCGGGTGAGAGGGCCATAGGCGCTCGATCTCCTTGCCGCCCACCGCCGGGCCGCCTAGGCTCCCGCCCTTATGGCTGCCTCGCGTCCTCGCTATTGTCCCCAGTGCGGCTCGCGGCTCGCCCTGGAGGAGGATTCCGGGCGGAAGCGCCCGACCTGCCCGCGCTGCGGATTCATCTTCTACCGGAATCCAGCGCCCGCGGCGGGTGTCATCCTTCCCGGGCGGCAAGGCGTGCTGCTGGTGCGGCGCAAGTTCCGGCCCGCGGTCGGTGCCTGGTGCCTTCCGGCGGGTTTCCTGGAATACGGCGAATCCCCGGAGCGGTGCGCGGTGCGGGAGCTGGCCGAGGAGACCGGGATAAGGGCTCGCCTGACCGGCCTGTTCGGAGTCTACGCGGGGTTCGATGATCCCCGGGTGCGAGCCGTCCTGATCCTCTACACGGCACGGCGCGTGGGCGGGAGGCTCAGGCCCGGCGACGACGCGACCGAGGCGCGCTACTTTCGGCTCAACCGGTTGCCAGCGCGGATCGCCTTCGCGGCGCATCGCCGGGCCCTCGAGCAATTCGCGGGCGACGACTAGCGGGTCCTCGCCGGGTACTCAGCCGCGCGTGGCCGCCCGAACCATCTCGCGTCCGCCCAAGGTCAGGGCCAGAACCGCTCCGGCGAGCAGCGCCCGATCGAGATCGAGCTCGTCGAACGGCTCGCCGCTGCGCTTGTTGCTCAGGTTGAGCACCCCGCCGAGGCGATTGTTGTGGATCAGCGGCACCGAGATGAACGAGTCGGAGTTGTAGGTGTCCTGGTTCGTGTGTCGGACCTCGCTGTGCTCGTTCTTCACCCGCACGAAGAGCGGCTTGCGGTGATGCGCGACCCACCCGGCGATGCCTTGACCGACCCGCACCTTGACGGAGCTCGCGATCGAGGGATCGATCCCGCGATGGGCGCTGATGCGCAAGGCCTCCCGCGAATCGTCGAGCAACATCAGGCTGCAGCGATCGACCTGGAAGTGCTCGCAGAACCAAGCCACCAGCGTGCGCGAGAAGTCGCTCCCTTCGTGCTCCTCCGAGAGCATCTCGAAGACCTCCTTGAGGAACGAGACCGTCCGCTGCAGCTCGGTGACCCGGTCCCTCGCCTGGGCGATCTGAGCGAAGGCCTCGTGGAGATGCTCGGTGGCTGCGCTCGATTGCTCTTCGAGCGCATACAGCTGGTGTTTGACCTGGGCCAGCTCCTGCTTGTAGCGATCCGACTTCTTGTCCAGCAGCTCGATCTCCTGCGACAAGGCCTGGAGCTGCCGATCCTTGTCCCGGTTCTCCTCGGTGAGCTCGGCGGTCTCGGCGTTCAGGCGGCGGATCTTGTCCTGGAAGTCGGCGGCGACGGTCGGCGTGCTCTCCGAGCCGGAGGCACCTTCGCGGCGAGCCGCACGATAGAGATGCTGGGCGAGGGCCAATGCGGCGATGCTCTTGAGCGGGATCAACCCGTCCACGGTCTTGCGCGGGAACGCGCCCCTCTTGTCGCTCACCAGCACCAGCATCCCGATCAGATCGTCCTGGTCGGTGAGCGGCAAGCAGACGCAGGATTGCCAGCCGGCGCGTGGCGTCAATGCCTGGAGGCTCGGGGCTTCGGAGGGATCCGGCTCGTAGGACGGTGAGCCGTGGAAGAAGCTCGACAGCAAGGATCGGCGTTCCTCGGCGTTGGAAAATGCACTGGGGTGGAAAAATTTTCGCACGAGGCGCGCGGGCAGACGGTCCACCGGCACCGTCGCGTCCTGGCGCACCAACCGTTCGCCGTTGCGGTAGTAGACGTTGACGAGCGCGTCCCGGCTGACTTCGTAGAAGGCCAGGGCGGCCCGCCAATCCGGCCGTACCGACTGGAGATACCCGAGGAACTCAGACACCACGGCTTCGGTGTCGCGGGAGGCGGTGAGGCGCTGCGAGATGTCGCGAAGGTCGAATCTCGACATGGTGGGCCCTTTCCTCGAACGAGCGTGCGCAGGAACCGCCCCGATCGAGGCAAGCTCCATGCCGCCCGCGACGGTCCTTGCGCGGCCCGGAAATCGTGTAATATCAGACGGTTCAGCCCTACGCGAGGATCCCTTCATGCCCCGACTGATCGCAGATCGTCCGGTGCTGCGGATGACATCCGAGCTGGGCCGCGTCATGGCGGCCGCCGAGGCCAGGCAGCGGGCCGGCCAGAAGGTGCTCCACCTCGAGCGAGGTGAGCCGGACTTCGACACGCCCGCGCACATCGTCGAGGCGCTCGCCGCGGCCGCCCGATCCGGAGAAACCCACTATCCGGACGCGCGCGGAACGAACACGCTGCGCGGCGCGCTGCGGGACAAGCTGGCTCGCGAGAACGGCATGCGCTGCGAGCCCGACGACATCGTGATCACCAACGGCGGTACCCACGCGTTGTTCATCGCTTTCCAGGCGCTGCTCGGACCGGAGGACGAGATCCTGGTGCTCTCGCCCCATTGGATGGCGATCCCCAAGCTGGTCGCGCTGGCGCACCGGGCCACGCTGCGCGCGGTTCCCGCCTACCTCGACGTGAACGGCGGCACACTGGATCCAGCGGGACTCGCGCGGCGGCTCGCCGTGGCGGTCGGGCCGCGCACCCGCGGCATCTACCTCAACACTCCCAACAATCCCACCGGCGCGGTTCTGGCCCGAGATCATCTCGCCGCGATCGCCGCGCTTGCGCTCGAGCGAGACCTGTGGGTGGTGAGCGACGAAGCGTACGAGCATCTGTTGTTCGACGATGCCCGCCACGTGAGCATCGCGTCGCTGCCTGGAATGGCCGAACGCACGCTGACCGCGTTCACCTTCTCCAAGTCCTACGCGATGACCGGGTGGCGCGTCGGCTACTTGGCGTCGCCGCCCGCTCTGCGGGACGTCGTGGGGCCGCTGCTGGCCTTCTATACGACGCATGGGGTGTTCCCCGCGGCGCAGGCCGCCGCGCTGGCCGCGGTCACCGGCCCGCAAGACGCCGTGGCCGTGATGCGCTCGGCGTATCAAGAGCGCCGCGATCTGCTGCTCGCGGGGCTCGCCGGCTCGGGGGTCCGCGTTCCGCCTCCGCGCGGCGCCTTCTACGCGTTTGCGGACGTGACCGCCGCCCTGGGGGGCCGGGACGTCTGGGGATTGATCGACGAATGGCTCGCCCTGGGTCTCGCCGCGCTTCCCGGGACCGCGTTCGGCGCAGACTACGGTGGGTGGGTACGCCTGTCGCTGGCAGCGCGCCGCGAGGACATCGCCGACGCGGCCGCCGTGCTCAGGAACCGCTACGCCGCGGTCCGCGCCTAGCTGCCATGGCCTACTGTCCCGAATGCGGCGCGAGCTACGGCCCTCAGGTCGTGGCCTGTCGCGTCTGCCGCGTGGTCCTGGTCACGGAGCAGCCGGTGGAGGTCGGCCCGCCCGAGATCGTCCATCGCGTGCCCGATGCGGCCGCGGGCGCGCTGCTCGCAGGCATGCTCGAACACCATGGCATCCGCTCGATCCTCCGCAGCGCCACGTTGCCGGGCTACGGATCGGTGCGCCGCGACTGGTCGACCACCGCCTGGGGGGAGATTCTGGTGAGTGGGGCCGATGCCGCGGAAGCGCGCGCGCTCATCGCCGATTACCTGCTGGCACTGGAGCGGGGCGGAGCGGTCAAGGACGAAGACGTCGAGGGCTCGGCCTAGGCTCTGGCCGAAGGTCGAGCCCTAGACCCGGCGGGCGCCGCGCGCCGCCCGCACTGCATCCTGGCTCTCCTCGGCCGCCTCCTGCTCGTCGAGCTCGATCACGAAATCGCCGGCGATGCGTTGCGGAACGATCACGCGGTGCAGCGCCAGACCCAGCACCTCGTCCATGTTGACGACCGGCACCAGCTCCAGACGCGAGCGCACGTCCTCGGGAACGTCCCCGATGTCCTTGAGGTTGGCGGCCGGGAACAGCAGGGTGCGAATCCCCGCGCGGTAGGCGGCGAGCGCCTTCTCGCGGAGCCCGCCGACCACCAGGACCTTGCCCCGCAGGCTCACCTCGCCGGTCATCGCGATGTCGTGGCGGATCGGCTTCTCGCTCAACACCGACGCGATCACCAGGCCGACGGTGATCCCGGCCGACGGACCGTCCTTGGGAACGCCCGCGGCCGGAAAATGGATGTGGATGTCGTAGGTGGAGAACGCCTCGGCGTCGATCTCGAGCAGGTCCGCTCGAGAGCGGACGTACGAGTGCGCCGCTTGGACCGACTCCTTCATCACCTCGCCGAGCTGGCCCGTGGTCACGACGCGGCCCGTCCCCGGCATCTTGAGGGCCTCGACCACCAGGATCTCGCCGCCGGCCGCGGTCCAGGCGAGCCCGGTGGCGACGCCGACTTCGTCCTCCTTTTCGAGCGCCTCCTGCGCGTACAACCGATGCCCGAGATAGCCTTCCAGCCCCTCGACGGTGATCACGTGCCGGCTGCGGTCCCCGAGCACCCGGGCGCGGGCGACCTTCCGACACAAGGTGGCGATCTGCCGATCGAAGCTGCGCACGCCGGCTTCGAGGGTGTAGCTGCGCACCATGGCCTGCAGGGTTCCGTCGGGGATCACGAGATCGCGCGTCGTCAGCCCGTGCGCCTGGAGCTCGCGGGGCACCAGGAAGCGGCGCGCGATCTCCAACTTCTCCTCCTCGCTGTAGCCCGGAACCTCGATGACCTCCAGATGCTCCTGCAGCGGATCGGGCACGAAGTCCAGATTGTTGGCGCACAGGAACAGGACCGCGTGAGACAGATCGAGCGGCAGGCCGAGGTAGCGGTCGGTGAAGCGCGAGCTGCTCTCGGGACTCAACAGCTCCACCAGCACCTCGAGCACCCGCAACCCGCCCTCACCCACCAGACGGTCGACTCCGTCGATCATGAGGATCGGGTTCTTGACTCCGGCCTCGTGCAGCGCGCGCAGGATCTTTCCCGGCTGACCGGCGGGGGAGGTGCGCGGCACGCCGCCCAGCTCGCCGACATCGCTGGTTCCCGAGACGCTGAGCCGCGCGAAGGGGCGCTGCAGCGCGCGCGCCGCCGCCGCGCCCAACGACGACTTGCCGGTTCCCGGCGGGCCCACCAAACACAGCGCGGGTCCCGGCAGGTCGGGCTTGAGCTGTCGCACCGCCAAGTACTCGAGGATGCGCTCCTTGGCTTTCGCGAGCCCCAAGTGCTCGCTCTCGAGCACCGACTGCACGTGCGCGAGATCCGCGTCCTCGGCGGCGGTGACGTTCCAGGGCACGTTCCAGAGCCAATGGAGGTAGGCGCGCACCTGCGCCGCCTCGGGAGTGCCCGAGGGCAAGCGGCGCAGCCGGTCCATCTCCCGTTGCGCCTGGCGGGCCACTTCGACCGGAAGCGGTGGAGCGGCGTTACGAGGCATCGGGGGCACGGCGCGCACCCGATCTCCTGAAGGAGGAGCAGGGACGCGGGCCCGCAACGCTCTGGATTGACGGCCTGGGTCGCGCGGGCGGGGCGTTGGCGACATCGGATGTCTCCACGAAGCAAGCGGAAAGGGTCGAGGCCGCTTCGGCCTTGGTCGTGGTGCAGGTGGCCGTGCCCAAGGGCGGAGTAGCAATTCCGCTGCCTAAGACGCGAAGGTCGAGGAACTCGCCTTCCGCCGCGCGAATCCGGGGGAATCGGGGGTTTGCTCGGCCAGGGGCGCGGGGTGCTGAGGAAACCCAGACGGGACGCCGTGAACGATTTCGTGCCACCGGAGGTGAACGTGAGGCAACACGCCATCCGCATTGCACTCTGCAATGCGGATTCCGGTGCGTCTCTATCGCTCGGGCGAAGAGACCCCACGCGATGGGACCACCCTCGCCGCTCCTTGCCTCCACGAAAGCGCGGCGTTCACGATCAGGAACACCGCGAACGCCCTCACCAGCGCGTCATGGGGCACGCGTTGGGCGAGCCACGCGGTCGCGGGCGCCCCGACGGCCATTCCACCCAAGGCCAGCGGGACGACCCACCGCGTGACGACGTTTCCATGCCGAGCGTGCTCGAGGGCTCCCACCGGCGCTACCAGGGCGATCATCAGCAGCGAAGTTCCCTGGGCCGCGTGCTGGGCCATGCCGAGGCCCAGGGTCAGCCCGGGTACCGCGACGAGCCCTCCTCCGACTCCGAAGTATCCGGAGAACAGACCGGTGGCGACTCCGAGCCCCAAGGCGAACGCGAAGCGCGCGAGGCTCGCGAGCGGCGTCGTGGAGACCGTGGTGGATTGCCACAACAGGCGCGCGGCGACGAGCGCCAAGAGCACCGCGAATGCCCGGCGTAACGCCAGCGGCGAAGTGTGGGCGGCCCAACGCGCACCGAATCGCGCCGACACGATGCTCGCTGCCGCCAAGGTGAGCCCGATGCTCCAGTCGACCTGGGACGAGGCGCCGTAGACCAGGAGTCCCGCCAGCGCCGTGGGCCCGATGAACGCCAGCGAGGTGCCGTGCGCCTGGTGCTGAGAGAAGCCGAAAAACGTGGTGAGGAGGGGGACCAGGATGATGCCGCCCCCGACGCCGAACAGGCCCCCGGCGGCGCCCGCGAGGACTCCGGCCAGGATGCCCCGGAGCCAATCCCGCGCCGGCATCGGGACGCTAGTTGGTCGTGGGGACGCTGGGGGTGCTCGTGCTCGTGCGCTGCACGAGGCGCACCACGTCGGCGAACCGCGTCGCCGGCGTCGGGGCCCCGAGCACGACCGCGATGAGGTCGCGGCCTTGACTGTGGATCCACGTGGCCAGGCAGTACCCGGCTTCGACGATGAAGCCCGTCTTGCCGCCACGCACTTCGTATCTCCCGAACAGGAGTCGATTCGTGTTGGCGATGACGTGCGGACGGGATGCGCTGCGGAATTCGTAGGTCCGCGTCGTCATGACGTCCTGGATCACTGGATTCGTCGCCGCGGTGCGCAGCAGGTGCGCGCAGTCCGCCGCGGTCGAGACGTTCCGCTCGTCGAGCCCGGTGAACTCCACGAACCGGGTGCCCGCAAGCCCCATCTCGGCGGCGCGCTGGTTCATTCGCGCCAGGAACTCGTCGGGGGCGAGGCTCGACTCGCGCACCAGCACCCGTGTCGCCACGTTGTCGGAACACATCAGGGCCATGTGGAGCAGATCGCGTAGCGAGACGCGCTCGTGGTTGCGGAGCTGGGTCCGGCCGGCGCCATTAAGCTCGGCGCGCGTGACCTCGGCGAGGCGGTCCATGTCGGGATTCTGCTCGAGGAACACCAGGACCGTCATGAGCTTCGAAAGGCTGGCGATCGGCACGGCGCGCGAGGCGTCTTTCTCGAACAGCACCTCGCCGGTTTCCGAGTCGATGAGCACTGCATTGCGGGCCCATACGCCCCCCGGAGGAGCACGCCGGGAACGACGATGCAGTGACCTGTGCCGCAACGACTTGGTTGTATGTTGGCGCAGAGACGGTCTGCCCGAAGCGGCCGAGGCGTTGGTCGCGTAGGACGGGCTCGTGACCAAACCCAGGACCAACAGGACACCACAGAATCGGGACGTGATCGGAGCCATGAAACCCTCGGACAAACGGGGACTGAACGAAAGCAGATTCACGCCACTCTGATCTATCGGTGAGAGTAGCGCTTCTCTTTATCCTCCGCAACCGCACCCGAATCAACCGCGCATCGAATCAGCGCCGCGACGAGGGTGTTTCGAGGCCGCGCAACAGAGCGAGTCGGACGATCGGGAGCACCGAGCCGCCTTGCTTGAGGAAGGCGTCGTGGAATTCCACCGCGCGGAAGCGCGGCCCGAGCCGCTGGCGGACCTCGTCGCGGAGCGCCGCGATCTTCCACTGTCCGAGCGTGGCGAGCCACGATTCCGGCTCCGCCACCGCGCGCAGCGCCTCGCGTGCGGCGGCAGCCTTAGTGAGGGCGCAGCGGGCCTTCAGCATCTCGGTCGCCTGGGCGAACGTCATCCGTCCGCGGTGAAACGACAGCCCGACCACGAGCCGTCCCAGCGACTCCAAGGAGAAAAGCTCGTGCGCCATCTCGACACGCGGGTCGGCCCGCCCGTAACCATCCTCGATCGCGACCTGCTCGCAGTAGCCTCCCCAGCCGCCGACGTTGCCGGGTGAAAGGAACACCTGGCGGATGCGCGAGGGCGCCTGCCGCAGGGTTGCGAGACGCAGGCAGCGTCCCGGCCAACCTTCGCGGATCGCCGTCAACTCCGCCGTGGAGCGGCTGGTAGAGGGCGAGAGATCGGAGAGCCCGGTGCCGGACGCGACGGAATCCCCGGAGGCGACCTCCAGGAACGACGCCAGGGAACAGTTCTCCCACGGACCCGGGACATCCAGGGACTCGAGCGCCAAGCCGGAGCGACCGGGCGACGGCTCCCGCACTTTGAGACCATCCAGGAGCAGGAAGCTCGTCATCCGTCGCCGCGTGAGAAACGGGCGCACGTGCTCGAGGGCGGCCTCGAAACGCGGGACCATGCGCTGGGGGCCCGCGCCGTCGGCTGCCAGAGAATCCAGGGCCGCCGCGAGCCCGCCGGCTGATCTGAGGCGCGCGGCCGCCCGATCCAGCCGCCGGCGACACGCGTCCAGCTCAGCCTCCGCCCTCACCAACAGCGTCTCGACGGGAGTCGTCTCCATCTCGCTCGCCAGCAGGAGCTGCAATCCTTCGTTTCCGATGGCGAGCGAGTCCGCGGGCAGCCCCCTGAGGTCGCCCAGGTAGCCGATGAAATCGTCGACCGCGGCGACGGCGGCCGAATCCGCCTCGGCCAAGTCGGCCTGCTGCCGCGGATCGCGGCAGTCCGCGGTCAGGGAGGAAATCCGTTCACGGTAGAAAAGGAGCACGTCACGAAACCCGGCGATCGCGCGGACCACGAGGGGGGCACACGGGCGCTTCAGGTTGAGCTTGGCGGCTCGCAGGACCTCGGGCACGCGGCTCAGACGTCGGGCCGCGGCGCGGGCGCGCGCGCAGGGCGAAGCGCAGCTGCGCTCGAGGGCCGACTCGACCGATCCCGCCACCAGCTCCAGGGAAGTGCCAGGATCGAAGCGAAACCGCCGGATCACGGCGAGCTCGAGAGAATCGGAGAGCAGGCGAGCCATCAGGAGATCGCGGTCGAGGGCGCGATCGAAGGACAATTGGTCTTTGGGCACGCTCTCGAGTCGCGCGCGAAACTCCACCAGCCACGCCAGGTCCTCGGAGACGCCGGCCTCGGTCACGGGCTCGAGCTCTCCGTCGTGCTCGTGATCGCCGAGACGCGTGGCGATTTGCGGGTGCCCCTCGAGCCAGCGCCCCAGGTACTCGTCCGCCAGGGCGTTCAGCCGCGCGTCGGGCGGCGGGGCGGCGGCCAAGTCCCCGGCGAAGAGGACCGACGCGCACGCGGCCACGAGACCGCGGAGCAACGCGCACGCCGCGGCCGAGCGCACGCCGCGGCGATTGCTCAGGGACGTGGCACGACCTCCCGCACCAGGTTCAGCGGGTCGGAGACCTTGAGTGGCGCCACCGACAGGTACGCCTGGGCGTACCGAACGCCGATCTGCCATCCCCAGTACCTCGCGTACGACTGGAACGATTCCGTGGGGCTCGGCGCGGAGGCCGGGCGCGGCCGCTCGGGGTTGTCGAATTGGCTCTGGTGGCAATTGAGCGCGGCCATCCATTCGTCGAAGTAGTCCGTGACGTCGACGATGAAGGTGGGCCAGGTCCCCGGTGGCAGGAAGAAGAAGAAGATGGCCTTGGCCTGATGCGGTTCGCCTTCGATCGGGGCTTTTCGCAGGTGGGCCAAGTTGTATGCGTTCGCCACGACCTGGCCGGTCTTGTAGTGGTCGTTGTGCCCGAGGCCGCGGCCGATCGGCAACGTGTAGTAGGGCGCCATGACGATTTGCGGGCGGTGGCGTCGAATCGCGGTCGCAGCCTTGCAACGGTTCTCGAACGTGTCCTCGATCCGGCAGTCTCCGAGGTCGAGGTTCTCGCGCACATCGAGCTTGAGGATGCGGGCCGCGGCCTCACACTCCTCGAGCCGGAGCTCGGGCGTCCCCCAGCCCATGTCGCCGGTGGTCATGTCGATGATGCCGGTGGTGTGGCCGAGTGACTTCATGCGGAGAAGCAGCCCGCCGGCACCGATCTCGGCGTCGTCCGGGTGTGGTCCGAACACGAGAACGTCGATCGCCATGGACGCCGTCCTCCCGGAGACATGCAAGGGCCGGCGCCCAGAGCGGCGCCGGCGAAGTGCAGCATGATAGCTTCGGTGAGAACGCCGAACAACCGCTCTCTACGCGGCGGGCCCTATGTGCGGGGGTCGCCGGGCCCCGCACCCGGCCCGGACCCATAGAGACGCTCGAAGTACTCGCTCACCATGCGGTCGGAGGTGAATCGGGAGACCGCGGTCTCGATGCTGGCGCGCATCATCGCGAGCCAGCGGGCGGGATCGCGCCACGCGGGCAAGACCTCGCGCTCGAGCGTGTCGTAGAGCGCGCCGAGATCACGGGCGTCGTCGGCCGGACCCTCGCCGTCGATTGCCCAGCCGTTGACCCCGTGCTCGCACGCCTCGTCCCACCAGCCGTCGCGGATCCCGAGGTTGAGCACGCCGTTGAGCGCCGCCTTCATCCCCGAGGTTCCGCACGCTTCGAGAGGCCGGACCGGATTGTGCAGCCAGACATCGGAGCCACGGATCATGCGGCGCGCCAGCGCCAAATCGTAGTTCTCGAGGTAGACGAACCGTCCCGGATACGTCTCTTGGGCCCGGGCGAGTCGGGCGACGATCGCCTTGCCGGCCTCGTCGTCGGGATGCGCTTTGCCCGAGAACACGAACTGGATCGGTTGACTCTCGAGCAGACGCGAGAGCCGCGCGGGATCGCCGAGGATCAGGTCGCTGCGCTTGTAGCCCGCCGACCGCCGCGCGAAGCCGACCAGCAGCAGGTTGGGGTCGAAAGCGACCTGGGTGCGGGCTCGGATCTCGCCCAGCAGCTCCTCTTTGAAACGCGCGTGGCCCGCGCGCAGCCGCTCGGCGGGGGCGACGGCGTCGCGGAAGGGATCGGCCTGCCACGTCGGGCGGTGCACCCCGTTGGTGATCGCGATGATCGGGGCCGCGTCCTCGACGTGCGTCCACATGATGCGCGCCGTCCGTCCGTGGAGCTGCGACACGCCGTTCGCGCGTCGCGACAGCCGTAGGCCGGCCACCGTCATGTTGAACGGGTCTCCGCCGAGGGCGCGCATTTCCGTGTTCGAGAGCTCGAGGCAGGCGCCCATGCGTCGTAGCTCGCGAAGCGAGTGCTCTTCGTTGCCTGCCCGCACCGGGGTGTGTGTGGTGAACACGATGTGCCGGCGCGTATCGGTCCAGGCCTCGGAAAACGATCGTCCGGCCTCCATGCGCTCCGCGATCATCTCGACTCCCGCAAACACCGCGTGACCCTCGTTGAAGTGATAGGTCGAGATGGAAAACCCGAGCCAGTTGAGCGCGCGGAGGCCGCCGATGCCGAGCAACATTTCCTGGGCGACGCGAACGTCGCTCCCCGCCTCGTAGAGCCGGCGGGTGATCCATCGATCCTCAGTGCGAACCGGCTCGATCAAGAACAGCGGCACGTGCCCGAAACGCCGTGTCGAGAGCACCGCGCACGGCACCTCGGCGCCGCGCACCCGGACGCGAACCCGCACGCCGGTGTCGGCCAGGAACTCGTGGTCGTACTCGGGGAAGTCGTCGACCGGGTGGCCCTGGGCGTCGAGGCGCTGCACGCAATAGCCGCGCTCCCAGCGCAAGCCCACCGCGACCACCGGCAAGTCCAGATCGCGCGCCGACTTGATGTAGTCCCCCGCCAGCACGCCCAGGCCCCCCGAGTAGATCGGAAACGACTCGTCGAGGCCGTATTCCATGCAGAAATAGGCGATGTGGGGGCCGCGGCGGGCCACGAGTCGTTCCGGTGAGGGGCCGGTCAGCGCGGGTCCCTAGGAAGCGGGCTCCTCGACCACCCAGCGAACCGCGCGTGAGCACGGGCAGTTGCCGCCGACCCGTTTGAGCCGGGGCATCTTGCGGATGGCGTCCTCGACGCCGAGCTGGCCCGAGACGACCAGCCGCAGAGTCTCCGCATAGCGCTTCATGTCGCCGCCCGCCAGGTACGCTTCGGGAAGCCGTTGGGCCAGGTGGCGCAGATAGTCGTCCACCTCGGCGAACGACTCGCCCTCCAGGCCGACCATGGTCCAGGCGGGCTCTCCCTTGCGGCGGAAGAAGCGGCGGTCCGGAAGCCGGAGCAGGTCCTCGAAGGCGACTCCGTCATGGCGGCCGCGCGAGCGCTCGACCTCGTCGAGCACCTGATCACTTTTCTCGGGCGTGTAGCCCGGGAAGCGTGCACGCAGGTAGCGGGCGTTGATGTCCCGAATCATGCGGCGCACTTCCTCGATGTACAGGTCCTGGGCTTGACGATTCTTCATGTCCTTGAAGCCCATGCGCACGTTGCTGTCGCCGCCCCGCTCGTCACCGAACATCTCCAACGCGCGCGGGTACCACTTGTTGATCGATCGCTGCAGCCCCTGCATGGTGATGAACCCCTCGCCCTGGGCGGCGCGCTTGGCCCAGCGGCGCATCGGGATCACTCCCGCCGCGAGATGGAACGCCTCCTCCCGGAGCATCGGCGGCATGCTGTCCGCCATCGGCTTGTACGCACAGACCTTCTGCATGGTGAGCTGGTACTTGCCGACCCGATCCACCAGGGCCGCGAAACAGACGTTGTCGACGAAGGAGTCGTATTCCAGGTTGAAGGCATCGAGCACGTGCGATCCCGTGCCCATCGAGAGGATCTCCTCGACCATCTCCTCGCCGCGCACGCCGGCCGCGGCCTTGCTCCAATCCTGCGACAGGAGGAGATGGAACATCTGGTAGCCGTGACGCAGCTCCTCGGCCATGACGCGGAGCACCCAGAACCGGTCCTCGTCGTCCTGCGCCCGCGCCAGGGTGCCCGAGTGCTGCTGGATCGATCCGAACTCGGTCGATGCCTGGGCTCGAATGATCGCCAGCAGGTGCCGTGCCTCCTCTTCGGACAGCTCGTCAGGGGCGAGGCGCTTCGCCTCGCCGGCGTGCTCTCCCACCGCCACGCGATCCGGAGTGCCGCACTCCATCTTGGCGCACAGGCAGAACGGCTCGTCCTGCGGGAAGTAGCGGTCCCACTGGGCCAGCAGGGTTTCGTAGTCGGGAAGCCAGTGCCGGCGCCAGTGCTCCACCGCGCGGTGGTATTTCTTCTCGAGGGTGACCTCGGCGACGTTCATGGGGACTCCCGCGGCTCGATGTGCCTCTCGAGCGCCTGGAGCGGCGACGGCGTGAATCCCAACGCCGTCAAGAACCCCGTCACGCCCGCATCCTTGCGATCCACCAGGGTGCGCACCTTGGTGGCTCCCCGCTCGCGCAAATGGGCCAGGATCGCCGAGACGAGCCGGGTGCGCAGATCCCGGCCGCGGTAGTCTGGATCGATGCCAAAACGCTCGATCCAGCCGCCGGGCTCTTCGATCCCGAACTCCCCGGCGCGCACGTCCCCCAGCATGAAGCCGACCACGCGTCCCCCGGATTCGGCCACTCGCGAGGCCTCGGGGTCACGGCGCAGGTAGTAGCCGATCCGCTGCTCCCACAGGTCGGGCCGGTAGGCGCCGGTGATGCGCTCGTCGATGCGGACGATGCTTCCGATGTCGAGCTCGTCGAGCGGCCGGATTCGAACCTCGGCCTGGACTTCGGGCATGGCTCTCCCCCCGCGGGGTCGTGAACCCCGAATCCCCACGAGATTAGCAGGTTTGACTCGCCCAGGGCAGGGGCGGCAAGGATGGTCGCTCGGTCCAAACGCAGCGAAGGGCGGGGATTGCTCCCCGCCCTCCGTGCGACTTGAGACTGCCGGGCCGAAGAACTAGTTCTTCAGCACCGCCAGCTTCTTCTGGCTCACGAACGAAGGCGAACGCAGCTGATAGAAGTACACGCCGCGCGCAACCTTGTTGCCATCGTCGTTCGTCCCGTTCCAGATCACGACATGCTCGACGCCACCCGGGAAGATCCGGTTGGCCAGCGTCCTCACCAGACGCCCGCTCACGTCGTAGACCTTGATCTCCACCTTCTCCGTCTTGGCAAGACCGAAGGCGATCCGGGCTTCACCGGAACGCATCGGGTTGTCCGAACGGAGGTTGAGGAAGTTGACGAACGCGGAGCCGTGGGCGCCTGGATCATCACCGATGCCCACCGGAGCGCCGGCCGGCTTGCAGTTGCAGTTCGCGAAGATGTTCGTCATCAGGCCTGCCATGTAACGCCTGTTACCCACCGGGCCATCCAGCCCGCTCCCGTATAGACCGAGCAGCCCGATCGACCAGCCTCCGATGTAGGTACGCGCGTCACGCGCCCCATCCTCGTTCGCGTACACGGCCGCAATCGCTGCCGTGCTGGCGCCGATGTTCTCGTACCTCGCCGCGATCTGACCAGGAGCCGCGGTCGTCAGAACGTCGAGCTTGATGAAGCACGGGTTGAATACCCCGTACGTCGGTCCGGTGCCGCCAAAAGCCGGGCTCACTTCGCTCGACGGCATCGGGGTAGTCCCGACGACGTTGAACGGAGTGGTGTTCAACCGGGAAACGTCGGTCGTCACCCCTCCGCTCTGGCGATAATCGTCGAACGCCAGACCCGCGAGCATGTCGTTGTTCATGAAGTTCACCAGGTCGGTGGATGTCCCAGCCGCACCCCCACGCAGGTCGGATCCGTACATCATCAGATCGCGCGGGCGGTTGTCTAAGTCGGGGCTCGCCACCGTGGTGAACGAATGCAGCAGGAATACGTCGTCGTCCGTCCCGTCGATGAACGGGCCGACCGACGTTTCCGCCAGGTCCGCGTTCAGCCAGACCATGGCCTTGTAGATATCCAGCAGCATCGCTTGAGTGGGTCCCAGACGCGAGAACTTGCCGGCTTCGACACCTGGATTCTGTTCGTTCGCGTAACGGCTGCCGAGGTGCCCCGACGGCACGTTCGACTCGCCGGCCTTGGTCTGGAAGAAGTCCCACAGCGTGCCGGGAGAACCACCGTGAGGACGAACGCAGACGGCGTTGTTCGTGCCCACGTTGCCTTCCACGGTCACGTTATACGCCGCAGACCAGCCGTTGTGAGCGCCACGGCGAGCCGCAGCGGTCAAGCCGATCGAATCCGCCATGGACACCCAGACCGGCTCGTCGCCACGACGGTCGCCGAGGTCCACTACCAGCATGCTGGCCGGACCCTGACCGCCAGCGCCGAACTGGCTGTCCTTCCAGCGATCGGGCAGAACGGAGAACTCCTGCCAGCGGTGGTAGTCGAAGCTGCCCTCGGACGGCTGCGGGAAGACGAAGTTGGTGTCGGGCCCCATGTCGAAGACGGTCGGGGTCGAGAGATTCGACTTGCGGAAGAAGTACTCGATGTGCGTTCCCGGCGTGAACAGACCGTCGGGAAGGATCTGCGTGTACTCGAACGTCTCACCCAACTGGCCCGCCGGGTAAGCACGCACCGTGGCACTCGCCGGTCCGGAAGCCGCAAACTCCGAGGCCGGGAGACCACCGTTCCCGGTGTAGGTCGGCCCCACCGAACTGATGATGTGGCTCGGCGGATATCCGCCGTCGCCCTGGAACCCACTGGACGTGGCCACGGCACAGCGGACGTAGTTCTCGGTGAGCTGCGTCTCGCCGTTACCGGTCCACTTGTCCGACAGGAAGCA
>VBOY01000108.1:6614-18738 GCA_005893295.1 Candidatus Eiseniibacteriota bacterium | reverse complement strand
ACGTAGAGCTCACGGCCTTCGATGTACTCTTCGATCAGCGCCGGCGTGTCGAACTCGGCGTGGATGTAGTCGATACGCTCCATCAGCTCCTTGATCGAGCCGCACACCGCGCCGAACTGGATGCCGATCGAGCCGTCCTCGCGGGCGGGTTTGACGATCACCGGGAACTTGATGTCGTGCGAGTGTTCGGTCCGACCACGGTAGACGGTGCTGAAGTAGGGGGTGTGGATGCCGTGGAAGGTGAAGATCTTCTTGGCGAGCGCCTTGTCCTGAGCGAGGTAAAGGCCGCTCGAGCCGGCGCCGGTGAAGCGGCGCCCCAGAAGCTCGAGGTAGCCGGCGATGTTCGTGTCCTGGCTGTCGTCGCCGGCGAATGACTCGACCAAGTTGAACAGCAGGTCGGTCTGCGAGCGGGCCAGCTCGATCAGGCTCTCGGCCGTGCCATCGAGACGCACGAACACCGGATTGTGGCCGGACTTCTTGAGCGCCTCGTAGACCGCCTGGACGTCCTCTTCCGGCGACTTCTTCTTGGGACGCTCTCCCTCGACCCGTTCCTCGTCGTCGTCCCACCAGTAGTCGTAGAGAACACCGATTCTGAGCTTCGCCATGTGGCGATCCTCGCCGTTTCGGGTCGAACCCGGTCCCTTCGGGCCCCGCAGGGGCTATTGGTGCACGAACTTTCCGCGCGTCAGGTAGTTCATCGCCATCGTCGTGCCGTAGGCGGTCAGCTCCACCAGATACGCCGGCTCACGTCCGGATTCCGCGTACAGCTGGAGCTCGCGGCAGGTCCGAATGATCCGCTCGACGAGCGCGTGCACGATCGGTCGCTTGACTCCGGTCCAGTACGTGATCTTGTCGGTAAGCGTCTTGCGATGCTCCTCCAGCATCTCGGCGGCGGGCTTCACGCCCTTGCGCCTGCGCCCCCGCGCGAAGAACAGATCGGTCAGGTCGGCCTCCAGCGCCACGTTCACGGCCGCGCCGTTCCGTCGCATCATCCGGCGGTAAAACTCTTCCACCGTGACTTTCATGTCCTCGACCGTGATGTCGAAATCTCCGGTCGAGACCAGCGGGTCCTGCTCGCGGACCAAACGCGCCACATGATCAACATAGCGCAGCTTCCGCATCGCGGGCCACCCTTTATATCGCCGTCTCCATTTGGAACCCGGGGTGAGCCACACCGCGAAGGTCTCGGCGAAGTCCTCGTCGGGATGTTTCTGTGCGTACCAGCCGGCAATGTGTCGCACGAACTTGCGACTGAAGGGCAAGGGCCGGTAGTGGTCGCGGTAGCGACGGTTGTACGGACCGAAGGCGCGCCGCCATTCCGGCGTGGAGTAGAACCGGTACGCATAGTTGAACGCGTGCCCCGCCTCGTGGCGCAGGTACATCATGATCTCACGCTCGTCCTCGAGATCGTTCATGGCACGCTCCAGCCGCGCCAGCGTCGGGTCGGCGAGGTAGAACGGGATGCCGATCACGGGTTGGCCGTCCGGGCATCCCCACTCGTCGGTGAGGTAGCAGATCGGACGGAAGCGCTTGAGCCCCTTGCGCTCGAGTTCGCGCGTGAGCTGGTTCACGAAGCGCTCGACCGGTGAGCCCTCGAGCCTGAGACCGAGCTGGCTGATGCGCTTGCCGAGCAGCTCGCGTACGTCGGCTGGGGTCTTCTCGAAGTCGGCCATGGGCCAGCGATGCTAGCCGCTCCAGGGGCCGGCGACAAACGGACGTAACCCTCCCCGGGCGGGCGGTCAAGCGTCAAAACCGCGTCAAAAGCGGCTCCCGCGCCGGTCGCTGCAGCCGCCCGGCGCATCGAACAAGCAACTTTACGTACCCGGCTGCCGCGGCGGCTGGTATTGTCTCCGGCCTCGTTTTCTGGATCGTTGCAGCCCCGTTGCGGGGTTCAGAGGGGCCGTGGATCCACGCTTCGCGAAAGGAGCAGTTCACTCATGATGCAGCTGCGGCTGACCACGATCGCCTCCGGGCTCGCTCTGGCGATCTCGGCGGGGGCGGCATTCGCCGAGCCGGTGCCCTACTTGATCGACGGCGTCCACTCGCAGGCCGAGTTCACGATTCGCCACTTCTTCGGGAAGGTGCCGGGGCGATTCAACGACTTGAACGGGACCATCCTCTACGACGACAAGAACCTGGCCAGCTCGAAGGTCGACGTGACGATTCAGACCAAGAGCATCTTCACCAACAACGAACGGCGCGACAACCACCTGCGCAGCCGTGATTTCTTCTTCGCCGATAGCTTCCCCACGATCACGTTCAAGAGCACCAAGGTGATCCCGGGCGAAGGCAGCAAGTTCAAGGTCGAGGGCGACCTGACGATGCGCGGCGTGACCAAGCCGGTTGTCCTGGACGCGGAGCTGCTGGGCGTGGGCGCGGTCGGGATCGGCGGGCAGGCGATGGGCATGCGCGCCGGGTTCGAGGCCACCACGCTCGTGAATCGCAAGGACTACAACATCCTGTGGAACAAGACGCTCGATCAGGGCGGAACGTTGCTGGGCGACGAGGTCAACATCCACGTCGCGGTCGAAGCGGCGAAGCAGGACGCCTCGATGGGTAAGCCCCCGGCGGCCAAGGGCAAGTAGAAGTCGTTCGCGTTTCGCGACCGCGGCCCCGCTCGGCAAGGAGCGGGGCCGCGGTTGTTGCGCCCGGGCGGGAGGCGAGACGCTATCGGTTTCCTCCCGCGCTCGAATCCGAGGCGGCCGAATCGGCCGCCGCCGGCGCCGCGGCGGGGTGGGCCGCCTCGTACGCCTGGATCGCATCCCGCAGCGTCTTGGCGTCCTCGCCGGCGCCGTCCTGCTCGAGTCGCGCCAGCTGCTCGCGCGCTTTCGCGGGATCGTTCTTCTCGAGCCAGGCCTCACCCAGATACTCGCGCGCCGGCGCGTAGTCGGGCTTCAGGCTCAGGCACTTCTCGTACGCTGCGAATGCCTTGTCGTAGTTCCCCAGCTTGCGGGCGCAATAGCCGACCAGGTTCCACGCCTCGTGATACGTGGAATCGAGCGCCGTGGCGCGCTCGCCGCGATCGAGGGCCCGCCGAAACTTCTTTACGGCATTCTTGGCCTTGCCGTCGGCGAGATCTTTCTTCGCCTTGGCGACCTCTTCATAGGCGATCGAGTAGATGCCCTCGGCTTCCTGGCGCGCCCCCGAGGTCGCGCTGGGAGGAGCGTTGGGCTGCGGCGTGCTGGGCTGCGACGGTGGCGGCTCAGGCTTGCTGCCACCGCCCATCGAGGCAAGGCCCTGGACCGCTAGCACGACGGTCGCCACCCCGGTGATCAGGATCGGACGGATACGGTTCACGCGCACCTCACGAGCGGCTCGAGAAGGCCACATTCTGCCCGACGTGCGACACGGGCCGCAATGCACTTCGTACCGAAGGGAAGCGAGCCCCAGCTCGGCTCGCCTGCGCCAACAGCGTCACCGCCAACGTGTTGAGCGGCCCACGGCGCCCCGTTCCCTTTTCATACGCCGAACCGCTCGGCCTCCCATGTGAGGCCGAGCTGGCCCGGCGGCCCCATGTAGCCGAGCAGGGCAGACGCTGCCACCACCGCGGGGCTCGCGAGGTAGCCTTCCCCGCCGACACCCATGCGGTTCTGCCAATTGCGATTGAACGAGGTGATCGCGCGCTCGCCGCGCGCGAGTGAATCGGGACCTTGGCCGAAGCAGGGGCCGCACCACGACTGGCGGATCACGCCCTCCACCGACCGGAACACCTCGGCGATCGACTCGCCCCCGAGGCGTGGATCGGGAGTCTCGATCCGCTGCTTCACCCCGCCCGAGCCCGGGAACACGATGAACGGCTTCGCCGCCTTGGTGAAGCCTAGCGCGCGCGCGGCGCGGATCACCAGCGCGGCCGACAGCAGGTCGTCGTAGCCCCCGTTGGTGCACGAGCCGATCATGGCCTTGTCGAACGTGAGCCGCTCGCGGGCCACTTCGTCTGCGTGATAGGCGTTCCCGGGGCTGAACGGCTTGGCGATCATCGGCGTCACCGAGGACAGGTCGAGCGTTTCGTCGATCTCGTACGACGCGTCCGCTCCCGGCTGGAACGCCGGGTACGGCAGCTCCCGCATCCCCTTGGATCGATACCAGGCGTCGGTGATCTCGTCGGGGGCGAACATGCCATTCATCGCTTCGCCTTCGGCCATCATGTTGGCGATCGTGTTGCGGTAGGCGATGGGAAGTTGGCGCTCGCGGTCCACGAACTCCACCGACATGCCCTGCGATTGCCGAGTGCCCCAGTGCTTGAGAAGCGCCAGCACCACGTCCTTGCCGCTCACCCAGGGCTGGAGCCGCCCCTCGAACACCACCCGACGCTGCTTGGGAAGCGTGAAGTAGACGTACCCGGTGGACCAGCCGAACCCGAGCGTGGTCGATCCGACGCCGATTCCCACCGCGCCATAGGCGCCGTAGGCCCGGCTGTGGGAATCGGCGCCGGGGATGAATTGGCCGGGCGTCACCAGGCCCTGCTCGGGAAAGTAGAAATGGAAGATGCCGTCGCCCGGGGTCGCGTAGTACGGCTTCTCGAGCCCGTGACGGCGCGCGAACTCACGGCCGATCGAGGTCTGTCGCTCGTCCGCGTCCTGGCCGGTGAACACGAAATGATCGTTCGCGATCGCGGCCTGACGCGGGAAGATCGTGTCTCCGCCGCTGATCTGGTTGAACGTGTGAATCGCGAAGGGCGCCGTGCCGTCCGAGGCCGGGAGCAGGTCCGCGTACACGCGCAGCGTCGCCCCCGGCCGCACCGCCGCGTCCTTGTCCACGCGGTGGGCCCACACCACTTGCTCGGTCGAAGTCATGCCGCGCGCCAGTTCGCGATCGGGCCACTCGATCGTGGGTCTCGTCTCGATCGAGCGCGCGAACTCGCGTCGCCCGACGGTGAGGATCCCTCCGCTGCGACGGATCTCGTCTTCCTTGGGGGTGAGCGGCGCCGGCTCGTAGCGTTTGCTTCGCGTCTCGTTGACGAGCGCGCGAGTCTCGGGATCGAAGGCGAAGCGATCCCCGTCGCGGGCATCGGCCACCGCTTCCGGACACTGCACCACGTGGAGCCCCAGGTTCAGCGCATTGCGCCGGAAGATGTCGCCCATGTTGTTCCCGCACACCACCACCAGCTGGAGGCCGGCCTCATCGGCCACCCCCTTCATGCCGGCCGGGCTCATCTCGCGCGACGAACCGATGGCGAAGCGGTCGCCCGCGATCACGAACGTCTCGCCGCGGTGCACCCGCTCGCGGAAGTTCGGCATGAGGTGGCGGAACGATCCGGCTTTCCAGCGCTCGTCGAGCCGCTCGAGGCTCTCCGAAACGCAGTCGGCCGCCGGGGTGATCTGGTCGGTGTCGATGGCGTCCAGCTTCTCGCCCGGCCGCCGGGGATCCCAGAAGATGAGCGCGCCGCCGTGGATCGTGTGTTCGCGCCCGGCTCCCGTGCGAGCGCTCTCGCCGGCTGAGCTCGGGGGCGTGGCCCCAGGCCGCAAGCGGGCAGGATGAATCGTGTGCACGAGGGAAAGCTACCGCGACGCCCGACGGCCCGCAACGCGCCGCCGCCGCGAGCACCTCGCGGCGAACGGCGGCGACGAGTTCGTCAGTACCCGGACTCGCCCGACTCGGGAGCGATCGGCAGCGGGGAGGCTTCGAACAGGCGGGTGTGGAGTACCTGCCCTTTGTTGACCAGGAACGTCCCCGCCGAAGTGAGCAGAGCAAAGAAGTCGTCGGAGCCGTTCAGGAAATCGGAGGCTCGATTCAGCATCTCCGGCAGCTCCATCTGGATCAGACCTTCCATTTCTTCGCCGCTGCGGAAGCGTACCGCAACCCGCTCTTCGTGCGTCACGAAATGGCTTTGCTGAAGGACGAGCCCGGCGGCCACGGTGCGGGCGGCGGCCACCCACTCGAGCTCGGGACGACCGACCAGCAGAGTAGCTCCATCGCTTCGCCTGACGAATGGGATCAAGCGATCCGTGGCGTTGAGGCGTTCCAGGATCGTCTCAGGACCGCGATGGAACTCCGCTTGGGGAAGAAGGAGCAAGAATCCGTCGACCGGCTCCTCCCCCGTCTGGCGGATGCGCACCGCGACGCGCAGCTTTGAGATGAATTCGGGCACTGCACCCTCCTGGGATCCCGGTCGGGTTATCGGCGCGGGAGGACGCTCGACTTGAGCCCTGCGAGGGGCCGCGCGCCCTCCGGAGCCCCGCCGCGCGCCCACTTTCGGCCTACAGAACGGGTCCGCATCTTCCGAAGAGAACCCACGACGCTGGCGAACCGCTCATGGCGAGAATCGACGCGATCCTGAAGCTGGTCAAGGAGCAGGGGGCGTCCGACTTGCACATGACGACGGGCGCACCTCCCATGGTGCGGATCAACGGCCACATCACGCCGATTCCCTACGAAGAGATCACCCGCGACCTCAACGAGCTGTTGCTGTTCGAGCTGATGGACGCGGAGACCCGCGCCCGCTACGACCGCGTGAAGGACGTGGACTTCTCCTACGAGGTGCCGGGCGTCGTGCGGGCCCGTTGCAACATCTACGAGCAGAGCAACGGCGTGGCCGGCGCGTTTCGCATCCTGCCGAGCCAGATCCTCACCCTGGAGCAGCTAGGGCTTCCGGCGAGCGTGACCCGGCTCACGGAGGTGCCGCGCGGGCTGGTGCTGGTCTCCGGGCCACCGGGGACCGGCAAGTCGAGCACGCTGGCGGCGATGGTCGACCACATCAACCGCAATGCCCGGAAACACATCCTGACGATCGAAGACCCGATCGAGTACCGGCACTCCAACAAGCAGTCCCTGGTCACCCAGCGCGAAGTGGGGCGCCACACGCCCAGCTTCGCCCAGGCGCTGCGCGGCGCGCTGCGTGAGGACCCCGACGTGATCCTGGTGGGCGAGATGCGGGATCCCGAGACCATGTCGCTCGCCATGACCGCCGCCGCCACCGGCCAGCTGGTCCTGGGGACGCTCCACACGATGAACGCCGCGCAGACCGTGGAACGCATCGTCGACTCCTTCGAGGGCGACCGGCAGACCCAGGTGCGGCTGATGCTCGCCGACTCGCTGCGAGGGGTGCTCGCGCAGCGTCTGCTGCGGCGCCAGGACGACCGCGGTCGCGTGCTGGCGCTCGAGATCCTGATCGGCAACGGCGCGGTGGCGGCCCTCATTCGCGAGAAGAAGACCTTCCAACTCTCCACGGTGATCCAAACCGGCAAGCGCGAGGGCATGCAGTCGATGGACGAGTCCGTGCTCGGTTTGTTGCGCGATCGGGTGATCGTGGCCGAGGAGGCTGCGGGGCACGTCTCGAGCCGCGATTTGGTGCCGATCGGCGCTCTGGCCGCCACCGTCGCCGCCCGTGCGACGGCCGCGGGATGAAGCCCCCCTCGGGCTCCCTGGGCGGCCAGCTGGGCCTGGTCGGGCTCTTCGACGTTGGCCAGCTCCTGATGCTGAACCGCGCCACCGGCTGCCTCGCCGTGCACTGCGGGGAGAAGAAGGGATACCTGTTCTTCAAGGACGGCCGGATCATCAACGCGGTGGACGACGCCTATACCGAGGGGGAGCGGGCCGCCTACCGGATCTTTTCGTGGCGCAGCGGCGCCTTCGAGTTCCAGCCCGAGCCGGTGGACGCCTCGCCGACGATCGAGTGCTCCACCGATGGCTTGATGCTCGAGGCCGCGCGGCGCCTGGACGAGGAGGGATTCGATTCGGGCGCGCCGGCCGCCACGGGCGAAGCGGCGCGCGTGCTCGAGCACCGAGCGGAGGTCGAGGCGTTGCGCGAGGCCTTCCAAGAGGTGGCGGGAGCGGTCGGCCTGCTCGATGCGCCGCGCTCTCCGAGCCCCGACGTCGGCGGGCTCACCCTCGCGGGCGACCGCTTGGTCTACCGTCCCGGCCATCCGCCCCGGATCCGGCACCGCAAGACGTGGCACGAGGCCCGCGAAGCGCCCCTCAGCGAGTCGGAGTACGAGAAGCTGCGGCTCAAGATGCTGCGTTCGTGCACCTCTACCTCGGCGATCGCGTCGGGGGCCACATCGACCCGGCGCATGACGCTCGCGAACGGCCGCTCGATCGCGCTCGAGTTCATCAACGAGGGCCCGGACGAAGCGATGTGGCTACGTCCGGTCGACCTGCCACCCCCGGGGCCCGAGCGGCTCGAGGGAGATCTGGCGGTGCTGGATGAGATCCTGGATTCCGCCCAGGGTTTGATCCTGATCGGCGGCCCGACGCTCGAGACGACGCGACGGCTGCTCCATTGCTTGGTGGCCATGCTCTCGGATCGGTTCTCGGCGACGATGCTGGTGGTCTCCGAGGACGACACCTTCAGGCACCAGGAGGGTCCCGGGGTGGTGGTGCGGGCCCAACCCGCCTCCGCCCGCGCCGCGCTCAGGACCGTCCAGCCCGAGTTCGTGGCACTCGATCCAGGCGCCTGCGACCTCACCTTGGCCGACCTCGCCACCGTGCCGTGCGTTCTCGCCGGCGTGGTGGCGGTCGAGGCAGCCGCCCTGCTGCCACGCTGGCTCGCACGCTGCGGCGGGATCGACCGGAGCCGCGCGGCGGCGCTGCTCGGCGACGTTTCGATCGACCTGGTGATATCGGAGCACGATGCCGACGATGACGGACCGCTCTCCGTCGGTGCATGGCGGCTGTCGGAAGCCGGGCGCCAGAGAGCGCTCGCGGGCGAAGCCTTCGAACGGGGCCCCGGGGCGCGCGGGGGCTCTTCTCCGCGCTAGGCTCCGCGCGCTTTGGAGCCGCGCGCGGTGGCCATGCCATCCAACTCCCGGAGCCGATCGTCGGTCGCGGGAGCGACGAGTTGCGCCAACGCCGCCGCCAGCTCGGGCGCCCCGTTGAGACACGGCAGGTGGACGGCCTCGAGCTCGGGCGCGGTGCGCAGCGCGATGCGCCCCTCGAGCTCGCTCTCGGCGTTGTCGGCCAGGAACCCGAAGGGGAAATAGACCACGCGCCGCACTCCCGACTCGACCATCCGGCGCAGTGCCTGATCGGCGGGCGGCTCGGTCCAGCGCCCGCCATAGGTGTGGTTGAGCCAGCCGAGCGAGATCGGGCCGAAGCGGTCCCCGAGTCTCGTGGCGATGGCCGAGGCCAGCCGCTCGGTCGCCCGGCGCCCGGTCTCCATCGGCCGCGGGGGCTCGAGCAATGTGCCGTGGGCAGCCAGGAGAAGCCCCCAATCGGGGCCGTGGGCCTTACGCGCCTCGGTTTCGCGCACCACGTGTCGCGCGCAGAGCGCGGCCAGGACCTCGGGATCGAGCGGCGGCGTGACGCGCACCGGAGCGCGCCGGCGCAAGCGCCGGAGGGCACGCGCCACCGCCGCGCGCGAGAGTTGGTGCGTGAATGCCGAATCTGCGGCGTACATCGGCACCACGTCCACTGCCTCGTCGGGCGGGATGCGCGCCAGGACGTCTCCGACCAACGGATCGCGGAATTCGTACGCCACGTGCACGCGCCACCACGCCGGCGCCCCGTCCTCGGCGAGTGCCTCGGCAAGCCGCTGCGCCTGCTCGCGCGTCACCGCCTCGAGCGGCGAGCCGTAGCGCTCGCGGCCCCACAGACGGGCGCGCGTCACGGCGCGCGACAGGGCGATCGCGGGCAGCGCCCAGGGCGGGATCGAGGCCACGCTGCGCGTGAGGCCGAGCAGGATCCGCCACGAGTAGACGAGCTGCGCCGCGACATCCGGCGCCGGGGGCTCTCCGTAAGTGAGCAGCACGGCGTGGCGCGCGCTCATCGGGTCGATCCCACGATCGCGTGGGCGAGCGAGATCGGGGGCTCCGTCACGTGATCTGCCGCCAGAGCCCGCTCGGCCGCGGCGAGCCCCGAGGCGATCGCGCTGCCGAAGGAGATCCCATCGTAGGACGCACCACACAGATCGAGACCGGGGTGGCGCTCGAGCAGCCGGCGAGACGCCTCGACGCGCCCGCGGTGGCCGACTTCGTACTGCGCGATCGCCGCGGGCCAGCGCCGCACCCAGGCGCGCACCGGCTTGGCTCGGATCCCGAGCGGTCCCGCCAGCTCGCGACGCGCTCGCTCCACCAACTCGGGCTCGCCGAGTGCCACGACCTCGGGCCGGCGCGTCCCTCCCATCATCACGCGCAGCAGCACCGCCCCCTGCGGGGCACGGCCGTGGAACAGCGAGGATTCGAAGACCACTCCCAGCGTATCGAGGCCCTCCGCGGCGCCCACCAGGTAGCCGTAGCCGTCGAGGCGCGGCGTGGCGCTCGATGGGAACGCCAGCGCCACCATCGCGAGACCGGAGAAGCGGAACGCCCCGAGGCTCGCGGAGAGCTCGGGGTCGAGCGAAGCCACGAGCGACGCGGCCCGAGAGGCCGGAGTGGCCAGGATCACGCGCTCGGCGGCGATCGATTCGCCGCCGTCGAGGCCAACCTCCCACCCGCCGCGGGCGCGGTCGATGCCGCGTGCCGGCCGCGAGGTGCACAGCGCCGGCCCGAGCCGTTGGCGCAGGGCGTCGACCAGCACCGCCATGCCGCCGTCGAACGCCAGCAACCGCACCTTGCCCTCGCGCCGCCGCGCGGCCATCGCGCGCAGCAGGCTTCCATGGTCGCGCTCCATCTCCTTGAGCAGCGGAAACGCCGCCTCGATCGAGAGCCGCCGGCTGTCCCCGGCCGAAACCCCGGCCACGGCCGCGTCCACCAGCCGCTCCGCGGCCTCGGCGCCGATCCGACGGCACGCGAACTCGAACACCGTCTCCTCGACGCCGGCCGGCGCCTCGTGGGCCCACGGCTCCATGAGCACGCGCAGCTTCCCCGCCACCCCGAGCGCTTCCGAAGCGAGCAGGGTCAACGGAGAATCCGGGGCCCGCCGCAGCCGGCCGTCCAAGAGGATCGACCGGCGCCGGGATGCCGCCGACGCCTCGACCACGCGCGCCTCGAGCCCGAGCTCGCGGACCAGCCCGCGCACCTGCGGCTCGCGTGGCCGATCGAGGAACGCGTCGGGGCCGGTCTCGACCAGGAAGCCGGGCTCCCGAATGGTCCTGGCATGGCCTCCGGGATATGGCTCACCTTCGAGCACCACAAGGCCCAGCGGACGCCCCATGCGCTTCGCTGCCCCGAGCAGCCGGTACCCGGCCGCGAGGCCCGCCACACCCGCACCCACGACGACGACGCGCACGCTCGAGCTCACACGGTGCGGCTGAAGGTCGGCCTCTGCCGCGCGGTGCCGCTGCGCAGGTAGCGGTCGAAGGTCATGCAGACGTTGCGAACGAAGAGGCGCCCCAGCGGCGTGACGTCGATCGCCTCGGGGGTCACGAGCACCAGACCGTCCGCGGCTGGTGAAGCGGGACCGGTCAGATCCTCGAGCTCGGTGGCGAAGGTGTCCGCGAACGAGAGGGAAAACCGGCGCTCCACTTCGCGCATGTCGAGGTGCCCGTTGCACATCAGCTCGGTGATCACGTGGCGGCGCACCTCGTCGTCGCGATCGAGCCGGTGCCCGCGCTCGACCGGGAACCGCCCCGACGTGACAGCCGCTTCGTAGTCGGGCAGCTTCTTGCCGTTCTGCACGTAAGCGCCCTGCACGTCTCCGATCCCCGAGATCCCGACCGCCACCATGTCGCGCGCGCTCTGCACCGTGTAGCCCATGAAGTTTCGGTGCAGTGTGCGCGCCTCGACCGCCCGCGACAGTTCGTCTTCGGGCAGCGCGAAATGGTCCATGCCGATCTGGCGATATCCCGCGGCCGCAAAGCGACGCATCGTGAGCGCCAGCAGCCCCAGCTTGAGAGCCGGGCCAGGAAGGGATTCGGCGGGCAGGTGCTTCATGTGCGCCTTGATCCAGGGCACGAACGCGAACGAATAGCAGGCCACGCGGTCCGGTCGGATCTCGAGCACTCGATCGAGCGTGGCTCCGAAGCCGTCGAGCGTCTGATACGGCAAACCGTAGATGAGGTCGATGTTCACCGAGGCGAATCCTTCCGCGCGCGCGGCGTGCACCAGGTCGCGCGTCCACTCGAAGGTCTGCACTCGATGCACTGCCCGCTGCACCTCGGGAGCGAAATCCTGCACCCCCATCGACAGCCGATTGAACCCGAGGCGGCGCAGCGCCACGATCTGCTCCCGCGTGGTCACGCGGGGGTCCACCTCGATGCCGAGCTCGGCGTCGCGGGTGAACCCGAAGTGCTCGGTCCAGGCGTGGAACG
>VBOY01000108.1:0-6565 GCA_005893295.1 Candidatus Eiseniibacteriota bacterium | reverse complement strand
GGAGCTGCGAGATCGTGCGCCGGCGCGGCAGATGGCGCGCCAGGAGCTCGATCTCGAGCGTCACGTGGTCCAGGTAGCGGGCCGCAACGTCGCGGCGGCGCGTGATCACCACGTTGCAGGCGCAGTAGAGGCAGCGCTCCTCGCAGAACGGCAGATGCGCGTAGGCGGACAACGGCTCCCCCGCGCGCGCGTCGGCCGCCGCCAGCCGCTCGCGGTAGTCGGCCTCGGTGAAGCCGGCATGGAACTCGACCGCGGTGGGGTACGACGTGTACCGCGGCCCGGGCCGGTCGTAGCGCGCGAGCAGCTCGGCCGACGCCGCCGGCGCGGGGGAGGCCTGAATCGAGCTCATGCCGGACCCCGCACCGTGGCGGCCAGCGTTTCCACCAGCGTTTCGACCGACGCGATTGGGGTGTCGGGCAGGATACCGTGGCCTAGGTTCATGACGTGACCCGGGCCGTCGCCGGCCGATTCCAGCACCGCGAGCGTGCGCGCGCGCACTTCCTCGGCGGGACCGAGGAGCGCGTGCGGATCGAGATTCCCCTGCAGCCCGAATCGCCCGCTCGTTCGCCGCCGCGCTTCCCCGAGCGGAGTGCGCCAGCACACTCCGAGGACGTCCGCCCCGCTGGACGACGCGGCCTCGAGCAGGTGCCCCGCCGCGGGCGCGAAGTAGATCACCGGGACGCTGTCGCGCTCCGTGCGCTCGATGAGTCGCCGGGCCGCGGGCAGCGCAAAGCGCTGGTAGTCGTCGGGGGACAGGATCCCCGCAAAGGAGTCGAACACCTGCACCGCCTGGGCGCCCGAGCGGATCTGGAGCGTCAGATAGTCGGCCATCGCGTCCGCCAGGGTCTCGAGCAATCGCGCGAAGGTGCCGGGATCGGAGACCATCATGCGCTTCGTCTCCGGGAGTCCGTCGCGGCCGTGAACGGGTCCCCGCAGAACCCGAGCACCGGGGTCTTCCCGTCCAGCTCACGCCGCAACAGCCGAACCGCTTCGCCCACGCACGCCATCGCCCCGGCCATCGGCGGCGCGCGGAGCGCGCCCACCTGCGCTCGGGTGCGCAGCGGGGCCGCGAGGCGGGGCCCGGGATCGAACGTCATCGCGCACCCCATCGCCTCGAGCGGCAGCAGGATGTCGGAGAAGACAATCGCCGCGTCGAAGCGGAAACGCCGGATGGGCATGAGGCTCGCCTCGACGGCCAGCTCGGGGGTCTTGCAGACGGTGAGGAAGTCCCAACGCCCGCGCAGCGCCCGGTACTCGGGCAGGTAGCGCCCCGCCTGTCGCATGATCCATAGCGGCCGCCGGTCCACCGGCTCACGGCGGCATGCACGCAGGAACCGGTCGTTCACGCCTCGACCTCCGCCAGGGCCGCGCGCGCCGCCTCGAGCGTGCGCGTCACTTCCGGGTCTCCGTGGGCGGTCGAGACGAAGCCACACTCGAACTGGGACGGGGGCAGCAACACGCCGCGACCGAGCATCGCGCGGAAGAAGGCCGCGTACCGCCGCGGCTCGACCGTCGCGGCGTCGTCCCACGAGCGAATCGGCTGAGCGGCCATGAACGCGGTCCACATCGAGCCGACGCGCTGGACACGGAGCGGCACGTGGGCCTCGATCGCGGCCTCGGCGAGCCCGCCGGCGAGCCGATCCGCGGTGACTTCGAGGCGCGCCCACAGCGACGGGTCGAGGTCGAGCAGATCGAGGGTCGCCTGGGCGGCGGCGATCGACAGCGGATGCGCGGCATAGGTGCCGGCCTGGTAGACAGGACCTCCCGGGGCCACCAGCGCCATCAGATCGCGACGACCCCCGTAGGCCGCGATCGGCATGCCGCCGCCAAGCGCCTTCCCGAGCAGCAACAGGTCGGGCGTGACCCCCAAGCGACCTGCGGCACCCTCGGGGCCGAGTCGGAATCCGGTGATGATCTCGTCGAAGATCAGCACCGCGCCCGATCGGGCGCAGCGCTCCTGGAGCCCCTCGAGAAAGCCGGGCGCCGGGGGAACACAGCCCATGTTGCCCGCCACCGGCTCCACGATCACCGCCGCGATTCCTCCGGCGACGGCCGCGAAGCAGCGGTCGACGTCGGCGAGGTCGTTGAAGCGAGCGACCTGGGTGTCGCCCGCCGTCGCCGCCGTGACCCCCGGCGAGTCGGGCACGCCCAGTGTGGCCGCGCCCGAGCCGGCGCGGATCAGGAACGAATCGCCGTGGCCGTGATAGCAGCCCGCGAACTTGACGATCACCGAGCGGCCCGTGGCTGCCCGCGCCACCCGCACCGCGCTCATCGCGGCCTCGGTCCCGCTGGTCACGAAGCGCACCTGCTCCAGGCCCGGCACGCGCGCCACCAGCCGCTCGGCCAGCCTCACCTCGTCCGGTGAAGCAAGGCCGAACAGCAAGCCATTCTCGGCCGCGCGCCCCACCGCGCTCGCGATCTCGGGGCGGCCGTGCCCGAGCAGCGCCGGCCCCCAGGCCCCGATCCAGTCCACGTATTCGCGACCGTCCTGGTCCCAGACTCGCGCCCCCTTAGCCTCGACGATCATGAGTGGCGGGGCGCCGACCGAGCCGAAGGCGCGCACCGGCGAGTGCACGCCTCCCGGCGTGACGCGCGTCGCGCGTTCGAACAGAGCCTCGGGGGCGGTGGCATCGACGCGCGCGGTGCTCATCGCTGTTCCTCGAGCGCCAGCCGCGCCTCGGCCAGGCGTTCGGCCAGGGTGCGCGCGAAGTAGGTGATCACGAGGTCGGCGCCGGCGCGCCGCAAGCCCAACACGGTCTCCACCATGGCCCGCTCGAGATCGATCCACCCACGCTCGGCCGCGGCGTGAATCATCGCGTACTCGCCCGAGACCTGGTAGGCGACGAGCGGCACGTGGAGCGCCTCGCGCACGGCCCGCACCACGTCCAGATAGGGAAGGCCGGGCTTGACGATCACGGCGTCGGCCCCCTCGGCGACGTCCGATTCGGCCTCGCGCAGCGCCTCGCGCACGTTGGCGGAATCCATCTGGTATCCGCGGCGGTCGCCGAGGCGGGGCGTGGAGCCGGCCGCTTCGCGGAATGGGCCGAAGAACGCGGACGCGTACTTGACCGCGTAGGACACGATCGCGGTGCGCGAGAGTCCGGCGTGGTCGAGGGCGGCGCGCAGCGCCTGCACCCGGCCGTCCATCATGTCCGAGGGGGCCACCACGTCGGCTCCGGCGTGCGCGTACGCCAGCGCGGCCCGCGCAAGCAGGGGAAGGGTGGCGTCGTTGTCGACCTCGCCGTCGGCGAGCAGGCCGCAGTGGCCATGATCCGTGTACTCGCACAGGCAGACGTCGGCCCATACCACCATCTGCGGGGCGTGGCGGCGGATCGCCCGAATCGCGCGCGGCACCGGACCTTGCTCGTCCCATGCGGCGCTCCCCTCGGCATCCTTGCGCGCGGGAATGCCGAACAACAGCACCGAACCCACGCCGAGCGCCGAAAGCGCCCGTGCCTCGTCGGCGGCGAGCTCGGGGGTGAGCCGCGCCTGGCCCGGGAGCGAGGCGATCGGCTGCCGCGCCGGCTCGCTCTGGTGCACGAACAGCGGAGCCACGAGCTGGTCGGGCGAGAGTCGGGTCTCGCGCGCCAGGGCGCGCAGACCCTCGGTGCGCCGCAGGCGCCGGCCGCGCTGCGCCGGATAGCTCACGATCGCCTCCGCTCGGGAACCGCGGCGCCGGGCGCCTGCCAGCCGGTGGTGCGGGCCAGGAGCGCGGCGACCGCCTCGAAGTCCGCGCGCGGCGGCACCATCGCGCGCACGCCGAGCGCCATCAGGGCCATCGCGGTCTTGGATCCAATCGCCACCACCGGCTCGAGCCGGCGGAGCGGCTCGGTTCCGAGCGCGCGGACCAGCGCCCGGGCCGCCGAGGGGCTGGCGACGACCACCGCTTCGGGAGCCGCGGCGCGCCACGCGGAGGCGATCTCGTCGGGAGGTCGCTCGATGGTGCGGTAGGCCACGACCTCGTCGACCACGGCCCCCCTTCCGCCCAGCGCGCGCGCGATCTCGCGCCCGCCCTCCGCGGCGCGCGGCATCAGCACGCGCCGGTCCCGCCATTCGTCCGCCGCGCGCAACGCCACCAGCAACGCGGCGGCCCCGGCGGTCCGCGGGATCAGCGGCGAGACCGCGCCGTGGGTTTCGAGCCGCGCCGCGGTCTTGGCTCCCACGGCCGCGGTGCGCAACCCCGAGGGCAGCGGCCGGCCGCCACGCGCCACGGCGAGCGCCGCCACCGCACGCGCGCTCGCGACGATGAGCCAGTCGTAACGCTCCAGCTCGCGTGCCGCGCGCTCGAGCGGCCCGGGATCGAGCGGCGGCACGTGCGCGATCGTGGCGCAACGAACCGGCTCCATCCCCCAGCGCGCGAGCGCTTCCGCGAGTGGCCCGCCGGCGGCCTCGTCACGCGTCGTCGCCACTCGGACCCTTCTCTCGCTCATCGGCTGCCCTCCCCCGCCAGCCGCGGCTCGCGCTTAAGCGCGGCGAGAATCTCGCCCGCTCCGGCCGCCAGCAGCCTGCGCGCCGCATCGTTCCCGGTCGCTTCGGGGTCATTCCCTTCGACCTCGACGCGCAGGGCGCGCCCGCCGTCGGGCCCGAACACTCCCGCCGTCAGCGCGACCCGCTCGCCGACGCAGCGCGCGAATGCCCCGACCGGGACCGAGCAGCCGCCGCGCAGCGCGTGGAGCACGGCGCGCTCCGCCGTGACCGCACGGCGCGTGGGGGGGTGCTCGATGCGACCGAGGACTGCCCGAAGGGCGCGGTCGCCGGCACGCGTCTGGACCGCGAGCGCGCCCTGAGCGGGGGCGGTGAGCACCCGATGGAAGGAGAACACCTCGGTGATCCGCGTGGAAAGGCCGAGGCGCTCGAGCCCCGCCGTGGCCAGGATGACGGCGTCGAGGTCGCCGCGCGCCACGCGCTCGAGTCGGGTCGGGACGTTGCCGCGCAGCGGCATGAGATCGAGGTCCGAGCGCAGCGAGCGGACCTGCGCGGTGCGGCGCACGCTCGAGGTGCCGACCCGCGCTCCGCTCGGCAGCCCGTCCAACGTGAGGCCGTCACGCGCGCACAGCGCGTCCTCGACGCGCCCGCGAGTCGGTACCGCGGCCACGGTGAGCCCGGTGGTCGCGGCCACCGGCAGATCCTTGTAGCTGTGCACCGCGAGGTCGATCGCGCCCGAGAGCAGAGCGGTTTCGAGCGCCGAGGTGAAGAATCCCGTGCCTTCCAAGCGCTCGAGCGGGGCGTCGGCCAGCTGGTCGCCCGCGGTCGCGATCTCGACCACTTCGATCCGCGCGTCGGGGTCGAGCGCCGTCCAGAGACGCACCACTTCCGCGGTCTGCCGGCGCGCCAGGGCGCTCGCCCGCGTTCCGACCCTATGCGGGCCCATCGCGCCTCCGCCCTTCGTCGCCGGCGCCGAGCAGTCCGAACACCCGCCTCAAGGTGTGCGCCTGCTCGGGGTCGCGTGTCAGGTCGTCGTCCCTGCGCAGTGCCTCGCTTGGCGCATGGAGGAGTTGGTCCACGAGCCGTCGCGTCAAGCGTTCGATCCCCGCGGCGTCGAGCGGCCCGGTCGCGAGCGCGCGGGCCACCTCGCGACGGCGGATCGCTTCGGCGCGCCTCCTGAGCTCCGAGACCATCGGCCGCACCGCCGCCTCGCGGGTCTGCATTTCGAAGATCGCCCGCTCGCGTGCGAGCAGCGCCTCGACGCGCGCGATCTCTCGCTCGCGCAGCGCCCGATCGTGGGTCACGGTGTGCTCGAGCGCCGAGAGGTCGGAGAGAGTGATTCCGGGCAGGGACCCGCAGCGCGGATCGGCGGCGCGAGGGAGCGAGAGATCGATCACCGCGAGCGGCTGGCCGGAGCGCGCGCCGAGCGCGCGGCGGAGGGTTTCGGGCGTGAGCAGCGGCGTGGCGACGTCGACCGCGAGCAACACCGCGTCGGCGAGCTCGAGCCATCGTGGCAGCGTCTCCAGCGGGGCTGCCTCTGCCTTGAGCTCGGTCGCGGTCTCGCGCGCGCGCTGGATCGTGCGGTTGAGCAGGACCAGCCGCCCGACGCGCTCGGCGCTCAGATGTCGCGCCGCCTTGGTTCCGGTCATCCCGGCGCCCACCACCACCACCGTGGCGCCCTTGAGATCGGTGCCTTGGGCCAGGGCCCGAACCGCGGCCGAGGCGATCGACAGCGCGCCTTGGCCGATCCGGGTCTCGCTGCGGGCCTGGCGTCCGGTGCGCAGCGCCGAGCGAAACAGAGCGGGAAGGAACCCCGTCAGGCCGGCTCGCTCGGCGGACTCGAGGGCGGACCGGACCTGGCCCAGGATCTCGGCCTCTCCGAGGACGAGCGATTCCAGGCCGCAGGCGACCCGAAACAGATGGGTGACCGCCGCCAGCGCTTCGAGAGCGGTGAAGTGCTCGCCTGGCAATTCGCCCGGCTCGCCCGCTCCGCGCAGCACCGCGTGAACCATCTCGTCGACCTCGCGGCCACCCGAGATCCAGTACAGCTCGGTGCGATTGCAGGTGGCGAGCAGCACCGCGTCGATCCCCACCCCTTCGAGGCGGCGCGCCAGGGCATCGCGGGCTGCCGGCGACAGGG
>VBOY01000124.1 GCA_005893295.1 Candidatus Eiseniibacteriota bacterium | reverse complement strand
AGGTTGTCGCTCATGCCGTAGCGGCACACCATGTTCCTCGCCACCTGGGTCGCGCCGTCGATGTCGCCGATCGCGCCGGTGGTGAGGTGGTTGAAGACCAGGAGCTCCGCCGCGCGACCGCCCATCGCCACGCACAGCCGGCGCTCCAGCTCTTCCTTGGACTGGTTGTGCCGCTCTTCCAGCGGCAGCCACGAGGTCACTCCCAGCATGCGACCGCGCGGGATGATCGTCACCTTGTTGAGCGGGTCCGCGCCCGGCAGCAGCCACAACACCAGCGCGTGGCCGGCCTCATGGTAGGCGGTGCTCTTGCGCTCCTCGTCGGTCATGACCAGGCTCTTGCGCTCCATGCCGAGCATCACCTTGTCCTTGGCGTCCTCGAAATCCTGCATCGAGACCTTCTTGCGGTTCCGTCGCGCGGCGAGCAGGGCGGCCTCGTTCACCATGTTCGCGATGTCGGCGCCCGCTATGCCCGGCGTGGCGCGCGCCAAGCGCTTCAGGTTCACGTCCTCCGCGACCGGGATGTTGCGGGTATGGACCCGGAAGATGCCCTCGCGGCCGCGCACGTCGGGCCAATCGACGACGATCTGGCGATCGAACCGCCCCGGGCGCAGTAATGCCGGGTCGAGCACGTCGGGCCGGTTGGTCGCCGCGATCATGATGACGCCTTCGTTCGAGTCGAAGCCGTCCATCTCGACCAGCAGCTGATTCAAGGTCTGCTCGCGCTCGTCGTGGCCGCCGCCGAGGCCCGCGCCGCGATGCCGGCCCACGGCGTCGATCTCGTCGATGAAAATGATGCATGGCGCGTTGCGCTTGCCCTGCTCGAACAGATCCCTGACGCGGCTCGCCCCGACGCCGACGAACATTTCCACGAAATCCGAGCCCGACATCGAGAAGAACGGCACGTGCGCTTCGCCCGCCACCGCCTTGGCGAGCAGCGTCTTGCCTGATCCCGGAGGTCCGAGCAACAGGGCGCCCTTCGGAATCCGCCCGCCGAGCCGCTGGAACTTCTGCGGCTCCTTCAGGAACTCGATGATTTCCTGCAGCTCCTGCTTGGCCTCGTCGCAGCCCGCCACGTCCTTGAACGTCACCTTGGGGGTGGTTTCGATCAGCACCTTGGCCTTGGTCTTGCCGAACTTGAGGGCCGCACTGCCACCCGACTGCATCTGGCGGATCATCACCATCCACAGCGGCAGCAGCAGCAGGATCGGCAGCGACGTCACCAGGAACGAAACCCAGTTGAAGCCCGCCTGGCGCACCTCGATCTCGATCCCAGGGTTTGTCTTCCAGACCCGGTCGGGAAGATCCGCGCCGTCACCGAGGATGTTGGTCTTGAATGCCTTGAACCGGACCTCGTGGGCGTCCATCCGCATCGCCGATTCGACGCGCAGCTCGCCGCTCACCTCTTTGTCGACGATCTGTAGGTTCGCCAGGTTGCCTCGCTCCACCTCCTGGATGAAGCGCGTGTAGGAGATCTCGAGGCGCGGGGTGGCCATGAAGTTGCCCTGATACATGCGATAGGCGACCAGGGCGAGAAGTGCGACGAACACCCAGAAGGCCAGCGTGCGCAACGGCCGCCCCGGAGGCAGCGGCGTCGGCGGTCGGCGCGGCGTCGGAGGACGTTGCGCGCGCCGCGACTCGCGCCCCTTGCCCTTGCCCGATTCGTCGTCCTGGGTACCGCGTGACTGATTCACGGGATCACATCTCCTCGGGGATGCCGATGAAAGGCAGATTTCGGTAACGCTCGGCGCGGTCGAGGCCATAGCCGACCACGAAGTCCGCCCCGATGGAGAAGCCCACATAGCGCAGCGGCACCTCGATCTTGCGGCACGGGAGCTTGTTGAGCAAGGCGGCAACGACCAGGCTCGCCGGCCGCCGCGACCCC
This sequence comes from Candidatus Eiseniibacteriota bacterium, assembly GCA_005893295.1. Classification (GTDB taxonomy): domain Bacteria; phylum Eisenbacteria; class RBG-16-71-46; order RBG-16-71-46; family RBG-16-71-46; genus WS-8. Next base: position 4,449 of record VBOY01000124.1, on the reverse strand, counting down.
AGAGCATCGAGGATGTAAGAAACGGTACGGCCGGAATCCACTACGCCCTCGCACAGCAGTACGTGCCGGCCCGCGACGTCGCCACGCACGTCGGAGATCAGGCGCGGCGGGCCCTGGGCCGTGGTGTCCGAGCCGTAGGAGGAGACCGAAAGGAAGTCCAGCTCGAGGTCCAACGCGCTCGCCCGGGCCAGGTCGGCCTGGAACATGCACGCGCCCTTCAGGACTGCTACCAACAGCGGTCGCTCGCCGTCGTAGTCGCGCGCGATCTCGAGTCCCAACGCGCGCACCCGCGACGCGATCTGGTCCGCTGTCAAGAGCACGCGCAGCTCGCCCGCTCCCGCTAGGGGCGCCTTCGCGCCCTGGCTTTCGGTGGTCACGCCGTGCATGGGCCCAAGCGATCTCCTTAGGTTACGGAAAGGTACGGCGGATGTTCGCCCACCCATAAGATGCCCTGCCCCTCGGCCAGAACTGTCGGAGTTGGGCTCTTCGGGAGGAAATCATGGTTTGCAACCCATTTGCTTGGGGCGCGGCCCACCCCGCGCCCAACACCATAAGCCTATCATCGGGTCGACGGACTGATGACTCCAGCCCGCCGTGAACCCTTTGGGCGGCAAGGCATTCGGGGCCCCCGAGTTTTTTCCGCAGGGATGTTTTCTCGCCGCAGGGCGAGAACGCCTCGCTCACTCTGAGCGGTCCAGCCGGCCGGCAGATCGAGCCGCGCCCCTTCGCGATCCGATCGGACGAGCTTCAAAAGTGCCGCGAGATGTCGCTGCGTGAGGCCGGGTTGATCGTGCCCCAAGCGGCGCCAAAGAAGGCGGAACAAGGTGGGCTGAACCGCACGAGGGTATGAACCGAGCCGCCCCGAATCAAGCCGGATTTCCGAGGCGCCGCCCGCGGGCAGCGGGGCTGACGGAACGGACGGCTGGGCGTGAGCGGGTTGGATTCGCATCGGCCGCGCCGGCCGGTGAGTCTTGGTGCCTTCTGCCGGTCGCTCGGCCGCCGCGAGCAGGTTGGTGGCCAATCGCTCGATCAAGCGTCGAGCCTGTCGCAGCTCGGTCATCGCCTCGGCCGCGCGGCGCGCCAGCCCCTGGCGGGCCCGTGGGCCGCCGTGCTCGGTCATTCCCAGCGCGCGCACCAGAGCCGGGACCACGTCGTGCCGCACACGCGTGCGGGCGTACGCGCGGTCGCGATTCGACGTGTCCTCGCGCCATCCCTGGCCCGTGCCGGTGAGGTCCGCTTCGATGTCGGCCCTCGTGGCAGAGAGCAGCGGCTTGATCCAGCTTCCAGAACGGTGGCTCATGCCGCCCAAGCCCTTGAGACCCGCTCCGCGCAGCAGCCTGAGCAATAGGGTCTCCAGCTGGTCATCCGCGGTATGCGCCGTGGCGATCGCGTGGGCCCCCACGCGGCGAGCGACCCGCGTGAGGTAGTCCCGGCGCAACGTGCGCAGTCCCGCTTGGCCCGAGAGGCCGCGGCGCTTCATGCGATCACGCGTGTCCCAACGCGTGCTCGAGAATGGGACGCTCAACTGCTCGCAGAGCCGCTGGACGAAGACTTGGTCGCGGTCGGCGGCGCCCGCGCGCAGCCCGTGGTTGAGGTGAGCGACGTGAAGCGCGATGTCGAACTCATGCGCCACGCGATGGAGAGCGACCAGCAGGGCGGTCGAGTCGGCCCCACCACTTACGGCGATGAGCAAGCGACTGCCGGGAGGGAGCGCGCATGGCCCGTTGAGGGCGCGGCGGACGATCGGCTCGATCCGGCGCAGGCGAGGGCGGGGCGAGCGCATGGATGGTGGCGGCGCAGGGACTCGAACCCCGGACACAGAGATTATGATTCTCCTGCTCTACCAGCTGAGCTACGCCGCCTTACGAGGAGGCCATCGTCTCCGATGGCGGGCCGGAAACGGTAGGGTGGGCCGCAGGTGAAGTCAAGCCGGGGCGGCATCCAATCCGCGCCGAGTCCTCGCCCGCCGACCAGACGTGCTGCGGGCGCACGAGTCCATTGCGTCGGCGATTTCCGTCACCTAACCGGCTGCCTTTTCCGCACTCTCGTCATGCGCCTGGGGGCGCACCGGCTCGGCAGCCTCCTCCTCGGGGCGGATCCGGAAGATGCGCGACAGCTCGCTTCGCAGCTCGCCTTCGTTCAGATAGCGCTTCAACTGCCCGCGGAACGCCACCGAGATGCCGGCGCCCTCTTCGCTCACCACGATCACGGCGGCATCGGTCTCTTCGCTCAAGCCGAGGGCGGCGCGATGGCGCGTGCCGAGCTCCACGGCGATGCGCGGGTTCGCCGACAGGGGCAGGATGCACGAGGCGGCGATCACGGTCTCTTCACGCAGGATCACCGCCCCGTCATGGAGCGGCGAGCCGGGGCTGAACAGAGTCACCAGCAGCTCTGCCGAGACCTTGGCATCGAGGCGCGTTCCGGTCTCGACGAAGTTGCGCAGGCCCACGTTGCGCTCGAGCACGATGAGCGCCCCATGGCTGCGCTGCGCCAGGGTTTCGGCCGCGCGCACCACTTCGCCGAGCACGCCGTAGCTCTCGCCGCGCAGGAACGAACGAAAGTAGCGGGTGCGCCCGAACTGGGCCAGCGCGTGGCGTAGCTCGGGCTGGAACAGAATCACGAACGCGATCAGCCACACGGTCTTGAGGCTGTCGACGATCCACTTGATGGCGATCAGGTCGAACGTGCGCGCCGCGAATCCGATCAGAACGATCAGCAGCAGTCCCACGTACATCTGCGCCGAGCGCGTGCCCTTGACCAGGATCAGGAGCCGATAGAACAGCACCGACACCAAGAGGATGTCGAGCAGGTCGAGCGCCCACAGGCCGTGTACGGGAGTCATGATCCAAAATTACCAGAAGGTCGGAGTCACTCCTACGCTGAAGCGCCTCGCCGGGCTGCGGAACGACCCGACCGTGCCGCGCGCAAGGCATCGGCAACACGCACCGCACGCGCGGTGGCGGTCACGTCGTGGGTGCGAACGATCGCGGCGCCCTGGAACACGGCGATCGCGGTGGCCGCCAGGGCCCCTTCGAGACGCTCGTCGACCTCCCGGTCGAGCAGCCGGCCGAGGAAGCTCTTGCGCGACACACCGACCACGACCGGACGCCCGAGGGCGGCCAGCTCCGCGTAGCCCGTCAGCAGCGCCAAGTTGTGCTCGAGGGCCTTGCCGAAACCAATCCCGGGATCGAGGGCCACGGCCTCGTCCTGAACTCCTGCGCCGTGGGCCCGTTGCCAACGGCGGGCGAGCCCTTCGCGCACCTCGCTGACGGCATCGTCGTAGTGGGGCGAGCGCTGCATCGTCAAAGGAGTTCCCTGCATGTGCATCAGGACCAGCCCCGCGGCGGCGCGCGTCACGACCTCGGCCATCGCCGGATCGCCGAGCGCCGTGACGTCGTTGACGACCTGAGCCCCGGCCATGAGCGCCCGTTCCGCCACCCACGCGCTCGACGTGTCCACCGACAACACGGTCCGGCCGGCGAGCGCCTGGAGCACCGGGCCGATTCGCCGCCACTGCTCCTCGGCGGCCACCGGAGCCGAGCCCGGACGCGTGCTCTCGCCGCCGACGTCCACCAGATCCGCGCCTTCCCCGATCAAGGCCAGCCCACGCTCGATCGCCGCCTTGGGCTCGAAGAACCTGCCGCCGTCCGAAAACGAATCGGGGGTGACGTTCAAGATCCCCATCACCAAGGTCCGCTCGCCGAGATCGAAGACCCGGTCGCGGCAGCGCCAGCGCATCAGCGAGCGACCGGGGCCATGGCCTCGCGCAGCCGTCGAATCTGCGCCGCGTGGCCGTGCGCGTGATCGGCGTAAATCTCGAGCCAGCGCTCGGTGCCGTAGTGGCCCGACTCGGTGTGCCATGCCATGCGCTGCCAGTCGTGGTCGGACATCGCACGCAGGATTTGCAGAGTGGTCTCACGCGCCGCCCGGAACGCATCGAGCGCGGGGGCGACCGGGCGTTCGTTGTAGCGCAGCAGGGTAGCGTACCGCTCCTGATCGTAGCCTTGGATCACCGCGTGCTCTTCGGCCAGCAGCTTCCGCAGCCGCTGGGCCGAGATGCTCTCGCTGTCGGCCAGATGGTGCACGATCTCGGCCGCGCTCCACTTGCCGGGGATCGGGTGGGCGGTGAGCGAAGCCTCCGGGAAGCCGTCGAGCGCCTGCTTCACCTCGGGGTAGCCCTGCGCGTAGCGGTCGATGAGCTGCTGTCTCTGGTGCGGGGTCATCGGCTCCTCCTTGTCCACGTATCCTGCAACGGCGCAACCGATTTCGTTGACCTGCCGGGTCGAGGATGGTAGCACTTACCGGTCTTTTGCCACCGACCGAGCCGCTCCCTTCTTGAGCTCCCGCCACGCGCGCAACCCGAGACGGCTCTCCATCCACTCAGGAGGCCCCACCGGCATGAGTCGCTCGAGGCTGTGGCTCTTGGCCCTGGCTCCCCTGCTCGCTTCT